>QHBU01000032.1 GCA_003244045.1 Candidatus Aeolococcus gillhamiae
CGTTTTCCGCCAGTGGGCGGTCACGTTGATCCGGACACTCCGCCGCAACGCGTTGGCAACCGGGCAGAGCTGGGCCGCTGCGGCGACAGCGTGCTGAAACGATTCGCCATCCAGGTCGGGGATCACCCCTCGCACGTCAATATCCATCGCCGTGATCCGCGGCGCTCCCTGCAGTTCGAGGGTGCAGGTCGCTTCGACGACGAGCTGTTCGGCTTGCGCGGAGCGCTGGCCGAGGACGAGCGAGAGCGCCATCGCAAAGCAGGCTGCCTGGGCGGCCGCGAGCAACTCCTCGGGACTGGTCCTGCCGTCGGGCTTCTCCACGCGCGAGGCCCAGGTGACGGGCTGCTCGGTCAGCGCGCCGCTGCCCACGGTCAGCGTCCCCTCTCCGCCCACGAGATCACCCGCCCAGACGCAGTGCGCACTCCTCTTGGTCTCGGTCATCACGCACCTCCTCTGCTGAGAACGCTGATCCGGTGGCGGCCAGGCGACCGCACTGTGAGAATTCCGGAAGACCGGCGCCGCCCGACGTGTTCCAGCGGTAACACGCCGTCAGCCGTTCTTCCTTCCCTACTGCGACTGCTACAGCATCGATGCAATGTTGGAAGCCTGGGTCGGATAGACGAACAGCGTCTCCTTGAGAGCGTCCGCCCTGACGTCCGCTCGGATGGCGAGGGCAAAAATGTTGGAGAACTCGTCGGCCTCGGGACCGAGCAGGTGCGCTCCGAGGATTCTGCCGCTGCCCTTCTCGATCAGCACCTTGTACATCGACGCCGGCTCGGCGACCCGGCGCGCCGAGTACCAGCCGGAGGTGTCGGCCTGGTTGACGATGAAGTTCAGACCCTTGGCGTGCGCCTCCTCCTCGGTGAGACCCACAGCGCCCAGGGCGGGGATCGAATAGACCACGCTGGCCATGCCGAGGTAGTCGGCTGTGTGTTGGTTTCCCTCCAGGATGTTCCGGGCCACCACGCTGCCCTCGTAATCGGCGAAGGGGGTCTCCGGCAAGCCTCCGCTGTTGGCGGCGTCGCCGGCTGCGTACACGGCCGGGTTGGAAACGCTCTGCAGGTGGCGGTTCACCGTCACCCCACGAGGATCGAACTCAACCCCGGCAGTTGGCAGGTCGAGGTCGTCGAGCTCGGCCGCGCGACCGGCCGCGTGGACAACCAACTCCGCCTCGAACACCTTCGAAGAACTGGAATCCATCGAGGTGATGACGTTGAAGTGCCCCGGGTGTCCGCCGATGCCCTCGACCTTCGTGCCGGTGCGCACGTCGATGCCGAGGGCACGGGTGCGCTCCAGCAGCTTCGCCACCAGGTCCGGGTCGAAGTGCTCGAGCGGGCGCGCCCCCTGGTGCAGGATGGTGACCGCCGCCCCAGCGCGGGCGGCGATGTGGCCGAACTCGAAGGCGATGTAGCCTCCGCCGACAAAGATGATCCGGTCGGGCAGCTGCTCCATGTCAGGAACTGATCGCTGCGAGTGAGATGCTCTTCGCCGTCGATGTGTAGGGTGGCGGGCCACGCGCCCGTTGCGACCACCACGTGGGTGCCTTCCAGGACGTCGTCTCCCACTGCTATCGAGTTCTGGTCGACAAAGCGGGCACGGCCATGGAATGTCTCGACGCCGGCTTGCAGGAAGCCGTCCTCCCGTTGTTTGGGGAACGGGTCGGTGAATGTGGCCTTGAAGCGGATCAGCTCGGCCCAGTCGATGTGCACATCGCCAACGACTCCTCGGCCCACCATGCGGTGCTGTCGGTCGACGACTTCGGCCGCGCCCACCAGCACCTTCTTGGGGTCACAGCCGCGCAGACCGCACGTGCCTCCGAAGGGCCGCGAATCAACGATCGCCACATTCTTGCCACCGCCCGGCACCCCGCGGCCACCGTCGAGCCGGCCTCCCCTGTCCCGATCACGACAACATCGAATGTCTTCTTCACGACCCCGCCCCTTATGTGTCATTCGGCGCCCGCTGCTCACGCCGAATCTGGCGCGGGGTACGGGCAGGTAGGCGTCCGTGTCAACGGGTCCGTTGCCGCGAGGCCGAAGCGCGCACGGGCACCCCAACCATGGTCCCACCGCCATCAACTGTTCCGTCCCCTAGCGCACCTACGCCATCTCCCCGCGAGGGTATCTCGGAAGGGAGACCATCGCAGAGGCACAGTGCGCGTCCCCGCATGTTCGCTGACGCACCGACGCCACTCCAGTGAAGTAACGATCATGGACGGGCTGCAGGCGGCTGCGTCTGCTGAACGCTGCGTGAGGTACCACGATGCTCAGGCCCCCGCGCCGACGGTGAGCACCGCGGCGACGTCCCCGAGTGCCCGACGCGGATCCGCCTTGGCGCCTCCGCCGACCGCGCCCGTCGATCATTCGTTGATTCTGGTCATTGACGATGATCCGAGCTTCCGCGAGTTCCTCACCATCGGCCTCTCCAGGTACGGACTCGAGGTCAGCGCTGCGGTTGACGGAATCGACGGCTTGGCACACCTCGCCGCTCGCCGACCGGTGGCGATTGTGACGGACATGAGGATGCCGCGTCTCGATGGACTGGAATTCTGCCTCAGCGTGCGGGCGCAGCCGGCATACGGCGACATTCCGATTGTCGTCTTGACCAACGGCGATTTGATGGGTGAGCCGATGCTGGCGGTAGGAAAGCTCCGCATGGTAACCCCACTGGCAAAGACCGTTCCGATGAAGGATCTGGTGGCCTTGGTCGGCCGCGAACTTGCCGCGTGACGCGGCCGGTTCACCG
Organism: Candidatus Aeolococcus gillhamiae; assembly: GCA_003244045.1. Lineage (GTDB taxonomy): Bacteria > Chloroflexota > Dormibacteria > Aeolococcales > Aeolococcaceae > Aeolococcus > Aeolococcus gillhamiae. The sequence continues at coordinate 2,746 of QHBU01000032.1, forward strand.
TGACGCCAGTAGACCGTGCCGCTGCGGTCAAAAGTGATGGACGACGTCGGTTCAGAGGAGTCCGCCATGGCCGAGCAGGGCCGTCCGTGCCACGGATTTCGGCCGATGGACAGGCTGGACGGTCCAGAGACCTTCATGCACACAATCGGACACTCGACGCGACCAATCATCGAGTTCATCGGCCTGCTCCGCGAGCACGCGATCGAGACGGTCCTCGATGTGCGGACGGTGCCTCGATCGCGATTCAATCCGCAATTCAACTTGGACGTACTGCCCGCGACGCTCGCCGAAGCACGGCTGCAGTATCAGCACCTGCCCGCACTTGGCGGGTTGCGAAAGACGAAGTCCGCTTCAGAGAACAGAGGCTGGCGGAACGCCAGCTTTCGCGGCTACGCCGACTACATGCTCACCGTCGAGTTTCAGACTGCCGTCGACGGCCTGATCGAGCTGGCCGGTCACCAGCGCAGCGCAATCATGTGCGCCGAGGCCGTTCCCTGGCGCTGCCACCGATCTTTGATCGCCGATGCGCTCACGGTGCGGGGCCATCGCATCCAGCACATCATCGGTGCCAACAGCTCAAGGCCTCACGCGTTGACCAGCTTCGCGCGGGTCGAGAACTGCCGGATAACCTACCCCTCGCCCCCTGGGTCCGGGTCCTAGTGGTCAGGCGTCACAGGTGTGACGCGCTGCGGACGACTACCCGACGGGAGCTGCGGCTCACCTTCAACTGGTCTGGCGGCAGCATTCACGTCGCCAGGGTGATGGCGCTCTCCAGCAGGAGGGCATGGACGAACGCCTGGGGGAGATTTCCCCTGAGCTGACGCTCACGGACGTCGTACTCCTCGCAGAACAGCCCTGCAGGGCCACAGGCGCCACGCGTGCGCTCGAACCAGCGCACAGCGCCGACAGGGTCACCCGCGACGTGTTTGCGCAGCGCCATCATGAAACCGCACAGGAGAAACGCCCCCTCGGCCTCGCCGAGTGGCCGTGCGTCGTGCCGGAATCTGTACACGTATCCGTCCTCAACGAGCTCGTGCTCGATCACGGCAAGCGTGGCCCTGCTCCGCGGGTCATCCAAGGCCACCGCGCCGCGAACAGTGGGGATCAACAGGGCGGCGTCAACGCGCGGATCGTCCTCCGCCCGTTGCCAGGCACCGTCATCGCGCACCGAGGTGTGCCCGCTGCGAGCGAGGATCGCATCGGCCAACGCCATCCATGCTGCTGTCGCCCCAGACGACGTCGGGGCTACCTTGGCGGCAGCGCGCAGGCCAGCAACACAGCTGAGCCGGCTGTGCGTCCAATGGTGCGGCTCCAGTTCCCAGATGCCCGCGTCGGGCTCCTGCCAGCGCGCTTCGATGACCGACACGGCTGTCTCCAGAGCTCGCCACCCTTCCACGTCAAGGCGGTCGCGTTTCGCTGCCCCCGCCAGCAGCAACAGAGTCTCGCCGCACGCATCGAGCTGGAACTGACCGTTCACCCAGTTGCCGACGATGTCGGTGCCGCCGGGATACCCCGGGAGGTGGAGGCGACGCTGGTCGGGAACCGGACCCCCGTCCACGGTGTACGCCGGCTTGAGATTGGGACCGTCCGCCAGCAGTCGTTCGCTGACGAAGGCGACCGCACTGTCAGCGAGTTCGTCAACACCGGCAGCCAACGCCGCATGGCCGGCGTAGCACTGGTCGCGAATCCAGGCGAACCGGTAGTCGTAGCTGGTCGATTGCCGCGCCCGCTCCGGCAGCGAGGTGGTGGCCGCGGCGACCATGCCTCCGGCGGCGCTGGTGAGCCCCAGCATCACGGCGCAGGCATGCTGGGCGTCGCGCGGTGCCAGCGACTGCGACAGCGGGGGGATGCGGCTCTTCCAGGCTGCCTCCGTCGCCGACCAGGCCGCGCCGGCATCCGGCAGTCCCTCTGCGGTGTCGCCTGCCTCCACCGACATGACCAGGTCGTGATGGGAGCCGTTGGGCACGACAAGGTCAAGCTGGAGAGTATCGCGCTCGCCTCTCACCATCCGCGCCTTGCCGGCTCCCCCCCAGCGCAGCCGAACGTGGCCATGATCGACCACCCAGGTATCGCCCTCGCGACGGACGGCGCGCGGTGCGGCTGTGCCGAAGTCGGCGCGGGTCCGCAGCGTGCAGCGCACGCGGGCTGTGCCCTGGCACGCGACGATGCGACGCAAGATCACGGCGCGATTTGGTGCGGAGGGCAGAGCTAGCGCCTCCCGGCATTCGATCGTTGCTCTGTTGGTCACCCAGCGGCTCCGCCAGATCAGCGACCCGGGCTCGTAGTAGCCACCCCAGACGTGTCGCTCGATGGGCGTGACCGCGTACGAACCGCCGCCACCGATGAGTGCGCTGAACAGGGCGCGGTCATGCCAGCGCGGGAAGCACATCCACACCAGGTCGCCGTGCGGACCGATGATGATGCCGCGCTCGCCGTCGGCGAGCAGCGCGTAGTCGCGCAGTACAACCGGAGCGGCCGCGGGATCCATCCGACTAAGGGCCGCTGCCGCGCCGCGCTGCAGGCTCGCCCCGCGGGTGTGTGCCGTCCTAGCCACGGGTCAGGCCACCCGGAATGGGGCGGCGTCGGCCTCCTTGAGTGACAGGCCGATTCCGGGTCGGTCGTCGGCGGGCCGGAGCGCCCCGCCCTCCGGTTTCAGCACACCCTCGAAGAGGAGGTGGTCGACGCGCACGTGGTCATGGAAGTACTCGATGTGGCGCAGGTTCGGCGGCACCGTCGCCGGGTGCACATGAATCGATGGGCCGCAGTGCGCGGAGAAGGGAACCTTGTAGGCAGCCGTCGTCGCGGCCACGCGCAGCCACTCGGTGACGCCCGCGCAGCGGCCGATGTCGGCCTGCATGACATCGACGGATCCCGCCGCCAGCATGGCGCTGAAGTATTCGAGGTGGTAGCCGTACTCGCCGGCGGTCACCTCGAGTGGCAGTGCCTCGCGCAGCTGGCTGAGTCCAACGAGATCGTCGGAGGTGACGGGTTCCTCGAACCAGGTCACGTTGAGCTCCTCGGCGAGGATATGGCCGAGGCGGAGCGCCTGCTTGCGGTCGTAGGCGCCGTTGGCGTCGACGAAGAGCTCGACGTTGTCGCCGATGGCGTCGCGAGCGGCCCGGACGCGTGCGAGGTCCTCTGTCCACGAGGTGCCGCGATCCTTGCCGATCTTCATCTTCACCCGCGGGATGCCCTGCTCCACCCAACCGGACAGCTGTGCACACAGCTCGACTTCGGTATAGCTCGTGAATCCACCGCTGCCGTAGATCGGTACCGCCTCGCGCACCGGCCCGAGCAGGCGGTGCAGCGGCAGGCTGACGGCGCGGGCCTTCGTGTCCCAGAGCGCGATGTCGATCGCGGCGATGGCCATCGACGCGATCCCCGGCCGCCCCAGGTTGCGGATGCGGCGCACCATCGCCTCCCAGCACCCGGTGGTGTCGTGGACATCACGGCCGAGCACCTCGCCGACGAGTGTGTCGCGGGCGAGCAGCCCGGTGGCCGGGTCGGCCACCGCGTAGCCGAGACCGCGGACGCCGTTGCGCAGCAGCGGCTGGACAACGACGAGCGAGGTCCTGTCCCACGCCAGGGTACCGTCTGCCTCCGGCTCCTCGGTGGGCACCGTGTAGACACGGACGTCGACCGATTCGATCGCCAGGTCGTCGCTCATGGGGTGCCCAAGGGGGTGATCCCCCAGCTCGTGGTTACGCTCTCGCTCGGCGCGAGCGTGACCAGCCCTTGGCCGGACGCAAAGGCGTTGGGGGCGCAGGTCATCGGCTCGACCCCGACCGAGCGCCGCCGCCGGGCTCGGTCGGGCAGCGTGTCGCCCGTGAAGAGCATGTAGTAGGGGTAGTGCTCCATCCAGAGGCCGACGCCGTAGTCCCCACGCCCCCGCCAGAGCCGCACCCACGCCCGCCCCTGCTCGTCGCGAGTCAGCTCGGTGAAGGCGGTGTCCAGCTTTGTGCCAAGAATGCGCGTTCTGGTACGGAAATCGTAGGGCGTGCCTGCCACATCTTCGGTGCCCACCGGAATGGCCTGCTCGTCGGTCAGCAGGCGGACGGCACCCGGCGCCTCCAGCCAGCTCAATTCGAGCGACTCGTCGTCGACGCGGAGGTAGGGATGCACACCCATGCCGTACGGGCAGGGGCGGCTGCCTAGGTTGGTCGCGGTGACGCGCGCGGAGAGTCCGTCGCAGCTGACCTGGTACTCCACCGACATGTGCAGCGCGAAGGGGTAGCCGGCGCGGGGATGCAGGGTGTGCTCCATGACCACGCGGTCGTCGCCACGCTCCGCCACCGTCCAGCTCTCCCAGCGCAGGAAGCCGTGGATGGCGTTGCCCTTCTCCGGTTCGCTCAGCGGTACCTGATACTCCTCGCCGTCGAAGCGGTAACGGCCATCGCGCAGACGATTGGGCCATGGAACGAGCAGCTGACCGCGCGCCCCGCTGCACATCTCGTCCTCTCCGTAGCCGTCGAGGAGTCGGCGACCGCGCACCTCGTACTCGCGCACACCGCCGGATAGCTCGACGATGACGGCGTGGTGGCCGTCGCGGCGCAGGTGGATCTGCTCGCCGGAGAAGACGCTGTCGCGCTGGCGCACGCCGAGCAGGTCGCCCGTGAATCGGACGCTCATCGTCGAATCAGTCTGAGCAGCCCGGCGGCCGCGGCGAGGCTGCCGACGAGGGCCCCGGCGACGACGGAGCGATGGGTTGTCGCCCACGCCTGGTAGCTGCGCGCCTTGGCCCGGTCATCGAACATGCCGTGGGTCGCGGCCTCGCCGGGGACGGGCTCGAAGAGATTATTCGGACGGTCCGGGGGGACGGGCATGCCGGCGATCTGCTGGGCGGAGAAACCGGTCCGCGCCAGGTAATGGTCGGCGAGGCCTGGAAAGAACTTGTTGCCAATGATCGCCTTCACCGCCGGGCCGCCGCAGTAGATCTCACGACGGTGGTGGTGGGCCGCGTAGTACACGGTCTCAGCGGGCACCTCCGGCTGGTAGATCGGCGGCACCGGCTGGGGGTGATCCGGCAGCTTGCTCCGGCACCAGTTGAACTGCGGCGTGTTCACCGCGGGCAGCTGGACCATGGTGATCCAGACCCTGCTCCTGTCGTGCATCAGCTCCGTCCGCACGGAGTCGGTGAAGCCGCGAATGCCGAACTTCGCGCCGCAGTAGGCCGCCTGCAGCGGGATCGCCCGGTAGGCGAGCGCGGAGCCCACCTGGACGACCGTGCCGTGGTCGCGCGGCACCATGCGCTGCAGCGCCGCCATGGTCCCGTAGACCGTGCCGAGGTAGGTCACCTCGGTGGCGCGGGCGAACTCCTCGGGGCTGGTTTCGATAAACGGGGCGAACACGGTCGCCATGGCGTCGTTCACCCAGACGTCGATGGGCCCGAACGCCTCCTCCAGCGCGCTGGCTGCTGCGTCCACCGCGTCTGCCTTGGACACATCCGCGGGCATGACCAGCGCACGGCCACCCATCGACTCAACCTCGCGGCGGCATTCCTGCAGCCCCGGCTCGCCGCGCGCCATCAGGCCCACCGCTGCACCTCGCTTGGCGAAGGCGTGGGCAACCGCTCGCCCCACCCCGCCCGAAGCGCCGGTCACCATCACCACCTCGGCATTGCCATTGCTCATGAACTTTCCTTTTGCCGTTCCGTCGACGTTGTGTCGGGGCTCACCGCCTCGAGCCTCCCGCCAGCGCTGCCGTCTTCACCGAACTGCTGCCGTGGTCCACCTTGCGCCGAATCAATCGCTCGGCGAGCCGGGAGGACATCGCCATGATGGTGAGCGCCGGATTGGCGCTCCCCTGTGTCGGACACGCGCTGCCGTCGGCGACCAGCAGGTTGGGCACGGCCCACGTCCGCTGGTCAGCGTCGATGACGCTGTTGCCCGGATCCGTTCCCATCCGGGAGCCGCCGATGAGGTGGGCATAGCGATGGATGGTGAGGATGTCCTGCGCCCCGGCCGCGGTGAGGATCTCCTTGATGACCCTCGTGGACCACTCGATGTTGCGCCGGTCGTTCTCGCACAGCGTGTAGTCCATGCGCGCTACCGGGATGCCGTACTCGTCCGTCTCGGACGCGAGCGTGATGCGGTTGTCCGGTTGCGCAAGCAGCTCGTTGAGCACCCCGACCGTTGCCCAGTGGTTGTAATCGCGCATGTACTCACGCAGCGCCGAGCCCCAGTGGCCGTCGGCGAGAACGTGCTCGGCCCAGCCGATCGGCAGCGGACTGACCGTCTGGATGCTGAAGCCGCGCTGAAAGCCGCGGCTCTCGTCGGTCTCGTAGTAGTGCTCGGACGACACCTCGGGGGGCGGTCCCTTGTACATCCGCACTTCCTGCGGGAAGCGACCGGCCGTCTGCGAGGCACCCTGCACCATCACATAGCGGCCCACCTGGTCCTCGTTGTTGCAGAGCCCCTTGGGGAATCGCTTGGACGCCGAATTGAGCAGGAGCCGCGGGGTCTCGATGGAGTACCCCGCGACGGCCACGAGCCGGGCACGCTGGTGGCGCTCCACCCCTCCCCTCTCGTGCATGTACGTGACGCCAGTGGCCCGGCCGGCGTCGTCGATCTCCACCCGCACGGCCATGCTGTTGGCGCGGATCTCGACCCCGTGCGCCAAGGCGTCGGGGAGGTGGGTGACGTACGGACTCGCCTTGGCGTTCACCTTGCATCCCTGCAGGCAGTAGCCGCGATAGATGCAGTGGGGCCGGTTGCCGAAGGTTCCGTTGACGATGCCCACAGGTCCGGCGCGCATCGGGATCCCGAGCTTCTCGGCACCATCCCAGAGCCGCAGGGCGGACTCGCTGACCGGGTGCGGCGAGAAGGGATAGCTGTGCGGGTCGCCCCACGGCCAGTTCTGGCCGGCGACGGGGAGTTCGCGCTCCACCAGCTCGTAGTGCGGCTTCAGGTCCCAGTAGCTGATCGGCCAGTCGGCGCCGACGCCGTCCTGCGATAGCGTCTCGAAGTCAGACGGGTGAAAGCGCGGCGTGTAGCCCGCGTAGTGCACCATCGACCCGCCCACCCCCCGCCCGCTGTTGTTCTTGCCCAGCTCGATGGGGTCGGCCCCGCCGATGATCCGCTTCTGCGTCCAGTACAGCTGGTGCGACCCGGCCTCGTCGCTGACCCAGTCCTCATCGGGGTGCCAGAACGGGCCCGCCTCGATGATGACGATGCGCCATCCGTGCCGGGCCAGCCGTTGCGCCAGCACAGAGCCGCCCGCGCCGGCACCGACGATGCAGAGGTCGACCTCGTCGTCATCGCGGTTGCGGCGCATGGTGTCTTCGCCGGGAAGGTCGCGGCGATGCACGTCGAGAAGGAAACGAGAATCGTTCTCCCGCGGGCCCACCGAACCCTTGAGCAGGCGCTGCAGCATCATTCCTGGCCCGGGACATCGACGCGCACGGGATCCTCGTCGGTGGCCCCGGGTTTCTCGAACGGCTCGCGAACCGAGGTCGGCCCGAGCCGCATGAAGCCGCGCGGGTAGGCGGGGCCACCGAAACCGATCTCGTTCCAGGCCCAGGGATGCGAGTAGAACTCGGCGAGGATGATGCGCATGCACACCGACCACGCGCGTTTCACATTCAAGGAGTCCCAGGTGCCGCCGCCGAGCTCGCCCTCGGACAGGAATCCGACGATCGCCTTCTGCGCGCTCGTTTCGCAGTCCGCGAAGTCCCGCTTGCCGTAGCGGGACATCGCGATCTCGTCAAGGCCGCGCAGCACCAGGTGCCACGTCTCCCGATCGTCGGGCATGTCGGCGTACTGGTAGCCGTCAAGGCGGCCCTCGGCCAGCTTCTGGTCGACCATCTGTGCCACCGGAACGCGCGGCTCAGCGTCCTGGGCGAGGCAGATGTCGCAGAAGGCGCGAAGTGTTGGTTGCTCAGCAGGCGCAAAGTACGTGTACTCGCGACCGCCCACGCGCATCCGCTTGTCGACGACCGCCCGGGTCGCCGCGTCCCACGTGTCGGCGGCGTCGAAGACGTCGTAGTCCGGGTAGCGGCCGATCATCTGCGGAGTCGTCCCCCGCCGCTGCCGGGGAAGCCAGGACTTGTCCGGGGGCAGGCCGCCCTCGCGGAGGTTGGGAAGGTGCCCGGCGCTGGAGAGGTCGGGCACCTCTAGCGCTCCCGGCGCAGCAGCGCGGCGAGGAGTCCCATGCCGCCCACGATGCTCATCAGTCCGGGAGCTGCGATCGGCGGACCCATGGGGACGTTGTAGGAGGCGAGTCGCCATCCCCCGGGACGGCGCGCCACGCCGCGGGCGTGGTAGTACTCGCCGAGGGCGCCGTTGAGGGTGTAGATGCCGGCGGTCAGCGGCAGCCAAGTCTTGGCCCACTTGCGGCTGAAGATGCCGCCAATGCCGGCCACGATGACCGGCGGGGTCACCACGATCGGGCTCCACATCATCTTGTTGCCGAAGCTCGCCCGGTAGTGCTCGATGTAGATCTCCGCGGTCGTCACCGCTGCCGCGAAGGCGGTCAGTCCTGAGAGCGAGCGCTCGAAGCGGCCGTGCTCGACGTTGCGCACCATGCGGTCGATGAGGTGCTCCGGTGGATCGGCCGCATGCACGCGCCACGGTGCTCGCATGTCAGCGACCCGGGACGAATTCGTCGAGCTTCTCGCGCATCGCCTCGACGGCCCCGGAGATGCCGTCGGCGGGGTCCTTGAGGACCGACTCGGTGAATCCCTTGGCCTGTTTGAGGGTGATGTGGGGAGGCAGAGGCGCTTCCTCGGGATCCGTTCGCGCGTCGAGGATGACCGGACGATCGGCGGCAAACGCCTCGCGCACCGCAGCCTCGATGTCCGCGGACCGATCGACGCGGATTCCTTTGAGGCCAATGAGCCTGGCGTACTCGTGGAAGGGCACATAGGGGATGTCCTGCGACGCTTTGAAGCGTGGGTCACCCTCCATGACCCGCTGCTCCCAGGTCACCTGGTTGAGGTCCTCGTTGTTGAGCACGAGCACCACCAGCCGCGGATCCGCCCAGGTTGTGTAGTACTTCGCGGCGGTGAGCATCTCGGCCATGCCGCCCATCTGCATGGCCCCGTCGCCGACCATGGCCACGGATACCCGGTCAGGGAAGGCGAACTTGGCGGCGATCGCATACGGCACCCCCGGTACCATCGTGGCCAGGTTGCCGGACAGCGACGCCTTCATTCCGCGCCGGATGCGCACGTGGCGCGCGAACCAGTTGGCCGCTGACCCGGAGTCGCTGCTGATGATGGCGTTGTCGGGAAGGTTCCGCGAGATCGCGGCGAACAGTGCCTGCGGGCGTATCCGACCGTTGTGGTCCTCGGGCTGGCCCCGGTCGTCCATGAGCCGCCACCAGTCCGCCATCTCCTCGATGAGCTTCTCCTGGAAGGAGCGATCCTCTTTGCGGTGCAAGAGCGGGAGCAGCGCCGCCAGCGTCTTCTTGCTGTCGCCGCAGAGGTTGACCTCCATCGGATAGCGCAGGCTCAGCATGCGGGCCGAGACGTCGATCTGGACACCGCGCGCCTCCCCCACGGGGGGCAGGAAGTTGCTGTAGGGGAATGAGCTGCCCACAACCAGCAGCGTGTCGGCGTCTTGCATCATGTTCCAGCTTGGCTTGGTGCCGAGCAGACCGATGGAGTTGGTGCAGTACGGCACCTCGTCGGGCACCGCCGCCTTGCCGAGCAGGGCCTTGGCGACCCCGGCACCGAGGGTATCGGCCACCGCGAGGATCTCGTCGGTGGCATCGAGCGCTCCGGCGCCCACCAGCATCGCCACTCGCTTGCCGGCGTTGAGCACGTCCGCGGCAGCGTGCAACTGGTGCTGGCCCGGGACGAGGTTCTGCTCGATGAAGCCCACGCCCGTGTGCACAGCCTTGAGTCCCGCGGGCTGCTGGGGTACGGCCTCCTTCTCCTGGACATCCGCGGGGACGATCACGCAGGTCACGGTGCGCTCCGCCTGGGCGATGCGCAGCGCCCTGTCGATGCAGTGGCGGATCGTCGAGGGGTCGTTGGCTTGCTGCACGTAAGCGCTGGCCACGTCCTTGAAGAGGCTGAGCAGGTCCACCTCCTGCTGGGTATCCGAGCCCAGCGCGGTGACCGGGGCCTGGCCCACGATGGCCACCACCGGCTGGTGGTCGAGCTTGGCGTCATAGAGGCCGTTGAGGAGGTGGATGGCCCCGGGTCCGGAGGTCGCCATGCAGACGCCGACGCTACCTGTGAACTTGGCGTGGGCACAGGCCATGAACGCGGCCATCTCCTCGTGGCGGACCTGGACGAAGCGCAGCTTCTCCTCGTGGCGGCGCAGTGCCCCGAGGATGCCGTTGATGCCGTCCCCGGGGAAGCCGTAGACGGTGTCGATCCCCCACTCGAGGAGCCGTTCGCAGAGGTTGTCCGCCGCCGTCTTGGACATGTCGTCTCCTCGTCATTGGGGGTGCCCGGGTCCGGTAAGCTCACGCGGATAGGTACTGACTGGTCCGTACGCTTAAGATAGAATGACTCATCGGTACCCACCGCGGCAAGCCCACTCTGCGGGATGCGACGAGGAGGTCTTGATGCCCAGGCTGAGCCCCGAACAGAGGGAAAACCATCGCCAGCGCATCGTCGACGCCGCCTGGCGCTGCGTCGCCAGGACCGGCTATTGCGACCTCCGCGTCGAGGACGTCTGCGCCGAGGCGGCGGTCGGCAAGGGGTCGTTCTACCTCTACTTCAAGCGCAAGGATGACGTCCTCTTCGCGTTGCTCGAGCAGGACGCTGCGGCGATCGAGGAACGCATCCGATCCGTGGTGATGTCGAACCAGCCGGGCATCGACCGTCTCCGCCTCTTTGCCCAGACCATGCTCGCCGACCATGACGACAAGGGACGCATGCAGGTTCGTGCCGACCTGTGGGCAGAGATGTTCTGCGAGAAGTCGGTTCGCGAACGCTTCGTCGAACACCTCGATCGGCGGCGGCGTCTGCTGAGCGAGGCCATTGAGGCGGGCATGAGAACCGGTGAATTTGACGGCGGGGTCCCCGCCGAAACGCTGGCTCGCATCCTCCTCGCCATCGTGGATGGGCTGATGCTCCATGCCGCGGCGGCGCCGCGGAGCATGCGCTGGAGCTATCTGCGCCAGGGCGTAGACGGACTCCTGGCTGGACTGCGGGCGGCGTGAGCGCGCCTACATCGACTGGCCTGGAGCGCACTGGGTCACCCCGAATGTTCTCTCCGCCCTATGCGCGCGGCCTCCTCGCCGGCGTCGCCGGAACTGTCGCCGAAGCTTTCTGGTCGCGGCGTCAGGCGCGACTGCTGGGGCGTGCACCAGTCTTTGGCACCACCGAGATGGCCAGAGCGCTGATCCTGAAATTCACCGCTCGGACACCGAGTGTCGGACTCGCGCGTGCTGGCGGCAACGCGATGCGCTGGACATACGGTCCCCTGTGGGCTCTGGTGTGGGGTGCTCTGCCGGGGCCCTGCTCCCGGCCTACGATGCGCTCGATGGCAGCTCTGGCTCTGCTCATCTGGGGTGTGGAGCTGGTCACGTTGCCGTGGGTTGGCGCGACACCTCCACTGCGCGCCTGGCCGGCCGTCGACATCCTTCTCGACCTGACGAACGCGAGCTTGTATGCACTCGTGGCAGGTGCGAGCCTCACCGTGCTGACCGAGCTCAACGGCCTCCCCGACCGTCACCGTGCTCGCGAGCTGAAGCGTGAAGGCCACCGCTATGAGTGATCAAACCAGTCCATTCCTCGACGCGTGGTCGGCTGCCGTCGTTGCCAAGCAGGTCGCGAGAGATGTGCTGCAACACATCGAGGAGAGCGGGGAAGGAGCATCGGTCAAGATCCGCATGATTGCGCCGGTCAGCGGCACCTTTCCGGAGCACCCCGTCGACACGGCGCTGCGCGACCTCGCTCTGGCAACGCAGGCGTCGAGTCATGCCGCAGAGGCAGCGTGCCGGTCGGAGACGCCGCCAGAACATGCGCAAGCGGTCGGAGCCGCTGCGCTGCTGGCCGCCAAGGCGCTCTCCTTGGCCGAGAGTGTCGTAGCGTCTCCGGCACGCCGTTCCGATCCTGAGGAGCGCACCCGGATGGTTCACGAGGTCGCCGCCACGGCCTTTGCTGCGGCACGGCTCGACAGCTCGACCGGGTACCAGCGCGAAGGGCGGCAGTACACCTCACCCAGCTACCCAGTGTCGTGGCACCGCCTGATCGACACTCTCAGCAACGCAATCAACGAATGCAGCACAGCCGACGATGGCGTCCCCGAGCGGCGGCACCTCGTCAGTGCCGCTGCCGCTGCTCGCGACGGGGCGCAGGCTGCCCGACGCGCGAACGTTCGGTTGCAGACCAGTAATGCCGCTCGGCCGGCCTTGTCGAGGTTCATCCGCGTCGCTTCGCTTGCCGCCGCCTACGCAGGGTGTGCGGCGCTGGTTCCGCTTCGCTCATCGAACTCGGGGTGAGACCCGCTTGGCGGTCGCCCGCTCCCGGAGCAAAACACCATGGAGGACGATCAGGTGCCCGAGAACCGTGAACCCGAGCCGGTGATGGAGTCGCGCGAGCCCGCAGATGGACCAGGCGCGCAGCCAGTGATGCAGCCAGAAGAGGCGGCCGAGACCCCAGAGCCCGAGCCGGTGATGGAGTCGCACGAAGAGGGTGGCCGACCGAAGTCGGTGCCGGTGATGGAGTCGCGACGGCCGGACGAGGGGATTGCTCCGCCCGGGGTGATGGACTCACAGGCGCCTCCCCAAGACGACCAGGCCGAGCCTGTCATGGAGAGCCGGACAGGCTCGACCTGAACGCTTTGATGCCGGGGTGTACATGGGTCAGCCACCGCACAGCTCGATGCGCACCGTCGCAAATAACTAGCGAGGTATCCGACAGCTCGGCCACCCCATGTCGCTGACGACAGCCCAGGCGGGTCTCTGCTTCGCCGAGGAGAAATGGAACCTACGTATTCTGAGTGCCATCTTGTGGAAGCCGATGGGCTTCAATCAACTCTGTCGGTATCTCGCAGGCATCAGTCCGAACACTCTGGCCAAACGTCTGGACCGGCTCGAGATGCTCGGCCTCGTGGACCGAAGGGTGATCTGTGCAACGCCACCGGCCACGCAGTACTCGGCGACCGCAGCGGCAGGCGAGCTGCGGTCCGTGTTGGTCATGGCGCGTTGGGGTGCACGATACGTCGGTACCAGGCAGCCCGACGCAGACCGCGCCACCGCTGGGCAACAGACCGTTTGGAACCATGCAGAGCCGGGCGAGTAATCCCTCGCCCGGGCCGAGCCGCGAGTTCGAGCCGCCTGCACCGCTCCGTCCACGGACGTCCAGCAACGTCCACGCATTTCCAGTTCGTGTTTGAGACGTCCTCAGGGGTCCACCGGCGTCCATCCTGAACTCGGCAGCGGTCCGATTGACGTGTTTCCGTCCAGCAGAGTCCGCCGGCATCCGGTCCCGTGGGGGTCAACTTGGGGGTCAGAAAGGGCCAGAGTTGGCACCATCCCACCTCCTTGACCGGGCTACGCGGCCGTGACCAGAGAGGCCCGGGCCGGGGGTGGGCGCGAGCGCGCAGCGGGCGACACGGCCCGACCCGAAGCGAAGCAAGTGGTGCGGTGTCGGCCCGGCTACGTTGCTTGTCTCCATGTATTTGCAACACCCATTTTCCGCCTCCTGATCGGACATGCTCCGGCTCCAGCGGACTGGGCTGGGAGTCAATAAACCGAGTCTCCACAAAGCCGGGGCGGTTCAGTGGAGAGAGTTTCGCTCGAGTGGTAGGTTGACGCTCATGGCAGACCTCTTCGTGATCAGCGGGAAGTTGTGTCCCTTAGTGTGGTGT
>QHBU01000033.1 GCA_003244045.1 Candidatus Aeolococcus gillhamiae
CAGGTGCACGAGATCGGCGGTGGCGACGTGACCGCCGAGGTGCGCGTCGGCCGGTCGGTGGCGCCGGGACAGTTGCACCTCGGCGTCGACGAGACCGTCTTCTGCGCCAGCGCGTGCGTCGGCGAGGACGGGCTGCGCCTCGGTGCCGGGGACACCCCGACGGCGCGGGCCGCAGTGGTGCAGGAGGCGATCGAACGGCTCGCCGACTCGGGCGACGAGACCACCGCCGCGCAGGCCCTGGCCGCCATCTCGGACGCGACAGCCCGGGTGGGCTCGGAGCGCCGCTCGGGCAGTCCCCTGGGTCGTGCGGTCAACCGACTCCGCCAGCTCGACGTGCAGGTCGACGACGCGCGACGCCGGCTGCGCTCCCTCGCAGCAGAAGAGGAGCGGTTGCGCTCGCTCGAAGGCGACGCGACGCGTGCCGACGAACGCCGAGCCGACGCGGAACGCCGCTGGCTGCTGGGGCGGCTCGCCGCCATCGACGCCCAGCGCGCCGACCTCGAGGCCGTTGACGCCGAGATGGTCCAGGTGGCAGCGGAGATCGAGGGCACCGCCCACCTCGCACGGTTCCCGCTGGAGCACGAGGACCGGGTGGCCGCCCTGGCCGCCGAGGTGCAGGAAACGAAGCGGTGCGCGGACGAGGCGCAGGCCCGGGCAGAGGCCGCCGCCCCCCACCTTGCCGAGGTGAAGCGCCGCCGCGCCGAGATCGCCGCCGGCCTCCGCGCGCTGGGCCGGACCGTGCTGGTCGAGGCCCACGCCCTCGTGGCGGCGTCAGCCCTGGAGCACGACCTGACCGAGACCCTCGCCGGCCGGCGCCGCAGCGACGAGCTGGCCGCGGCCGCCGGCCGTCGCGAAGCACTGCGCCGTGAGATCGCCGCCACCGGCATCGCCGGGACGAGCGCCGCCGGGGTGGAGGCGGCCATGGAGCTGGTCGACACCGCCCGGGGGCCCAGGTCCAGCCGCGTCGCCAAGCTGGTGGCCACGCTCGCACTGCTCGCCGGAGCGGTCACCGCCGCGGTGGCGGCGGCGTCGAAGCACACCGTGACGGCGCTGATCGCCGGCGGCGTGGCGCTGCTGGCGACGCTGGTGGTGCTCGCCGTCGACCGCCTCGTCGCCGGCGATGCCGAGCACGCCCGGCGGCGGCTGGGGCGGCTGTGCCCGGGCGTGGCCGTCGATGCCGAAGGGCTCGAACGTCTCGCCGAGCGGCTGCCGCAGCTCCGCGCCCTGCACCTCGAGCTGCAGCGTGAGGAGCTCCGCATCGAGACGCTTGCCGAGGAGGTGGACACGGCCGAGCTGCGTCTCGGTCAGCTGGCCGAGCTCGCCGCCGCGCTGGCCACCCGTTGCGAGCTCAGCCTGCCCCGGGCTCGCAACGCGCCGCGCGGCGCCGAGGAGGCCGTCCGGGTGGTGCTCGACGCCGTCGCCGGCGCTGCCGGCATCGAACGGCGGCGCGAGGAGCTCAGCGCTGAGGACACCGTCCTCGAGCAGCGTGAGGACGACCTCGATCGCCTGGCCACCGAGTGGGGGGAGCGTGACCGTTCGGCCGCGGCGGCGGTGGCGCAGCTGCGCCGCATCCTGGAGATGGCCGTCGTCGACGCGTCGCTGCCGGTGGCCGAGGCGGTGGCGGCGTTCCGTGCCGGCTGCGTGGGCCGCCGCCGGCACGACCTCGCGGTCCGGCGACTCGCGGAGCTCCGCCGGCACACCTCGCTAGGCGCCGACGTCGCCTCGCTGAGGCGCCTCGCCGCGGACCTCGAGGCCCGGCTCACCGCCCGCGGCGGGGACCCCGCCGAGGTCGCCGTGTCCGAGCCCCTCGATCACTCGCGCCTGCACGACCTGGAGACCGAGGCCGAACACGCCCGCCAGGGGGCGGTCGCCGCCTCGACGGCCGCGGCCTCGCTCCGCGCACGCCTCTGCGAGATGCGCGGCAGCGCGACCTCGCTCGCAGACCTTGAGGACGAGCGCGCCGCCTGCCTGGCCGCGCGCGACCGGGGCCTGCACCAGCTCGCCGCCCTGCGCGCGGCGGCGGAGCTGGTCGAGACCGCGACCAAGAGCATCCATCGCGACCTGGCTCCCCGCCTGGCATCCTCCGTCGCCGAGCGGCTTGCTCTGCTGACCGAGGGCCGCTACTCGGCTGTGAACGTCGACACCGCGCACTTCGAGGTATCGCTGCTTGGTCCCGACCGTCCCGACCTGGTGCCCCTCGAGCTGGCCTCCCACGGCACGCGTGACCAGGTCTCGCTGCTGCTGAGGCTGGCTCTTGCCGAGGTGCTCAGCGACGCCGGTGAGGAGGTGCCGCTGCTGCTCGACGAGCCGCTGCTGAGCGCCGACCCGCAACGGCGCGCCACCGCCCTGCGTTTCCTCTGGAACCTCTCCGCCACCAACCAGGTCGTGCTGAGCACGTCTGACCCCACGCTCGTGGCTGCGCTCGAAGAGGTGTGCGACGACGAGGCACCGGCCGTGCTGACCATGCCCGGGGCCACGGCCACCATCGAGGCGACCGGACGAGCGGTGGCGCGGGTCCGCGTCCTCTAGGACTACAGAAGGGCCGCGATCCGGGCCAGCCCGTCGAGCTCATTCGCGTCCTCGCTGAAGAGCGGGATGCGTGCCGCCTCGACCGACCCGAGCCTCTCGAGGCGGCTGAGCTGGCGCGCATCGCGCTCGGCGATGGCGTGGAACTGGAGCCAGCGCTCGCCGATGGCGCGCAAGGCTTCGGACGGGACGCGGTGGCCGAGCCGCTGGCTGAGCCATGTGGCCAGGCGCTCGTCGTCGGCGAGCGCGGACGCGGTGGCCAGTGCGGTGCGGTCGCGCAGCGAGTCGGGAAGGGTGCGGTTCACCACCACCCCGCGCAGCGGCATGCGGTACTCGCGCAACCGTGAGGTGAAGAACTCGGCTTCGGCGAAGGGGGCCGGTTCCAACGTCGTGACCACCACGAAACCGACCTGCGGGCTGCGCAGCAGCTTGTACACGGCGCGGGCGCGCTGCTGCACGCGGCCGTAGATCTTCTGCAGGTCGCCGACGAACTCGGCGACCTCCGTGAGCACGTCGGCTCCCAGCAGACGGTCGGCCATGCGCAGGAACGGAGCCGCGGCGACGTTGACTGCGTGGAAGCCGAAGAGAGTCGGGCCGGAGAGCCAGCTGAGCAGCTTGGTGCCGACGAAGTCGGTGAGCCGGTTGGGGGCCTCGAGGAAGTCGAGCGCGTTGCGCGAGGGCGGCGTGTCGATGATCAGGGTGTCGTACTCGCCCGCCTCGTGGAGCTCGTACAGCGCCTCCATCGCCATATACTCGTGCGAGCCTACGAACGAATCGCTGATCCCCTTGTAGAAGCGGTTGTTGAGGATGCGCTGCGCGTCCTGGCGGGTCGGCGCCATGCGCGTGACCATGCGATCGAACGTCGACTTCATGTCAAGCATGGCAGCAACCAACTCGCCCTCGACCTCGATCCCGGCGCGTCGCAGCCGGGCGCGCGACACCTTCACCGGTTCGGTGCCGATCTCGCGCAGCCCGAGCGCGGTGGCCAGCCGCCGCGCCGGGTCAACCGTGAGCACGAGGACGCGGCGGTCACTTCTCTGGGCGATGGCGAGCCCCAGCGCGGCGCTGATCGTCGTCTTGCCGACCCCTCCGCTGCCGCAGCAGATGATCACCTCGAGGTTCTCGAGCTGCCCGACCAGCGTGTCGGCGTCGGCGGGTTGGTCGGAGGCGCGCCGCCGCGCGCGCACCGCGCTCATTCGCGGCCTCCGCAGGAATCGCGCAGCGCGTCCGCCACCGCCCGGCTGGTGGCGAGCCCGGTGCGCAGCGCCAAGAGGGGCACCGGCACCACAGGCATGTCGATCTCGGTGCGCAGATGCCGCTCCTGGGCCTGGGCGCTCCGGTACAGCCTCTCGCCCAGCTCGAGGTCGGCGCCGATGTGGGCGACGCCAGGCACCTTGGCGCGCACGTCTGCGTCTGCCGTGGCGAGGTCCGCGAGCACGCGGCGCGCGGCCGCCGGCAACGGCTCGGGGGGCATGCGGTTGAGCACGCACAGACCGACGTGGACGGTGCGTTGCTTGGCAATGGCGCGGCTGAGCTCGATCGTCTCCACCACCGGCATCTCCTCGGGCAGGGCCGTGAGTACCGCGGTGGTGCGCCGCGCGTCGGAGATGACGGAATCGATCCACTCGATCTGGCTGCGGATGAGGCCGCCGCGAACGAGCTCGAGCATGCTGCGCGCCGCTCTCAACTGGGCGAGGATGTGGCCGCTGGCGCTGCAGTCGGCGACGATGAGGTCCCACACCGGCCGTTTGGCCTGGTCGCGCCGCCGTTCCTCGAAGGCGATCTTGCCCGTGACCAGCATGTCCCGCGGCCCTGGCACCGCCGTGGCGATGAAGTCGAACACCTTGGAGAGCGGGGTGATGCGCGCCAGGCGTGGCACCTTGAAGTAGATGCGCAGGTACTCCTGGAAGGACTCCTCGGCGTGGAGGGCGAGCACGCTCACACCCGGTTGCACCAGCTCAGCCTTGAAGCTCGAACCCTTGGAGCCGAGAGCCGCGGCCAGTTCGCCCTTGGCGTCGACCTCGACGCCGAGCACCTCCTTGCCGCGCCGGGCGGCGAGCAGGCACAGTGCTGCCGAGACGGTCGTCTTGCCGGTGCCACCCTTGCCCGCGACGAAGATGATCCGCCGGCTGAGCAGTTCGTCGAGGAGACCGGCCTGTACGGCGGAGGCGGTCTTCCTAGCCGGCAGGACGCGCCGCCTCGAGCACCTCGGCGGCGTGGCCGCCAACCTTGACCGCATGCCACTCGCGCTCGACGGTGCCCCGTTCACCGACGAGGAAGGTGCTGCGCTCGACCCCGTTGTAGGTACGACCGTACATCGACTTCTCGACCCACAGCCCGAGCCCGCCGATGAGCACCTTGTCAGGGTCGCTGATCAGTGGGATGCCGAGGTCACATTTGGCGGCAAAGCGCTCATGGCTGCGCGGTGAGTCCGGCGACACACCGTAGACGTCGAGTCCGGCGGCGCGGAAGTCATCGAGCAGAGCGGTGAACTCCCGCCCCTCGATGGTGCATCCTGGTGTGTCGTCTTTGGGATAGAAGTAGAGGACGGTGCGGTGGCCGAGCAGGTCATCACGGCGGAGCCGGCCGCCACCGCCAAGCTCGAGGTCGAACTCGGGCAGAGCTGTGGTGGCGCCCATTCTTCAGTCACCTCTTGAGAGCGGCCGGCGGCGATCCCAACCAGTCTAGGGTTCCCGCGCTGCGCGGCGGCGCGACAGACATCGCTGCCTATACTCGGCGGCCGATGGGAGCCCGCAGCCCGCGCAGCGACCGCACGGCCGGTTCCAAGGTGGCGCAACGCGAACGGGCCGCCGCCATGGTGCCGGATCTGATCGTCGCGTCCACCCCGCCCGCCGGCGCGCGCCGGACCGTCACCGGGCTGCTGCTGCGCTTCATCTCCTGCGGACTGCTGGCGCTGGGCTTCGGCCTTGCTTGGCGGCTGACGCTGGCGCCGCCGGTGATCGCCCCGGGCTCCGCGTTCGCGGGCATCTTCTCGCTGCTCACCGGCTTCATCGTCGGCGGCATCCTCTGGTACCTGCATGACGCGCGCCGGCGCCGGCAGAACCCGGACTCGGTCAGCGACGAGCGCCTCGTGTTCTCGTTCATCGTCTTCGCGGTGGTGCCGTTCCTGGTCCTGCTGCTGGTCGGCGCGGTCTGGCTGCTCGCCCGCATCATCGGCGGCTAGTTCACGGATCTCCTCGTTGGTGCATCCCTCGGCGGAGGCGAATTCATTTCGCCGGAGCCGAGACCGCTCGCTGGGGGGTGTACGAGGGGGAATGCAGTTCCCCCTTCGCTCGCTGCTGGTCGGCGCGGTCTGGCTGCTCGCCCGCATCATCGGCGGCTAGTTCGCGGATCTCCTCGTTGATGCATCCCTCGGCGGAGGCGAATTCATTTCGCCAGAGCCGAGACCGCTCGCTGGGGGGTGTACGAGGGGGGAACGCAGTTCCCCCTTCGCTCTAGTTCAGGGCAGCGCGGAGGCGGCCGGCGACCTCCTCGACAGCGCCGCGATCCGCTGCGTCTGGAGGCGCGGTGTCGAGGTAGTGACGGAGGTCGGCAAGCGCGGCCCCGTTGTGCCCGGTCCGCCAGAGAAGGAGGCCACGGTCGCGACGCTCGGTCGGCTCCTCGGGGAACAGCGCGACGCAGCGATCGGCGGCGCGAACCGCCATGTCCCAGCGCTCCAGCGAGGAGTAGCAGCCACGCAGATTGCGGGACATGCGCGCCAGCATGAGCCGCGCGGTGGCGGGCAGCAGCCACGCAGGTTGCAGCGCGCCGGGGTCGCTGCCGGTGGCGGCCGCGACGAGTCGCTGTGCGGCGGGCTCGTCGAGCACCTCACCGTCGGCGGGCTCGGCGAGCACCCCGTCCACGCGCACGCCGAAGTGGCCGGGGAGCCCGATGCCCTCCACGCTCAGCCCGGCGCGACGGCCGACGGCCATCCACAGGACCGCGCAGCTGATGGGGATTCCCGCCCCGCGCTGCAGCACGAGGTGCAGGTAGTGAGCGCGCGGATCGCCGCCCCCGGAACGGCGGAGGCCGACGCGCTCACGGAGCAGCGCGTGGATGACGCTGATGGCCTCTGATCCGCGTGCGCCATCGAGGCGTTCGCCGAGGTCAGCGGCGAGCGTGTCGATGGCGCGCAGGGCGCCGCCAACGTCCACCTCCGCGCAGTCCTCCGCGGCCAGCCAGAGCGCTCCCTCAGCGATGTCGGCGCGGGGATCTCCGGCGCAGGCCAGGAGCGCTTGGCGAGGGTCCACTTCCATGGGCGCATGATGCGCCGCCAACCCATTCCCTGCGCAATCGTGGCGGGGGAAGTCGAGCACCCGTTGCTAGACTGGCTCGATGCTTCTCGAGGAGATCTCCGGCCCTGACGACCTGCGTGCGCTGGGCAACGCCGATCTCGACCGCCTCTGCACGGAGATCCGCGAGCTCCTGGTCACCGCGGTGGCCCGCACCGGCGGCCACCTTGGTCCCAACCTCGGGGTCGTCGAGCTCACCATCGCGCTGCACCGCGTCTTCGACTCGCCGCGGGATCGCATCGTCTTCGACACCGGGCATCAGGCGTATGTGCACAAGATGCTGACCGGCCGTGCTGACCGCTTCGACACCCTCCGTCAGCACGGCGGCATGAGCGGCTACCCCTCGCGGAGCGAGTCCGAGCACGACATCGTCGAGAACTCGCACGCGTCGACAGGGCTCAGCTACGGGTTGGCCCTGGCTACCGCGCGCGAGCTGCGCGGTGAGGGCGGCAAGGTGATCTGTGTCATCGGCGACGGTGCCCTCACCGGCGGGATGGCCTACGAAGCGCTCAACAACATCGGGCAGCGCCAGCCCGAGCTGATCATCATCCTCAACGACAACGGCCGCTCCTACGCACCGACTGTCGGCGGCATCGCAGAGAACCTCGGCCAGCTGCGCCTGTCGCCGAAGTACGAGCGCGCCAAGGGTGCGGCCGGGCAGACCCTGCGTCAGCTGCCGGTCTTCGGCGAGTCCGCGTATGGCGCCGCCAAGCGCATGAAGGATTCACTGAAGCAGCTGGTCAGCCCCATCTCCATCTTCGAGACGCTGGGGCTGAAGTACGGCGGCCCGATCGACGGCCATGACATCCGCGCGCTCGAGAAGGCGATGCGCGACGCGTCGGCGTTCAAAGGGCCGGTGGTCATCCACGTGGTCACCGACAAGGGCCATGGGTACGCGCCCGCGGTCGGCGACGAGGTTGACAAGTTCCACGGGGTGTCGAGCTTCGACCCCAGCAGCGGAGCGTTCTCGACCAAGCCGGCGGCGTGGACCGACGTGTTCAGCGAGGCGCTGCTCGAGGCCGCCGAGGCCGACGACCGCATCGTCGCGATCACCGCCGCGATGGCGTCGTCGACGGGCCTCCTGGCCTTCGCCGAGCGGTTCCCTGAGCGCTTCTTCGACGTCGGCATCGCCGAGCAGCACG
>QHBU01000034.1 GCA_003244045.1 Candidatus Aeolococcus gillhamiae
GCTGGCGCCGCCGCGGCCACGCAAACCCGCCTGTTCCAGCACCCCAATCGCCCCGGCGTCCAGCTCGGGACGACGCCCGACGTGCTCAAGATGTTCCTGCAGCGTCTCCGCAGAACTGCCCGCGATCCCATGGAGTAGGCCGCCGGCGCAGGCAGGCGCAACCGCAGTCATGGTGCGCCGGCCGCGACGGTGGTGAGGGTTCCGCGAATGCCGCCGTCGTCGCTGGAGCGCAGCACCAGCGACAACTGCGTCGACCCGCACACCGCGGTGACGGTGCGGCCATCAAACGTCGCTGCGGTCGAGCAGGCGCTGGTGCCGCTGCGGGTGACGGTGAGCTGCAGCGAGCTGCCATCGCCACTGGGAACGGCAAGCGTCAGCCCAAGTGTGGGATCCGAGTCATCGGTGAGGGCAAGCGTGTTCGATCCATCGGCGTTCTGGGTGTCCGTTCCGCTCACCCGTGCGCTGAGACCAACGGGCACGGTCGTGCTGACCGGCGCAGGACTGGTCGCTGCGCCCGGTGGCTGCGCCGTCGAGGCAGGCGAGCTTCCGCCGGGGGTCGCCAGCAAGCTCGACGGAGTGCCGGCGGCGCGCGCCCAGCCGGCCTGCAGGGGGCCAGTCACCGTCCAGAGCGTCAGGGCGACGGTTCCGGCGGCGGTCACCAGCCCAGCAAACGCGCGCAACGCAGCCCAACCGACTCCTTCTCCCGAGAGGCGCACCGCGAGGGCCATCAGGACCGCGGCCAGGCAGCCGGCATCGAGCAGCAACGCCCACCCGGTGCGCGTGTCTGTCCCCGTCCCCAGGCCGTGGAGCATCGCCACCGGCCAGCTGGCGTACGCCAACCAATGGACGGTGCGCCAGATGCGAAAACCGAGTCTGGCACGCAGCAGGCTGGTGATCACCAACGCCGCGATGAGCTCTGCGGAGACCACCCCGAAACCCAGCCAGAGCGGACGGTACGAGGAGGTGAAGGGCAGCACAGCGTCGGTCACACCGAGGTGGGCGAAGGGGTCGAGCACGGCGGTCACGACGTGAAAGGCACCGAAGACGACGGCGACCAAGGCGACGTAGCGATGCATCATCTGCGAGAGGAACCGCGGCCACGCCTCTGTGGCCCAGCGGCTGCTGAGGAGGATGCCAAGCACAACAACCGCGGTCAGCAGGATCAGCGACACCAGCCCGGCGGCGCGCGCCGCGTACCAGAGCGGGCTGGGAGTCACCGGCACGACGGGCGCCTCGGCACTGTCACCATTGCGGCTATCGCGGGGCCGCGCGGACACGACTGAGCGGTGCGGTCATGAACCGCCGGTGACGATGGGGGCGCTGCCGAACTGGCCTCCCCCGTCACCGCCAGCCCCCGGCGCTTGCTGAGGAGGAGTCAGCCCGGGAGCTGTCGCCGGGGAGAGGTCCGTCCCCGACGAGGTCTGGCCGGCGCTGTTGGAGACGCTGGCCCGTCCCGGGACGCTGCCCGCGGCAAGGTAGGCGATGACCGCGGTTGATGCGGCGGCGCCCACCGCGCACGCGAGCCGCAGCTGCGTTGCTCGGCTCAAACCCCGGTCGCGCTCGTCGATTCGGCTCGCTGTCTCATCGCGAAGCATCTCGCCAGCCTAGGACCAGTTGCTGACGGTTTACTGACGTCGACGACACCGCGCAGGCAGGAATCCGCGCCGCGGACGACGACGCGACAGCTGCTCAGAGGCTGTCGGTATCGGTTGCTGTCGACCGCCACGCGACGTGCCGCTGGAGCACGGGCGGCAGATGCTGAGGGCGCGCTCCGTCAGCGAGTCGTCAGCCCCCCTCGATACGGTGGCACGGAGACGCAGAGCGGGCCCGTTCCAGCCCGCGGGTCGGGGTTCGATGCCCGCCGGTTCGTGACAGAGGATCGTGTCCGTCAGCAGGGTGACCGGAGGACAGCATGGCGCTGACCAGCATCGTCGCGGGCTGCGCGACGCGGCGATCCAGATCATCCGCACGCGTCCGACTGCCTCGGCGGTGGCGGCGCGCGTGATGCAGCCGTCGCCGTGATCGGTTAGGCGGAGTTGGGGATGGCACCGTTCAGCGAACCTAACCGTCGTTACGCGACCGGTGTGCTGGTGCTCGCCGTCGCGCTGTTCGCGTGTGGCAGTACCGGCGCCGGTTCGCTGCTTCCCAGCACACCCCCACCCTCCCTCGCCGTGCCGAACAGCCCGTTGACGCAGCGCGCCACGCCATCGGTCGTGGCGACGACAACGTTGGCGAGCTGCGGAGCAGCTCGCGATGTCCGCGCCCTCACCC
Source organism: Candidatus Aeolococcus gillhamiae (assembly GCA_003244045.1). Taxonomy (GTDB): domain Bacteria; phylum Chloroflexota; class Dormibacteria; order Aeolococcales; family Aeolococcaceae; genus Aeolococcus; species Aeolococcus gillhamiae. Next base: position 2,272 of record QHBU01000034.1, read on the forward strand.
CCATCCACAGCTTCTCGGTGTCGCCCGACGACCTCGCCATCGACGCACGGGGCCGTCTCTGGGTCACCGCGCGACAGGCGAACCAGCTGATCGGCCTGAGCGGTACTGGGGCTTCCGTTAGCACGCAGACGGTGAGCGGTGGTCCGGAAGGCGTCGCCAGCTCAGGTTCGACCCTGTATGTCGCCCAGCAGGATCTCAACGCCATCGTGGCGGTGACGGCCCCAGCGCACACCGTGGTGACCTTTCCCAACCACAGTGCCCACGCCGGCATCGACGGCATCGCCGTCGACACGATCGGCGAGCGCCTGCTGGTGCCCGACAGCCCGACTGGCCAACTGTTCGCAGTGAGCCTCACCGCGGTCGCCGGCCCTCGCCTGCTCGCCAGCGGTTTGGGACGGCCGGTGGCGGCGACCACCGATCCCAGCGGCAACGTCTTCGTCGCCAGTGAGGCCAGCCCCGGTCTGACCGAGTTGTCGCCGTCGGGCGCGCGCCGATCGGTGGGCCACTTCGCTGATCTCGACGAGGTCGTGTACCACGCGGGCCTGCTGTATGTGACCGAACTCGACCATCGTGACGTGCTCGCTGTTGACCCCTCGACGGGTGCCGCGGTACCGGTCGCCGTCAACCTGCCGGCTCCCCAGGGACTGGCGGTGACCAGCGCGGGGACGCTCGACATCGTCGATGCCACGACGAACCGCCTCTATTCGACGCCGGCGTGCGGGCGCTCGTCCTGAGTCGGCAGCGGAGTGTGGCGCTGGGAGCGGTCGTTACCGCACGGCGACTTCCGCGTCGCTCGTCGCGGCGCGCGTCGGCCAGCCAGTTCGACCTCGCGCCAAGGCGCATCGCATCTACGCGGTTCGCCAGTTCTTCCGCGACTGTCAGGAGTTGGAGTGGACCCCCGCCGCTTTGACCCAACCCGGCCTGGGGCACCCCTCGCAATCTGCGAGCTCGCATTGGGCCCGATCCACGAGTTATCGACGACAAGATCTGGGCCAAGCTCATGTGAGCCGGTCTCAACCTCAACCTTGAGGACTTGCCGGAATATGGCAAGAGCGTGTCGTGAGCCGTTGGCCACGGCTGGCGCGGGATCCTGGTCAACAGATGGCCGCCGCATTGCCGTTGCATTACCAATGGTCGGTAGTGTCATCTACCATGAGCACTGCCTACCTTCTGAACGTCGCCGCTTTCGCCGTCGTGGCCATCCTGGTCGCCGCCGTCTCCATCTTGGTTCCGCTGCTGCTTGACCGCCCTTCCGCAGGTCAGCGTCAGGCCCGGGCCGGTCAGTCGCGCACCACGCCGGCCCCCGGGTGTGGCCGGTCGATCGCAGCGCTCCGCGGCCGACCCCAGTCCCTGGTAGGCCGCAGCGGCGGTCAGTAGTCCGCGCGGTCAAGGCGGGATCTCTCCAGCCCCTCACCCCAACGGATCGCCCGGTCGCCGGAATCGAGTGGCGGCCGGGTGATCTCGTCTGTCGGCACCCGCTGCGGTGATACCCAGCCGCTGGATCGTGAGAGAGTCGGGATGGTGACGGGTCGTCCACGCGTGCTGGTCGCCGATGATGAGGAGGCGATCCGGCGCCTGCTCGGCCTCTACCTCACGCAGGCCGACTTCGATGTCGTCGAAGCAGTGGACGGTACCCGCGCGCTCGCCGTCCTCTTGAGCGCGGAGGTGGACATCGCCCTGATCGACGTGATGCTCCCGGAGATGGATGGATTTGAGGTCGTCCGCCGCGCCCGCCTCCGATCCTCGATACCGATGCTCTTTCTGACGGCCAAGGGCGAGGAGGTTCAGCGCGTCGCGGGCCTCGAGCTTGGCGCGGACGACTACATCGTCAAACCCTTCTTCGCTGCGGAGGTGGTCTCGCGGGTGCGGGCCCACCTCCGCAGGATCGCGGGTTTCCTCGAGCCGGCAACGTCGCTGCGCAACGGTGTCCTCGAGCTCAACCTGACCGAGCGCCGATGCCTGGTGGCCGGTGCCGAGGTGATGCTCACGCGTCGCGAGTTCGATCTCCTCACGCAGCTGATGGAGCGTCCAGGCCAGGTGTTCACCCGCGAGCAGCTCCTCGAGAGGGTCTGGGGCTCTCCGTTTTTCACCGCCAAGACGGTCGATGTGCATATCTCGGCACTCCGGCGCAAGCTCGGCGGGGCGGCGGGGATCAGTGCCATGCGCGGCGTCGGCTATCGCATGGAGCCGGCGTGAGGCGACGTTTCCAATCGCTGCGGGCCCGTCTGCTGCTGGCAATGATTGTGCCTGCCTTGCTCGCGATCGGCGTCGCCTATGTGCTGTACACGGTCATCAACCAAGGTGCCGAACAGTCCTCCGACCAGCAAGGTGCGCATGACGTCGCGGCTGGATTCGCGCAGGTTGTCGGCTCGGGTGGTGGCGTCCCTGATTCGCGTGTCCTCCACGCCGCGCTCCCCGATGCTCAGATCGTGTTCGTCATGGATGGCCGCACGGTGTTGACCGGCCCGCTCCCCGACGACGCCGAGAAGCGCCAGCTGGAGTTGGCCGCGACGAGCAGCTTCTCCCGCGGCAGCGTCACCGTGTACGACTACACCTCCTCTCGCGACGTGGTGCTATTTCAGTTGATCCTCGCGGCCGCCGCACCCGCGCTACTGCTTGTGATCAGCGCGTTCGCCGCGACCAGTTATCTCACGCGGACACTGCGCCGACAGATCCAGCACGCCAGCTCGGCTGCCGAACGGGTTGCGGCCGGTGATCTGACCGTGCGGATGGGGGCGGCGTCGGCGGGCGAATTCCTCCCTCTGGCAACCGCATTCGACGGCATGGCGGGGCGGCTGGACGCGTCCGATCGCACCCAGCGTGAATTCCTCAGCGACCTCGTCCACGAGCTGGCGACGCCGATCAGCGCGATTTCTGGAACCGGACTGGCGCTCGCCGATGGCACCGCGTCCACGGACCAGGATCGGGGTGAAGCCGCCGAGACCCTTACGCACGAGACCCGCAGGCTGCAGGGGCTCCTGGTGGACCTTCGCAACCTCACCAGCCTCGATCTCGTCCGCCATGCCGACCACCAGGCCCTGAGAATCGACGTTCTCTGTCGCGATATTGTGGCGCGGCACACGCCGAGCGCGCGCGCTGCCGGTGTGCAGTTGTCGCTGATGGCCAGTACCGTCACTGCCGTCTCGGACGAGCGGCTGATCGCCATGGTCGTCGATAACTTCGTGTCCAACGCGATTCGCTACACTCCCGCCGGCGGACGAGTGCGCGTCGAGGCCCGACGTCGGCGCAATGAGGTGATCATCGCGGTGCACGACACAGGCATCGGCATTGATGACGCACACCGGGAGCGGATCTTCGACCGCTTCTACCGAGTTGATGCGGCGCGACAGCGCGCCACCGGCGGCAGCGGGCTTGGACTTGCCCTCGCGAGGCGCGCTGCCAAAGAGTTGGGCGGTCGGATCGAACTGTCCACAAAACCGGGTGAGGGCAGCACCTTCCGGCTCGTCGTCCCGCTGAAGCCGCAGCTGTCAGAGGTCACCATGCACATGGCGTGACAGCGCCCCTGAAGCGTCTGAAGTCCGTCCGAAGCGCATCAGGCGATCGCTGAGGTTGGCTGGCTCGGGTAGCCGCCCGACCACGCATCCGTGCATCCGGCGCCGCCGGCCCTCCCAAGCGATTGGTGGCGCCAGCGATGCTCATCCGATGACTTGAGGCGTCGCCGGGCAAGGCGATTGCGAGTCCTCGGCGAGCCTGTGCCGCAACAACGGGAACGCGGCGGCCCACCGCCGATCCCCGACGGCGCTCATGCTGCAACGCAACGATTCGTCGACCTACGACTGGAGAGACTGGCCGACAGGGGCAGCCAGCGTTTGCCGACGAGCAACGCGATGCTTCGCTCCGCTACCGCAGTGGCGACTGGTACACGTCCCCCAAGAGCGTCGGGGTCTGGTGGGGCACTTCGCCGGTGCGAGTGGGTGTCCAGTTGAAAATCAACTGCCCAGTGGAGGGTACGAGAAAGATCATCTGCGCGATGGTCGTCTGATCACCGGCCGCCACGCCGTCGAGGCCGCCCGTAGCGCTGGCGGGACAGATGCCCAATCCGTTGTTAGCCTTGGACTGCACGCCCGAGGAGTCCAGCACGGTCATTTGGGTGAGCGGCTGGCTCCAATCGAGCTGGGTACCATTCTTTAGGCTGACGTTCACTGCGAAACACTGCTTGCCGGCGGGTAGGGGAGAGGTCGCGGTGGCGCTGGGCGCGATGGCGGCGGCACTCGTTATCCTCACTGCCTCGCCGTTGCTGGCAGTCATGAATCGCCCCTTGGCGACTGTGGTGACCCCCGCCGTCGGGGGACTGCTGCTCGGGCCGGCAGGACTGACCTCGTTGCTACCGCAGGCAGCGGCAGTCATTGCGACGAACACCGCGACGGCACCAGGCCGTGTCCAGACCCGAGAGCGCCTGGTAAGCGCGCGGCGCAGCTGGGTGGCGCGACCTCGGACGTGGGGGTGCCTCGAAACGAGCAGGGCGACAGCGACGACCGTGGCGGTGACGACAGCGAGTGATCCGACGGTCAGGAGGATGGAATACATATTCATCCACCGAACCTATCTGCCAAGAGTAAGGGAAGGGCAACGTGGCGACCATCACATGGACAGCGTGGTCCCCTTGTCGGTGGACTTGACGACGTCGTACTCATTGCCGTGGATAGATACCGCCCAGAACCTCGGACTGAGTCGACTACACCACCCCAGGGATGCGCCCACCGGATGGCGGCGGCATCGTTCGCCTCCGCGTTGATGCTCACCTGTACGCCCATTTCTGCTCACACGTGCACTCGACCCGGGATGATGCCGGGGACGCATGCTCGTGCTCGCGTGCGACGTGGTCAGTGACCGCTGGCCTCGAGGTGCTCAAGCAGCAGGGCGACCTTCGGGCAGCTGGCAACCGCCTTGCGGGCGTGTCGCAGGCAGGTCTCATCCTCGATGGGGATCGGATCGATGACCGGAAAGCCCCAGTCATCCAAGAAGATCAATTCGGGCACGATCTCAGCGCAATAGCCGACCCCGTCACAGAGGATGGGATTGACGCGCAGCCGCCGGAGCGGGACTGAGCTCATCGCCAGCCCCGCGCCGAGCGCGGCGGCCGGGGAAAGCCGGAATTGTGGCGCTTGACACAGCCAGGTCCGTCCAGATGCGCGCCGAGGTGATCGGCAAAAACCACCAGGGCGCTTCCCAGTTGGCTGATCGCTCCGTCGGGATGGCGGCAGACACCGCGACCGCGCACCAGACGCATCCATTGACGAACGCGGTCGATGTCCGCGGGCACTGCTTCCGCGCTGGCGACCCTCGTCATCGTGGCCGCGATCGCCTTCAGTCCGTGAACGCACGGCCCGCACTGACCGGCTGTCTGCGCGGCGAGGTAGCTCACGATGCGCGCCGCCTCGATGATTCCGCAGGCTTCCTCAGGAAGGACGGCCAGCACTCCGCAGCCCAACGACGCCCCATGGCCCTCACCCAAGGCGGCCGCATCCAACGGAAGGTGCGGGAGCGTGTCTGCGGCCAGCCACGTGCCGAAGTAGCCGCCCAGCAGGGCCGCCGCGCCCGCTGACCTGATCCCGGCGAGCTGCAGCACACCACCCACCTCGGCAGCCAGGTCCACCTCGTAGACGCCCGGGCGGCCAACGTTCCCGCACAGGGTCATCAGGGTGCTGCCGGGCGAGCCAACCGTTCCGAGCTCGCGAAACCAGGCGCTGCCGCGGCGGGCGATCAGCGCCACATGGGCGAGCGTCTCGACATTCTGCACCAGGGTGGGTTCGCCGCCGATCCCTCTCTGAGAGGGGCTTGGCGGCGCGAACTGCGGCTTGGAGGGTCCACCCGAGATCCGCCGTACCACCGCGGAGGATTCGCCGGCGATGTAGCGGTGGGCGGTGCGGACAATGCGAATCGGCGGCTCGCTCACCCCCGCATCGCGCCGCTCCCCCAGGGCACGCGCGATCGCGTGGTGAGCAGCGCGGGCGCCACGCGAGAGGTATACCACCACCTCGCGCGCCCCGACGGTCTCCGCCGCCAGGACGGCGCCGTCCAGCACGAGATGGGGGCGGAGCTCAACCAAGGTCCGGTCCTTGGCGCTGAGGGGCTCACCCTCGGATGCGTTCGCGACCACCACCGAGCGCCCCTGGGATCGCTGGGCGACCAGGGCCCACTTCCGCCACGTCGGGAACCAGGCACCCCCGCGGCCGCCGAGCCCGCTGTCCTGCAGCGACCGGAGCAGCCACTCCCCACCCTCGGGCCGCAGACCGAGACGATGGCAATGCTCAGCCAGCCGCTCGTGGTCGGCGGACCAGGCCGGTCCGGCCAGCAGGCGACTGGCCGTCGCCGGAGCCGCGACCGGGGGGGCTGCGCTCATCACCTCTGCGGTCATCCCAGCAGGCCCGACGTGGTCAGCAGGCCGCTCACGGTGCTGCTCGAGACATACAGCGCGACGGTCAGGCGGGTGCTGCCGCACACGGCGTACAGCACCGTCCCCGGATGCGCAGGCACCGTGCAGATGGTCCGCCCGCTTCGAGCGATGGTGAGCACCGGCAGCGTTTCGGCGGCGCTCGGCGGCCGCACCGCCAGGGTGAGGCTGGTGTCGACCATGTCGCGCATCGCAAGCTGGGTGCCGGCCGCGCTGCGGACCATGACGCCGGCCAGGGGATCGCTGAAGCCGCCGGGTCCGGAGTGAACAGGGCCAGCGGTCGACGCGACCACCACCGGGGTGCCCGCCCGCGCAGACCATCCGGGCTGGAAAGGTCCGTTCACCGCCCAGCTGGCGGCGAGTGCGACGGAGGCGACCGCCGCCGCCCCGGCAGCAACGCGAACCGGCACGGTCGCAAGGCGGCCGTGGAAGAGGCGGCGTCCGACAGCGACCAGAACGGCGGCGACACAGGCGGCATCGATGCCGATCATCCAGGCATCCTGAGCATCCGATCCCGTCCCGAGCCCGTGGACGACGGCCAGGGGCCAGGACGCGTACGCCAACCAGTGGATGAGCCGCCAGGTTCGCGGCCCGACGCGCGCCCGCAGCAGGCTGCTGGCGGCCACTGCGACAAGGATCTCCGCAGCGACGACGCCCAGCCCGAGCCACACCGGGCGGTACAGGGCGCCGGTCGGGATGACCGCGTCCCGGACGCTGATCTGGGCGAACGGGTCGAGGAGAGTGGTGGCGATGTGCGCGGCCAGCAGCACCACCGCGAGGAGGCTCAGGTTGCGGTGCAGGTCGGCGGTGACAAAGCGCGGGGTGGTCTGGGTCTCCCAGCGCAGAGTGGTCCCGATGCCGACGACCACGGTGGCAGTCAGCACCATGAGGGTGCTGATTCCGAGACCGCGGGTTGCGTACCAGAGCCAGCTCGGATTGGCCCCAGGCACCGCCCCGGCGAGCACCGCGAGCGGGCTCAACACGCCTGGCGCCAGCCCCCGGCGAACCGCACGTGGCCATCCCGGTCGACGAGTCGCGCCGGAAGGCTGCACGCGTCGAGCCAGTCGGGAGCAGACCTGCCCATGATGATCGCCGCCGTAGCGGCCGCATTGGCCTCCAGGCACGTCGCAGCTGCCACGGACACCATCGCCCAGGGCGTGCGCGCCGGCAGGCCGGTGGCGGGATCGATGATGTGATGGACGTCCACCCCACCGCGACGCCAGCGCCGGGTCATCGTCCCCGAGGTGGCCAGGCCACCATCTGACACGGCCACGTCCTGCCACAGGTCGCCGCCGACCCGCTCGGCAACGCGAATCGGCCAGCCTCCTTCCGGGACCCGTCCGCGAATCGAGACATCCCCCCCACAATCGACCGCGACGCCGACGCCGAGCTCGCCGGCGACAGCGGAGGCAGCGCGGTCGGCCGCCCAGGCCTTGCCGCTGGCGCCCAGATCGAGCGACACGTCGGCGGGAAGGCGAATGGTGTGCGCTGTGGAATTGTGCTCGACCGCCTGCCAGCCAGCCACCGGACGGACCGTGAGCTGCAGGGGGGGCCCCTCGACGGGGACGTCACGAAAGGTGACCGTGTAGCCGATGTCCTGCACGCACCGTCCGACGGTGGGGTCGACCAGGCCCCCGGTCATGCGCGCAGCCTGCAATGCGGCGACGATCGCCTCCTCCAGCAGGGCGGAGATGGCAACCTCCTCGCCGCCGCAGCGATCATTGAGTCGGGACAACTCTGAGTCGGGACGAAAGCGGCTGCACACGCGGTCGATCTCGCCAATCTCCCCTTGGACGACGGCCATCGCCTGCGGCAGCAACATCGCGTCCTCGACCACGACGGTGTTGACCGTTCCCATGGCCGCGAAGGAGCCTCCGGTCAGCACGGGTGGCTGGGCGTCGAATGGCAGAGGGGTGGGGGTGGCGGCGGCGGGGGTGCCACGGAGGGTGCGCGGCCCGCCGGAGCGGGGGCCTGGGCCGGCGGGCGCGGCGCCGCACCGCCGCCGGCCAGCCTGGCGGGATGATGAACGATGCGAATGACGACCGGCGGCGCTGGCGGAGGGGCTTGAGCCGGCGCGGCCTCAACCGGGACGGACGGTGGTGAGGCTGGGGGCGCGCTCGTCTGATTGCCGGCGAAGCTGACCGCTGCGGCTGCCGAGAAAACACCGGAGAGGCCAAGTGCCGTCCCCACGGCGCCGACGGTGCCGCGACGGACCCTGCGCATGGCGCGGTCGCGGTGCCCTGGGTCAGAGCGACGATCCATGCTCAGTCGCTTCCCCCGCCGGCGTCACCCCCGCCGCCAGAGTCGCCCTTGCCAGCGTCCGAGCTCTTGCAGCCGTCGTCGCCACACTGGGACGGGTTGGAGTGGATGACGGGCGCGGGAGCGGACGCGCCAGCCGGTCGTGGTGCCGCGGCCGGTGGCGCCGGTGCGAGGACCGGGGCCGGGTCGTAGACGTCGATGGTCTTCTGCACCGGCGGGCTCGCGATCGGCCGCGGAAAGAGCACGCTCGCGCTGATCGGGCTGCTAAGCGTCGCCGCAGGGGTCGACGCCGGATGTCTGTGCAAGCCGACAAACGGCCCGGCGCCCGCGGCGGCGGACAGCCCGGTCGCTAGACCCGCTCCGGCCGACACCACGGTCAGCCCGAGGACACTGCGTCGGGAGGAAGCGCGCATCAACTCACACCCCTGTGCAAACTAGGTCGAAACTGCTACTGCGAACAAGACTACGGTCACGGCGCGACCGCTGCGCGCCATCATTCAGCCTCGGCCGCGCCATCGTCGGCGTTGCCGGCGACGCGAAAGGGGGCGGCATCAGCGCCGCCCCCCTCGCCGTCCGACGTGGCCTCGTCAGACGCAGGCCGGGCCGATTCGGCCTGTTGTGCCGTGATGTCCGCCGACATCGCCGTCAAGAACGTGGGAGCGTCCAGCGGCCAGTCACATTCACCAGGGCTTGCCCTGATGGGGCGACGGACCGCTCTCGGCGAGTCGCGCGTCGCGGGCGGTCCAGTCGCAGCGGCACCAAGACGGAGACGCTTGCGACGACGATGGAAAGGACGGCCATTGCCAAGTAGTTCAGGAGGAGGGTGGAAGTACTCATGCATCGACCCTACCGAGGGAAAGTAAGCGCACGGCAATGAGGCGGATATCCCTCAGCTAGCAGGGTGATGAAAAAGGGGTTGACGAGTTAAACAGAAATGTGGGAGTCTCCTCACAACGGTATTCGAGGAGATCCTGCATGCGTGGCAACAGCTTCGAGCAAGTGGCAATGCTGTCGACGTTGACCCCGGACGAGTTGGTACCCAAGGACCACCCGATTCGGAGGATCAAGGTGATCGTGGAGAAGGCGCTCGCCGAGTTGTCGCCGCAGTTCGATGCGATGTATTCGAAGATCGGGCGTCCGAGTGTGGCCCCGGAGCGCCTGCTCAAGAGTTGCCTGCTGATCGCGTTCTACTCGGTCCGCAGCGAGCGGCTGTTCTGCGAGCGGCTGCACTACGACCTGCTCTTCAAGTGGTTCCTGGACATGAATGCCGACGACCCTGGATTCGATGCCACCACGTTCAGCAAGAACCGGGATCGCCTCATCAAGCATGAGGTGGCCCACCGGTTCTTTGCGGCTGTGCGTGGGGAGGCGGAACGGCGCCACCTGCTGTCCGACGAGCACTTCACGGTGGACGGCACGCTGCTGGAAGCGTGGGCATCGGTGAAGAGCTTCCGACCCAACGACGACGAGGACGACACCAAGCCGACGGGCAAGAATCCGACCGTGAGTTTCCACGGCACCCAGCGGAGCAACGCGACGCACCACTCGAGAACCGATCCGGAAGCGCGGCTGGCACGGAAGAGCAATGGGACCACGGCCAAGATGAGTTACATGGGCCACGCCCTGATGGAGAACCGACACGGCCTGGTGGTGGATGTGGAGTTGACCCAGGCCACCGGCCACGCCGAGCGGCAGGCTGCCGTGGCGATGCTGAAGAGGCGTCGCACCGAGCGAGGCACCGGGAGCAGATGGACGCTCGGTGGCGACAAGGGGTATGACACCGCCGACTTCGTTGCGGACGTGCGGGGTGTCGGGGTGACGCCGCACGTCGCGCAGAACGTCTCGGGCCGCCGCAGCGCGATCGATGAACGCACCACCACTCACGCCGGCTATGCCGTGAGCCAGCGCAAGCGGAAGCGCGTCGAGGAGATCTTCGGGTGGATGAAGACGGTGGGAGGTGGCCGCAAGCTGCGGTACATCGGGGCGAAGCGCAACGCGATGTGGCTGATGTTCTCCGCCACCGCGTTCAACCTCGTTCGAATGGCCAACATCGAGGTGGAGCTGGCCTGACGAGGGTAGTGAGTGGCGGCGACGCCCCCGCCGCTGGCCTGATCGCCCAGGTTCGACCCCGGAACCGGGCTGCCAGATGTCACAAATCCGTGCAGGGGAGCCAGTTCGAGGGCTTTTTCAGCTCCCTGCTAGTGTCCTGCTTCCGAGGTTCGCAAGCAAAAGCGTGCAATGCTGTCGAGGATCTCGTCGGCGGTCTTGATCCAGACAAAGGGACGGGGATCTGCGTTGTAGGTGGCCAGGTAGAGCCGAATGGCGTCCTCCAGGGCACGCGTGCTGCGATGCGTTCCCCGACGGATCTGCTTCTCGGTGAGCAATCCGAACCAGCGCTCCACTTGGTTGATCCAGGAGCTGTACGTCGGTGTGAAGTGGAGTTGGAACCGCGGATGGCGGACCAGCCAGCGCTGGATCATCGGCGTCTTGTGGGTCCCGTAGTTGTCGAGCACCAGGTGAATATCGAGGTCGGCGGGCACCTCGGTATCGATGCGATCGAGGAAGCTGCGGAACTCGAGCGAGCGATGCCGGCGATGGGTCTCGCCGATGACCTTGCCAGTGGCGATGTCGAGCGCGGCGAACAGCGACGTGGTGCCGTGCCTGCGGTAGTCGTGGGTGCGCCGCTCGGGCGTCCCGGGGCGCATGGGAAGCAGGGGTTGAGTTCGATCCAGGGCTTGGATCTGGCTCTTCTCATCGGCGCAGAGCACCAAGGCGCGGGTGGGCGGATGGAGGTACAGACCAACGATGTCACGCACCTTCTCGATCAACTGGGGACGCCGGGCTCGAGGCGAGAGCGTCGGGGTCGGTTTGGTCGCCCACCGAGGAACGGGATTGCGGGCCGACCCCGCAGCACTCCTCACCGATGTGGGGTCAAGAATAGAGCCACGTTGGAGGAGCTTCAGGCGCTGATCGGGGTGTACGCACACATCGGCGACAATCTGCAGAAAGCAGCGCGCGTGGAATCCACGGAAGTGGTTCCCATTATTCATCTCCTGCGCACCACCGCCGCCGCCGCTCGACGCGCGCGGCTCGCGTTCAACGACGTCGACCTCAAGGACTTCTATGCGTCATGGAACTTCCAGGTGCCCGACAGCGCGGTCGCAGCACTGGGCGAGATGCGCGATGAGCTGATGGCGGCATTGCCGACCAGCAGCGCTGACGAGACCGAGGGCGAGGACGCCGCGGGGGCAGGCGGTCGCGAAGTGGAGAATGATGGAGGAGTGCGCGCCACGCCAGCAGGTGCCGCCACCGCTTCGACGGAGCCCTCGGCCCCGGCCGGGGTGTCGATCGGCGAGTTGACGGGGATTTATATGCGCGCCCCAGGGCTGGTCGAGTTCAAACGCGAACTGGCCAGAGCGCGCGCCACGCAGCAGCGGCTGACAATGGCGTCGGTCCAGGTCGCAGGTGCGCGGGATGAGGACGACCATGTGCGTGATGTGGCCGCGGTTCTCTGTGGCCAGTTGCGTCCTTACGACGTCATCGTCCGCCACGGTGTGGAGTTCCACTGCGCTACGCCGGGCATGACAGTGGACGAGGCCTGGGAGCGGATGAATAACGTGCAGACGGCACTGAAAGCCAGCCCGAGCACCGCGGCGGTGAAGGTGGGCGTGGCGTCCCTTGACGACGAGGATTCGGTGGACACTCTGATGCGTCGCGCGGACCAGGCTCGCGAATCGGCACGATGAGGGCGAGGTTGGGAATGGCGCCCCAGGCGTGATCGCGATTCGGCGAGGCGCCGCGTGGGCACCAGTTGCGGCAGCAACGCCTAGATCTCGCCGGCGTCGACGACTACATGGTCGGGTTGAAACTGTTCGCGGAGAACGTCGCACCCGGCAGCGTTAGCATCATCGGGAGTCGCGGTGATGAGCGTAACGCGCTCCTGATGTTGACGGTGCAGACGATTGGCGGGCACATTCGGGCCGCCGTCGACGCTACCCGGAGCTCGGTTGTACCTGCTCGACGAAAATGGTCTGATCCAGGCCGAACAGGTCGTGTTCTACCTGGCCCCGGACTGACCGTCCCCGGGTGCCGGGGGTGGGACGACCGCCCCGCCCGAATCGGTCTCTGAGGGTGCTTGACGCGATCATTCCTCGCCAGCGAGTGCTTCGCGGCAATTCGCGGGGGAATGGCACCTCACCGCGCCAGCTGCTCCCGCTAGCCGGCGATCCGCGCGCCGTGAGCCCTCGGCAAAGGGCTGCCAGGGCCAAGCGCTCTAGTGCGATTCGCCGGCTGCTGGTCCTCGCCGATTCCCGCCCGGTCGGGATGCTCTCGGTCGGCGACATCGCCATCGATCGCGATCCGCAGTCGACGCTTGCGGATATCAGTAGCGCGCCACCGAACCGATGAGCCGTCGCAGCCGCGCCCCCAAGAAGCCAGCAGCTGGCGCTCTGTCGACAACAGCGGGTGCTGCGGACGCCATCGAAGCTGACCTGATTGGAACTCCTATCGAGGGGAGCAAGGAGTTGCTGGACAGCGTGCAACTGCTCCTCGAGATGAGCGACGCCGATCTTGCCGCGATCTTTCGCGTTGAAGCGCCGGCGATGGAGCAGTGGCGCCGTCATGGGGTACCTCCGAGACATAGCGAACGGCTCCGGCGCCTGCATGAAGCCGTTGTCTTGCTGCGTTCGCACGGGCGCGAGCGCTCGGTGGTGGAACTGGCCGGCCTGCCGCTCCCCGAACGAGCCGCCGGGACCATTCTCGACCTTCTTGCCGCTGAGGACATCGACATGGAGCGGATCGAGGAGGCGGTGGCCGCGGTGCAGTCCACCGCCTCGCCGGTAGCAGCGGAACTTCGGCCGCCGGGCACTGTGGGACTTGTGATGGAAGCGCAGGTGGTCACTGTGGATGCAGGTGACACCGTGCGGGAGGCGGCGCGACGAATGCGCAGCGCGGACATTGGCGACGTCATCGTCCTGGAGCACGGTCGTCTGCAGGGTGTCCTCACCGACCGGGACATCGTGGTCCGCGTCGTTGCCGAGGAACGCGACTCTGAGGTGACTGTTTGCGGTCAGGTGTCGAGCCGCGAGGTCCATTGCGTAGCGCCCGAAACGCCAGTTGCGGAGGCGCTCACGCTGATGCGTCGTCACGCGTTGCGGCGCCTGCCAGTTGTCGATGGTGACCACGTCAGCGGGGTCATCAGTCTGGCCGACATCGCGGTTGATCGTGATCCCGAGTCCGTGCTGGCCAGCATCAGCGGTGCGCCATCGTCCGACTGAGGTACTCGTCCTGATCGGGAAGGGGTCGCAGACAGCGAGACAATCGCGGCGCAGCCGCCCCCGCGATCAGGTGCTCCCCTTCGCACCGCACCCGGTCGGACCACGCGCTGCGCTTTTCTTGAGGTCGGTTCGATGGCGGAGGATTCTGGGGTAGATCCGACACCGTGGTGCGAGGGAAACGGGCTTGGGGCTCGCCATCGCCGGTCGACGACACCGCCAGAGGCCGTGAGCGGGGAGTCTCGCCGCATCGTCTGCGCGGACCGTGACGATGGCATCCTGCCAAGGGGCACGCTCCCGTGGGTGGATGGCAGGAGTTGCGCACCGGACATCCTTGACTACGGGTCGATGCGGAGGAAGATGGTCGGGTGGTAATCGAGGGGGACCTGACGGTGATCCATCTACGCGCACGGCGCTGCGGCGCGCCCGCGACCGGGCGCAGGGGGTGGCGAGTTGCGGAGGATGGCAGGCACCTCGTCATCCGGGTCGGTCACGCCAGCATCGAGCGGGTTCACCACGTCGACATCGCGGAGAGTCCCACTGAGATCGTCGTCACCGCCTGGGTGGGCACGCTTGCCCATGTCGACAGCTGGACGACCGTCGCCGACACCAAGCGGCGGGCGTGGTCGGGGCAGGCTCAGCTGTCCGCTCCGGTGGGCAGGCGCAAAGTTCGCGATGGCGCGCTGGCGCCTCCTGCGGCAGGCCCTCCGGGCACCCACCTCCGCCCGGGGGACCAACCTGAGTAGACAGGTTGCCGCCGAGTGACTCTTGTGGTGCGAGTGCGCGCCTTCTCAGCCGGGCATCCACGGCCCTCACCAGGGAACCAGGCGCTGGTGGCGTACCCAATGCCTCCATCGAGGGACCCTGTGCAGAGGCGATGGTGATGTCCGATCTGACGGGGGAACCGCCAGCACCGGGCACCGAGCCATGCGCAACAACCGCTGCGCCACACTCCCCACGAAGATCCCCACGGCGCGGCCATGGCGGCTGGTTCCGGCGACGATCAGGTCAGCCGCACCGCCTCGGCCGTAGCGGCGATCCTCCGCGCTGGGCGCTCACGGGTTCCGCTGTGGACGGCGAGTTCGGCGCGCAGGCCGTCCTGCAATAGGACGGCAACCTGCCCACAAAATGTGCCTGCCTGCCTGGGCGTTACTGCGGGCTGAGCACCTGGTCGGAACCGGTCGGCGGCCTCTAAGGCTGCTCGTGCTCCAGGCGGCGCCTTCGGCTCCACGACCGGTGCGGCTGGCATCACCTGGGGGAGGAGGAGCGGGCACAACGGTTTGTTTGACCTATCCTGGGAGGCGGTCCCCGTCGGCGTTGCCACCGCAGAGCCTTCAGCCCCATGAGATCCCAACGCCTCCGTCCTCCCCCATGCCACACCGGCCGCCGGTTCGCCGCCACAGCGTTCGTGCTGGCGCTGGCCGTTGTGTCGGCGGCCGTCACGGTCAACCTACTGTTCCACGCAACGCACATCGCGGTCGGTGGTCCGCTGGCGGTGCATCCGAGCGCCTCGGCCCCACCCGTCGACCAGCAGTCTCCCGACGATGTGCTCCCGCCGGGAGCGCCCCAGCCGGCCACGGTCTCGGTTCCGGTGGGGCCGCACCTCAACGTTCCCATCCTCTACTACCACTACATCCGCACCATCGCCCCCACAGCGCAGAACCTCCTCGGCTTCCGGCTGTCGATCCCCCCGGGGCTGTTCGCCGAGCAGATGGCTTTGCTCCACGTTGAGGGGGCGCACACAATCACCCTTAGCACGCTTATGGCCGCGCTCGCCGGCAAGACGACGCTGCCGCCCCACGCCGTCGTCCTGACCTTCGACGACGGTTATGCCGACTTCGCCACGGCGGCCGAGCCCGTGCTGGCGCGGTACGGCTTTGTGGCCACGGACTTCGTGGTCAGCGGCTTCCTCGGGCGGCGCAGCTACATGACCGCCGCACAGGTGCTCGCCATGGATGCGGCCGGCATGGTGATCGGGTGCCACACCGTCCATCACGTCGACCTCGCCGCGGTGTCGCTCGCCGAAGCTCGGACGGAGATCGACAGTAGCAAAGCCGCCCTCGAGCAGTTGCTCGGCCACCCGGTCCTCGACTTCGCCTACCCCTACGGCGGTTTCAACGCGGCCGTGGTGCAGCTGCTGCAGCAGGCGGGGTTCCGGGACGCGGTGAGCACCATGTACGGGGACACGCAGGCGCTCAATGGCCGTTACCTGCTCCATCGCACGGAGATCGGCGGCGCCCCAAGCCTCGACACCTTCGCGGGCGACGCTGGATTGCCGCTGCCGACGCCATCCCAGTCGTCGCTGATCGCGAGCCTCGCCGCGCAGCCGCCCTCGCCGAACAGCGCCTGAGGACATCGCCCTCGATGACAGCGCCGGCACGATTTAACCTGCTGCAGTATCGCGAGCTCTTCACTTCCTTGTCGAGCCCGAGGACCGCGACGCCACCGCGGAACGCTGTGAACCTGGTACGCCGGACAGCGGCCTCGTACTGCTACCTCGTGCTGCCCCTCACCGTGACGGCAGCCAGTGAGCGAGCCAGGTAGCAGGCGGTGGCCGACGTCCTTATACGAAACGGACATGGAGTGGTGCGGGTGGCGACCGTGAGCGAAGCGGCGTTTTCGTTCCTAGCGTCGATTGGCGCGCTCCCCGTCTCGTCCACCCCTTCAGCCAACTGCACGGTCCCACCGCCGCCCACGGTGCCGGAGGCGCCGGGCGGCCGCCTCGTTCTGCTCGTGGGCGGGGTGGCCGTCCTCGGCCTGCTCACCCTGGTTCGACGGTGCCGAGGCGCGACGACCACGGCGATCTCGTCCCTCGCTCTCGTGATGGCGGCCGGCGCACTCCTCGGCATGATCGCGGCGGGAGCTGCCAGCGCACCTTGCGGTTCGGGCGCCGTCCTGGGCACGTCGACGAGCGCAACTCCTCTCACCTGGCCAGACATTCCATGGATTACTGGTGCGGTGCTGGTGAGCGTAGGAATCCTGCTGACCGTGCCGGGTATCTCCCGGCGGTGGGCGTGGCGCCCTGTCCGGAAGCCCGCGGGCGGAGGCAATTGACGGAGCCCGGCCCGGCTGCGGCAGTGGTCTTCAGCCTGATCTCAAGACTACATCGCTGTTGCCGTTGCCCAGCGCTCGATTGGCTGCCGCCGCTGGCGTCGACAGTCGACGACTCGTGATGCGCGGCGTACGCGACCCGGATCAGTGTCATCGAACCGAATCGGGCAGCGCTGGGGTCGCTCCAGATGGTCACGGTCATGGCTGCGCGGTCGGAGGGCGACTGACCGTCGCACGGGGTACTGCTGACAGGAACTCGAGCAGCGGGACCACAAGATCGGGCTGCACCTGCGAGCGCGCCATCTCGCCCTCCGCCTGCACGATCAGCACGCCCCCACTGAGCATGCGGTCAAGCTGGTGGCGCACCTCGAAGCTGTCAGTCCTGGTCAGCGCGGCGAGCTCCTCCACGCTGCGCGGCTGATCGAGGAGGTGGCGCACCAAGCGGAGGCGAGCAGGATCGGCGAGGGAGCGGAGCAGGTCGGCGGTAGGCTGCAGCTCGTCGGGAGAGCCGGCCAGCAGCGCTCGCGCTGCCTGCCAGGCCTCCTGGGGACGCCGGGGCAGCTGCCGTCCGCTGACGTAGCTGGTCTGCATGAGCGCCTCCCCCACCGTGGCACCGGCGCCGCGGCGCGCGACCACGATGTAGATGATCCCAACCACCACCATGGGGATCACCACGTCGAGCCAGCCGGCTCCGATGCCCACTCCGAACAGCCGTCGGCCGAGGGCGAGCAGACCGGTCACGATGCTGGCGATCACGCCGATGTCGATGGCGGCGGCAATGGAGGCGCGGACAACGCGCGGCACCCGTACCAGCCCGGCACCTGCGGACGGGGGCGTGCGTCTGATGGCGAGGTAGATTCCCAGGCCCATGACGACCAAGATCACGCCCTGCACTGCGAGTTGCTCGACTTGGTTGAAGAAATGCTCGACAGGGATGCCGACGACGGTGCCGAGCGCGACGAACGCGCCCACCCACACGATGGTGGACGGCACCATGGCCACGATGAAGGTGCGCCGCGGCACACGCACGGCGCCGGCCACCAGGGTGGTGTAGATGCGCAGCCCAGGGATCAGCCGGCTAAGCGCTACTCCCATCCAGCCCGCTGACCGCACCCGCGTCGACACGCGCTCGAGGTTGCGCTGCTGATGGAGCCGCTGCGCCAAGGAGAGGAGTCCCCGCTCGCCCACCAGTCGCGCCCAGCTGTACCCAACGATCGAGCCGGCGATGCACACCAGAATCGCGAGCGGAATGAAAGCATACGGGTCGAGTCCGCCGGCGGCGATCAGCAGGCCCGCGGCCAGCAGCACGATCTCTCCTGGGGCGAACGGCAGCGGAACACCGGACTCCTCGGCGAACAGCAGGCCGCAGAGCAGAACGACGGCGACGACGCCGTGGAGACCTTGCAGAAAGTTCAGACAAACACCGTCCCGGTCATCGCTGGACTGGTGAGCAGCAGCACCAGCGGATTACTCTTGACGCTCCGACAAGGGAGGGCTGGCCGGCCTCGGCAGAGGACCCACACGCCCGTGCGTCGAGGTCGTGGCGCCGTCTCGCCGCGACGACAGCGCGTCAGTCCTTGATCTTCTCGGCGACGTGGTGAGCCCTGTCCCTGACTTTCTTGCCGGCGTTCTTCACTGCGCCCGCGGTTTCCTGCTTCTTGCCCTCAGACTTCAACTGACGGTCGCCGGTGAGGTCCCCGGCCGCCTTCTTGACCCGGCCGACGGCCTTGTCGCTATTTCCGCCCATTTGTCCTGCCTCCGTGATGACAAGTGCGCCTAGCCTAAGCCTAGACCGGGTGTCACCGCCGAGGCAACGCCATCACGGGCCAGGTGACGGGAACGATCTATCCGCGGCGCCTCCCTCCACCACGGTCGACCGGCTCGTCGCGGGTTCCAGTGACCCTCCGGGACACGCCGCTGGCTACTGTGACAGGGGTTGGGGTCAGCGCCCAATGCGCACTGACGGTGCCGAGCGTCGGGGAAGACACCGTGTGGCCGGACCTGGCGTCCGGGCGGCTCGAAGGACGCAGCTCCTGAAGCACGGCGCATTCGCTGCCGGGGCGAAGGACGAGGTGGAACCGCCTCCAACATCGGGCCAGTGAGCGAGAGAGGCCAACAGTGACGCGCGGGCCACGCCGTTTGGCGGGACCTCTTCTTGGATTGCACGAATCTGCGATTGCACGAATCTGCCTCGCCTCGTGCGTTCTCCAACATCTGGCGTCTGTGCTGAGCCCGCACCCGGAAAGGACTATGCGACGTTGAGGTAACGCGCATTGACCGCTCGTCGTTTAGCCGGTACGGTAAAACTATTTCCCGAACTAGGAGGCCACGACGCGCCATGGGTCTAGGAGTCGGAATCGTCTTGATCGCGGTCGGCGCGATTCTCGCCTTTGCGGTCAATGTCGACACGTCTGGCGCGGGGGTGAATCTGCACACGATCGGTCTCATCCTGCTCGCGGTCGGCGTCCTGGGAACGGTGCTGTCCATGTTTTTCTGGTCCTCGTGGGGCGGCTTCACACGTCGTCGCACGACAACCGTGGGTCCTGGGGACACGACGACCACGACCATCGATCACTCGTAGGCAACCTTCCACCCGGCGGTGGAGTGCGCCCCGCGTCGCGCGGCATCGAGAGTCTCTCCCGTGATCTGAGGCCCCCGGGGCAGTTGGCGCTTACCACGCTGGATACCCACCCTCTGGGTGCCTGAGTGCCGACTCTCCGTCTGCCAGCGTGCGACACGCCTCTGAAGGCGGAGTGCACCGCTGCGCCACCGCCGGCGATCGACCGCCCTTGCTGACAACCACCGACGACCCGGCAGTGCGGTGCCTGACGTCCCGCATTGGGCGACAGCGCCGGTTGCTCGAAGTTGGGGCGCTGAACTTGTTTCTATGCTGGCATCCGCCGTCACCGCTCCGGTGATGGCATCCTTTGGGTCAACCGGCGACCAGGCGCGGGGTGGAACGGAGCGATTCCATGAGCGAATCGGTCTCAACGCTGGGGTCGCGATCACAGCGCAGCGCGAGTTGGTGCTGCAGGCGTCGATAGAGGTCGCGCACGGCCTCGCCGTGGCCCAAGCGATGCTGGAGCACGAGCATCTTCTGGAAGATGGCCTCGACGGGGTCTTGATCTAGGCTCAGCGCCTGGTCGAGGGCCTCCACGGCGGCGTCGAGGTCGCCAGCAGTGGCGTGCAGGGTGGCGAGCTCCTCGAGTGCCGCCATTCCCATGCTGCGAACAGCCGTCTCGTCCTCGATGACCCAGTTATAGGCGGCGTTGGCGAAGGGCTCGCCGCGGACGTCCTGGGTAGCGCCGGCGAGGATGGCCCGGCGCGCCTCGGGGTCAGCGGTTTGCCGGGCGGCCGCGCGTCCCGCGACCAGCCGGCCGTAGTCGGAGGAGACGATCTCCTCGTTGAGGCGGAAGCGGCCGCCCACGCACGGCAGGCAGTCGACGCCCCGATCGCCGAGCAGCTCCCGGAGCGCCGCCCTGGTCTTGCGAGTCCCAGCGGCCCACTGATTGGCGTAGTAGCTGCTCGGGTTGCTGGCGCTAAAGGCGTCGACGCCCTGGGCCTCGGTCAGCTCGCCCCGGACCACGAGGAGAGCGAGTACCTGCCGGCCGCTGGCGGGCAGCCCCTTCTCCACCTCGTTGTCGTTGACGCGGACGCGGACTCGGCCAAAGATGCGCACGTCGACGGCTCGCATCTCAAGGGCGGCCATCGCCACCGAGACCGACGCGGCGCGGAACGGCTGGCGGAGCTCGCCAGGCTCGTCGATGACGGTGACGGCCTCTTCCTCATCGGCGCTGACCTCGGGGACAATGTCGGGTCCGCGGCCGGCGGCGACTACGCCGAGCAGTTCCGCGGCCTCCGCTGCGGCGACGTGGTAGAGGACGCCGGCCCCGTTGACCAGTCCAGTGCTGGCGGGGTCGACGGCGCCGTCACCGTCGACC
>QHBU01000035.1 GCA_003244045.1 Candidatus Aeolococcus gillhamiae
TTTCAAGAAGACAGTGCACTAGGGCCTTTTTTCTACTGCCCGCGCCGCCGCCCGTCGCAGCAGCGCGCGCACCCTTCTCTCCGGATCCGGGCCCAGCTTGTCCAGCGCGATCGTCGCCGTGAACAGATCCGTCCCGCCGCTGACGCTCCCGCAGATCGCGACGCAGGGAACACCCACACGCGCGGCTCGCGCTGCGACCTCGGCCGGCGCCTTGCCGGCGGCCGTCTGCGCGTCGAGCCGGCCCTCGCCTGTGATCACGAGTGCGGCCCCGGCCAGCGCCTCATCGAGACCGACCAAGTCACAGACCAGGGCTGCGCCGCCGCGCAGCTGAGCACCGAGCGCGGCCAGCGCGAAGCCCGCGCCCCCGGCCGCCCCGGCGCCGGGGCGCTCCGCCAGCCCCGCCAGCCCGGCGGCCTCCTCGACCAGCCGGGCAAGATGGCGGAGCCCCGCGTCGAGCGTGCGCGTCTGGCTGTCGTCGGCGCCCTTCTGCGCACCGAAGACGTGGGCGGCCCCGTCAGGACCGAACAGCGGGCTGCGCACATCCATCGCCACTTCGATCGCGGTGGTGCGCAGACGCGGGTCGACGGCGGAGAGGTCGACCGCGGCGATGGAGAGCAGGGCGCCGCCGCCGCGACCGACTGGCCGGCCCGCACGGTCGAGGAGGCGCGCTCCCAGCGCCGTGAGGATCCCCGCCCCGCCATCGGTCGAGGCGCTGCCGCCCACCCCGACGATGACCCGACGGGCCCCGGCTTCCAGGGCGGCGACGATGAGCTCGCCGGCGCCGCGGCTGCTGGCACCCATCGGGTCACGCCCGGCCCCGAGCAGGCGCAGGCCGGCGGCCTCGGCCATCTCGACGACGGCCACGTCGGCGGCGACCCAGCCGAGCCGGGCGAGCCGTTGCCGCCCAACCGGTCCGGTGACCCGCACTCGCTGCACCCGCGCGGCGGATCCGGCCGCCGCGAGGAGGACGTCGAGCGTGCCGTCACCGCCGTCCGCGACGGCGATGGACGCCGCCACCCCGCCTGCGTCGGTGACTCCGCGGGCCAGCGCGCGCGCCGCCCCGGCGGCAGAGAGCGTGCCCTTGAACGCGTTCGGTGCGCAGACCACGCGCGGCCGGCCCGTGCCGCCGCCGACCATCCGCCCTATGCCGGCACCACCGCGTGCTGCGCTCGGAAGCCGACGGTCGTCGTCTGGTAGGCGTTGCGACAGAGCGCGCAGCTCTCCAGGTGCTCAATGGCCTCGCGCTGGTCGGCGGCGCTGAGCTTGCCGCGACTCATCATGAAGGCGAGCTCAGCGCAGTGGGTGCGCTCCTCCGGCGGGCTGTCCAGGCGCAGGTACTCCTCTTTGAAGCGCTTTCGGGCGCGATGCAGGAGGGTCTCGACGGCCGCGTCGGTGATACCCATGACGCGGGCGATGGATGCGTAGGACAGGCCCTGCAGCTCGCGCAGCGTGAGCACCATGCGCTGCCGCTCGGGAAGCTTCTTGGCCACCTCCCACACCAGTTGCCGCAGGCTGCTCATCTCCAGCGCGTCCTCGGGGTGGCCACTGCGATCCCGGTCGGCGATCTTCAGCATCGCCTCTTCGGGGTCGCCACGGCCCTGGTGGATGTGCAGGGCGCGGCGGTTGCGCCGGCGCAGCTCGTCCTGGCAGATGTTCACCGCGATGCGGTGCACCCAGGCGCCGAAGTTGAAGCTCTGGTCGACACGCGCCAGCGCGCGGATGACGTTGTAGAAAGTCTCCTGGACCAGGTCCTCGGCGAGCGCCTCGTCGCCGACGTAGCGCAGGCACACCGCGCGGACGCGGGCGTGGTACCGCTGGAAGAGGACGTCGAAGGCTCCAACGTCCCCCGCCAGGTACGCCGTGATCAGAGCCAGGTCGTCGGAAGCAGGAACAGAGCCTCGCGTCTGGTCCGTGACCGTCCCCCTCCATGACGGGGACGTTTGCCCCGATCGCGGCGAGTATACCACCGCTTTCCACAGGCTTCTGCGGGTCTGTTGACGCCTGCAAGGTTTGCCTTTGGCCCAGCGTCTAACCAATTGCAGGGCCGAGCGGTCGTGCGGCGTACCGGGACTGTGGCGGCGGAAGGGATATGGCAATGGAGACGTGGCGGCTGGATACCGACGAGGGGGAACGCCGCGTCTTCGTTCGCTTCGCTGACGACGAGGTCGCCGAGGGCCGCACCCCGGATCTGGACCTCGAGCGCGCCGAGTTCGAGCTGAGCTTCGACAGCCCGCGCGACAACACCCACTCGGCCATCGTGCCGCTGGCGTCGGTGAAACGCGTCCTGCTCGGCCGCGAAGAGATCACCGAGCCGGTGCCGGACGACGTGCTCCGCAAGGTGGCGCTGCACTTCTGGGACGGCGAGGTGGTCAAGGGGCTGCTGCGCAGGGTGCCCGAGCGGCACCGCAACGGCATGACGCTCGAGCTGCTCACCCCGGAGGCGGACAGGGCGGAGGTGTACGCGCTGCCCTACCACGCTCTCAAGGCGGTGTTCTTCCTGCGCAGCTGGGACACCAGGCCGCCGCAGCTGCAGACGACCGGCAATCAACGCCAGTGGACCCTGCCGCGCCAGGACGCGCCGCTCATCGAGCTGCTCAGCGAGATCCGCGGGCTGCGCGGCCTGCGCCATCGCGGCCAGATCAGCGAGGTCGAATACGAGCGCCGGCGCAGCAGGGTGCTCGCGAAGATCTGAGCCGGGTCAGCGGGGTGGCGCCTGCCGCGCCGGGGCTGTGGCCGCTTCGTCGTCGGTGAGCGTGACGCGCATGCGCAGCAGCAGCGAGCCGTAGGACTTGCCGAGGGGATCGCTGCGCAGAGACCGCGCCGCCCCGCCGTCGAGCGCTTCGTGGAGGACGAAGTTGAGGGCGCGCACGTTGGGCACCTCGAATCGCTCGACCTCGCCACGAACGAAGCGACCGAAGTGAGCCCGCACCCGCTCCGCGGTGACCTCACGGACCAGCGCGGCGTAGACGGCGTCGTCGGCGGCGAAGAGGGCGACGTTGGCGAGGTCGCCCTTGTCGCCGCTGCGCGCCCGGGCGATGTCGGCGAGCGTCACCTCGCAGCTCACCGCGCGACCTCGTCGACGACGACCTCGACGCCATCTTCGATGTGCTCGCGCGGCACCAGGGTGGGCCAGACCCCGAGCAGCGCGCGGGCCGCCTGAGGGGTGCTGCCGCCGCCGATGAACGGTGGCCCGTTGAGCGCCAGCGGCGTGGCCAGCCGCGGGAAGCTGCGCGCCTCAGCCTCGGTCGCGAATCGGCCGGCGATGCGCAGCGTCACCTCGTTGGCGTCGGCCGCCGCACCCAGGTCGGCTGCGTCGCCGTGCAGGGAATCGATGCCGATGTACTCGGTGACCTGTTCCAGCGGCACCACCCCGGCACGCTCGGCGAGGCGGTCGATGAGCAGCGCGGCGTGGCGCGCCTTGGCGAGTGCGTTCGGCCAGGAGTAGCCGATCATGGCGGCGCCGAGCCAGCCGTCGAGGTAGCCGATCACCGCCTTGAGCTGATCGGGCCGAGCACTCCCGCGCACACCGCTGATGGACACGGTGTCGGCGCCTGAGTCCTCGAGGCGAACGCTGGTGAAGTCGGCGACGACGTCGGGGTTGAGGTAGCGATGCGGGTCGAGCACCTCGTACAGCAACTGTTCGGCGACGGTCTCGACGCTGACCCGGCCCCCGGTTTGGGCCGGTTTCGTCAGCAACGCCGAGCCGTC
This sequence comes from Candidatus Aeolococcus gillhamiae, assembly GCA_003244045.1. Classification (GTDB taxonomy): domain Bacteria; phylum Chloroflexota; class Dormibacteria; order Aeolococcales; family Aeolococcaceae; genus Aeolococcus; species Aeolococcus gillhamiae. The sequence continues at coordinate 3,709 of QHBU01000035.1, forward strand.
CTCACCCACCTCGCACACCGGGTAGCCGACGCGGTCGAGGTCGGGGATGTTCCACCAGTCGCCGCTGAAGTTTCCACCCGTCGCCTGGCCGGAGCACTCCATGAGGTGGCCGAGCACCACGCCGGTGGCGAGCCGGTCCCAGTCGTCCCATCGCCAGCCCAGCTCATGGACCATCGGGGCCAGGAACAGGGACGCGTCGGCCACCCGCCCGGTCACCACCACGTCGGCGCCGCGCGCGAGTGCCTCGACGACCGGGCGCGCGCCCAGGTAGGCGACGCCGAAGACCGTGCGGTCTCGGATCGTGGCCAGGTCGGCGCCGGTGTCCATGTTGCGCAGCTCCGCGCCCCGCGCGCGCAGCTCGTCGAATCGCGTAGTGATGTCGTCCCCACTGACCGTGGCCACGCGCAGACCGTCGATGCCCAGCTCGCCGGCGACTTGGCGCACCGCTGCCGCCGCGGCCACGGGGTTCATGCCTCCGCCGTTGGTGATGATGCGAATGCCCTTGCCGCGGGTCACCGGCAGCAGCGCGCGCATGAACGCCGGGAGGTCGCGCGCAAACCCGCCGCCGGCATCGCGCATGCGGTCCTTCTGGAGGACGGCCATGGTCAGCTCGGCGAGCGCGTCGCAGCAGATGTAGGCAACGTCGCCGCGCTCGGCGACCCCGACCGCGCCGTCGGGTGTGTCCCCGTAGAAGCCCTGGCCGGCACCGATGCGGACGGTCTTCATCGCGGGCGACGTTGGCAGTGACGAAGCGGGCGAGTCAACGATCTCGGCCAACCGCGCTCAGATGAGACGCGTCACCCCCCAGAGCAGACCCATCCCGGCGACCGTTGCGGCGGCCGGCCACGGCGAATCGTGTTCGCGCGCCTCGGGGAGCAGGTCCGATGCGCCGATGTACACGAACACGCCCACGAAGCTGCCGAGGATGTACGGGAGGATGCCGCTGGGGAGGGGCGCGACGAGCGCCACCGTGGCGCCCATCAGCGGAGTCAGCGCATCGAGGAGGAGCCAGCGTAGCGCGCGCCGCAGCGAGTTCCCGTGGGCGAGGACGATGGTGACGGTGTTCAGGCCGTCGACGAAGTCGTGAGCGAGCACGGCGATGCCGATGGCCACCCCGAGCTTGAGATCGGTCTTGAAGCCGACACCGATGGCGACGCCGTCGAGGAAGCTGTGGAACGACAGCCCGGCTGCGGCAACCATGCCCACGTCAGTGCTCTTTCGCCCGTGTTCGTGACCATGCCCCGGGCCATGGTGGAGGGAGGTGAATTTCTCGAGCAGGAAGAACGCCAGGAACCCGACGGCAACGAAGAGCATTGCCTGGGACACCTCGATGCCGGCACTCCTGCTGCGTGAGATCAGCTCCGGGAACACGTCGAAGAGCGCCACCCCCAGGACGGCGCCCGAGCTGAACCCGAGCAGGAGGTGCATGCGATCACGAACCCGGACGGCCGCCAGGCCTCCCAGAGAGGTGGAGAAGAAGGTGAGCGCGGCCACCAGGATGCCGATCACAGCGGCATCCTAACTGATACTCAGTATCGTCTGTAGTCCGTTACCCCGGTGAGGTGCATCGGGCACAGGTCCCGTAGAAGTCCAGGGAGTGGTGGTCGAGGGTGAACCGGTGACGGCGGCGCACCGAGGTGATCAACGCCTCGACCTCAGCGTCGTCGATGTCCGTCGTGGTCCCGCACGTCCGGCAGACGAGGTGGTGGTGGTGGACCGGCTCGCAGGAGGTGTAGAGGTGAACGTGGCCATCGCCTTCGAATCGCTGCGCCAGTCCCATGTCGACGAGCACGTCGAGGCTGCGGAAGACCGTCGCTCTCCCGATGTGCGGGTTGAGCGCGCGCAGGCTCCCGAAGAGCTCGGCGGCGCTGACCGTGCGCCGGGCCTCACGGAGCGTCTGCGCGACGAGCCGGCGCTGTGCCGTGAGCCGCCTCGGCGCCGCGGTGGTCGAGGCCGCGGTGCTGGCGCTCACCGGCGGGCGCGCGCGACCCACTGATCCGGGTGACGCAGCTCCGCGGCCGACGGCATCATCTCGGCGCCCTCCCAGACGCGGTTGAGCAGCGTGACCCCACCGGCGCTCGCGACGGCTTCGCAGAAGCGCTCGCCCACCTCGTATTGGCGCATCTTCATGTTGATGCCGGTGATGGCCAGAACGGCGCGCTCCACGACGGTGCGCTGGGCGCGCCGGCGCGCAAAGGCGGCCTCGAGCTCGTCGAAGTGATCGAGGTTCTCCTTGCCGACGCGGTGCATGACGAAGTTCGCGTAGCCCTCGAGCACGCTCATCACCGCCTGCAGCCTGGCGATGCCGCGCAGCTGGGTGCGCACCGCGTCCGGCAGTCGCTCCAGCAGCTGCCTGGCGTTCGGCGTCCTCCCGTTGCCGTCACCGGTGGCGTGCTTCAGGCTGCTGCGGATCATCTCGTCCATCATCCCCACAAGGTGCTCACGCAGCCACGTGTGCTCGCCGAACTGCCACGCGTGGGTGAGCTCGTGGAGGATGAGCCAGCGGCGCAGGGGCTCGGTCGGCGCCCCGGCGATGCGCGCGAAGCCGGCGATGTTCGGCTCCACCAGGTAGAGCGCCGGGGTTTCCCCCTCGGCCGGCGGTCCGAGGCTGAGCACCGGGTCGTATTGGCCGAGAACGCGCTGCGACATGATCCCGAAAAGCATGCCGACGTAGCGGTTCATGACGCCGCGACCCAGTGCGGTCGCGCGCGAGTCCGGAAGGGTGGCGCGCAGCTCCTCGATGGGGACGATCAGCCTCTTGGCGATGCCGATGTTGACGTCGACGAAACCGTGCCGGTCGAGCACCACGAACCGCGGGAAGTGCACGAGCGGTTGCTCGCAGACCGCGGCCATCAACGGCGCCAGCTCGGCGGCGATGCGGTCGCACTGCGCCGCGACGTCCTCCGCGCAACCTGTGCCGGCCTCCCCGCCGCCTGCTCCGCCGCGCTCGTAGGCGGTGCGGCGCACCGCCTCCCAGTCGACCAGCCCTGGCTCGCCACCCTGGCGCGGACGTAGCAGGGCGCGAGCCGAGATCACCGCGCCGGCACCCATCGCCCCCGCGGCGAGCGCAGTGCGCAACGTGGGCGCGGGAAACCGGGGCATCAACCGATGATAGGCGGGGTCCTCACATCGACGACCCTGCGCGGCCGTCGATGTACACCGGCTCCGGGGGCGGCCCCTCAAGCCAGTACGCGTCGAGTCGCTCCTGGCTCCAGCCGCGCTCACGCAGGAACGGCTCATCGAGGAGCTGACGTCCGGTGAGCTGGCGCGGCTCGGTGGTGACCATCTCCACCAGGGCATCGCTGAGGATGTCCGGAGAACGCCACATGCTGCGGTCGCCGACGCTGTAGTTGATGGTGGCGAGGCTCTCGATGAGCGTCACCGGCCACAGCGAGTTGCAGGCGACGTTGTCGTTCTCGTGCTCTGCCGCGATCCCAACGGCAAGGCGGGTCATGCCCATCTTGGTGGTCATGTAGGCCACGTACCCAGGGTTGGGCTCGGTCCCGATCGGCGGCGAGCACATCACGACGTGGCCCCAGCCATTGCGGATCATGTGCGGCAGGGCGTGTTGTGCGCAGGTGAACGCGCCGCGAACGTTGACCTCCCACATCAGGTCGTAGCGCTTCAGGGGGGTCTCGAGGAACGGCTTCCACCAGAGCGCCCCGGCGTTGTTGACCAGGATGTCGAGGCGCCCGAACGCGTCGACGGTGCGCTGCACCATGGTGGCGACGTCATCCTCCTTGCGAACGTCGAGGTGCACAGCGATGGCCCGGCCCCCGGCTGAGGTGATCTCCTCTGCGACGCTGTGGATGCTGCCCGGCAGCCGCTCCGTTGAGTGCTCTGACTTGCCGGTGATCACGACGGCGGCACCCTCGGCGGCGAGCCGTAGCGCCATCGCCCGGCCGATGCCGCGCGAGGAGCCCGTCACGATGGCCACGCGGTGTTCCAGAGGCCGTTCGCTGCTCACCCGCGGCAGCTTATCCTCCGGCGAGCCGGAGGCGGAGGAAGCCTGATCCCCTGGTGGCCGACGCTGCTCTGTAGTCCGAGGCTGGCTCGCTCATCGCGTACGCGGCCAACCACCGCGTCTAGGCACCGGCCCAACACTCATCCTTTTCAATCCCTGCACGAACGACTAGACTGCGCCGATCGCTGGCATCCTCGCTGCACAGCGAAGGAAGGGAGGGGTGTCATGGTCCGAGGCGCAAAGGCGTTTGGAATCCTTGTTGTCTTGGTCGCCGCCGCAGGCGTGCCGACCGCCCGTGCCGCTGTGCCGGCGATCGGATTCGAGACGCCGTCGGTTGTGGACGCGATCCACCCGGGGGGTGAGCCGAATATCGGAGTCGACGCCCTCGGCCGGGTGTTCTCGAGCGCACCGCTCGGAACAGGGGTTCAGCGCAGTGTGTGGTTCGGATCCGTCGATGGTGGTCACACGTACCGAGCTGTCAGCGCGTGCCCCGTCATCCCGTCGCCGCCTGCTGCCTCCCCCGTGGGGTGTCCCAGCCCGGCGATGACATTCAACGCTCCTCCCGGGGGCGGCGACACCGAGCTCCAGTTCGACCGCAACAGCAAGCAGTACTTCTCCGACCTGTACGCTCTCACCTGTCTGCGGCAGGCCACGACCACCGATGGCGGCGCAACGACCAACCAGCAGGTATACCCGGCCGCCTGTGGGGCCAGCGTCCCTCCGGTCGCTGCGGACAGGCAATGGATCGCGGTGTGGGACCCCGGGCCAGGTCACCTGGCCGCAAGCAGTGCGTACACGGGGCCGTTCCCGCTCGCCTACCAGGAGTACAACAATCTGGTCACCGGCGCCCACTGGGTAAAGAGCAACACCTCGATTGTCCCGGGCGACCCCGGGCTGACATATACGGATGCCACCAAGAAAGACACGGCGGTAAACGGCAACCTGTGCATGGACCCAAACAGCGCCAACTCCCCGATCTACTCACCGTTCGGTGCGGACGGCTACATCTCGATTGACCAGGTCACCGGCAAAGTCTTCCAGGCCAACTATTCGGGGAGCAGCATCCTGCTCAACATCGGCACCCCCGATGCCAGCGGAAATCTGGACTTCCTCGACGAGCCCACCGTCACGAACCCGTGCGGCGATCCAAGCAAGCTCATCACCGTCGCAACTGGCGTCGCCAACGACTCCGGCGAGGCAGCCAACTTCGTTGTGTCGTCAATCGACTCGGCCCGCAACCTCGACGTCACGTGGGTGGGAAGAAGCGCGACACCGTCCAACCGCCAGGTCTTTGTCTCGGCCGCGAGCGCGGCCACCGGGTGGACGACCTGGACCCCGAAGACACAGGTCAGCTCGGGCGTGGCGGGGAATGACGCTGTCAACGTCTTCCCGTGGATCAAGGCCGGTTTCCTCATGGGGGTGAACCAGGACGGCGCCGGCGCCGCCGACACGGTGTGGTACGGGTCGGACAAACCGGTCGACCCGAGCTCCCATAACGGACAAAAGTGGAACGTCTTCATGAACCAGGCTTCCTTTCCGAAGGATGTCAACGGCGGCGTCACCGGCGCTGCGCCGACTCTGAGCGGCGTCACCAAGGTGACGCCACATCCAAACCACTACGACTCCATCTGTCTGAACGGTACCGGCTGCGTTGTCAGCGCCGGCGACCGGAACATGGCCGACTTTTTCGAGGTCACCATCGACGCCACGGGTGCGGCGGAGATCGTCTACGACGACACCTCAAACGGACTGATTCAACCCGGCTTCGGCACCGGCACCTGCGGCTCGCAGGTCTGCACTGACCACGCCGGAGCCGCTGTCATCACCGTCGCGCGCCAGAACTCCGGACCCGGGCTCTTCGGAGCCGCGGTCACTGGCCCATCGAATGCGCCGGTCGGCGGGATGAACGATCCGGCGGGAGACGCGCTGTATCCCGTCATCGGCGGTACCAACGTACCTGGCATGGACATCCGCAACCAGTCCATGGACCTGAGTGGGGGAGTGCTGACCGTCACCATGCAGGTGTCCGACTTGTCGGCAGCGGCTCTGGCAGCGGCTCGCACGAGCGTGCTCGGTTCGGCCTACCTCCAGTATGTGACCCGCTGGAGCATGCTCACCCCGGGTGACCCCGCCCATCCGTCAACTCTTTACTACGCCGCGGCGGAATTCCCGCCCAGTGGGCCGCCGATCTTTTACGCGGGCAGGACTCAGAGCATCGACGACTGCTCGGTGAGCGCGTGCGACCCGCACGCCCTCGTCTACCCGGAGCCAGGCAATCCGAACAACCCAGCCGGAAGCGGCCTGGCAGAAACACCTGGAAGCGGCGTCAGTTGCCCCGCGACGCCGGGACCCAACCAACCGTGCACGATCACCATCAAGATCTCGACCCTGGCCGATGTTGGCACCCCGACTGCGGCCAATACGCTGGAGGAGGTCGGTGGTTACGCCTTCGCCACCACACACCAGGACAATGTCACCACCAACGCCAACGAGCGCATCGACAACATGCCTTTGGAAATCGACGGCGTGTGCTGCTACAACTACGTGTCTGGCGCCCTCCCTGTGGCAATTCCGGAGTTCGCCAGGCCACTGATCGCGATTGCGCTTGCGGGGGCACTACTGGCCGCCGTGGCACTGCGCCGGAGGAATAGGTCTGCACGCGCGCTGGTGTGAAATTGATACTCACCGGCGGTGAAGCCGCAGGCCGCGTGGCCACAATCGGCGACCACGCTGTTCAAGGGTTGCCGTCCTGACCGTCTGACAGCGGCGGGGGAGGTGGGCACGCGCCGGCCTTCCCCCGCCCGCGCCGGCGCCACTTCCAAGCGCCACGGCTGGCGCTCGGGGGAGGAGGCTGCTAGCACTCCGATACCGAGAGTGCTAAGATTACCTCTCCCAACCGAACAGGTTCTCAGTGTGCTTGAACCCGTCCACATGAGGCGGGAGGAGGAGTTTGATGGCCAAGCAGTTGCTCTTCGACGCGGAAGCCCGCGACGAGATGCGCAAGGGCGTTGACCGTGTCGCCAACGCCGTCAAGATCACGATCGGCCCCAAAGGCCGCAACGTGGTCCTCGACAAGAAATTCGGTTCCCCGACGATCACCAACGACGGCGTCACCATCGCCAAGGAGATCGAGCTCGAGGAGCCATTCCAGAACATGGGCGCTCAGCTGGTCAAGGAGGTCGCCTCCAAGACCAACGACATCGCCGGCGACGGCACCACCACCGCCACCGTCCTCGCCCAGGCGCTGATCAATGCAGGCCTCCAGAACGTGGCCGCAGGCGCCAACCCGATCCAGCTGAAGAAGGGCATCGAGCTCGCCGTCGAGGCCGTGGTGGCTGCCATCAAGGAGCAGTCGGTTCCCATCAGCGAGCGCGAGAAGATCGCCCAGGTGGCCGCAATCTCGGCCGCTGATCCCGCCATCGGCGAGATCGTCGCCGACGCCATGGAGAAGGTCGGCAAGGACGGCGTCATCACCGTCGAGGAGAGCAAAGGCCTCGAGACCGAGCTCGAGCTCGTCGAGGGCATGCAGTTCGACAAGGGCTACATCTCCCCGTACCTGGTCACCAATGCCCAGCGCATGGAGGCCGTTCTCGAGGATCCGTACATCCTCATCACCGACAAGAAGATCTCGGCGATCGCTGACCTGCTGCCGATTCTCGAGAAGGTTGTGCAGAGCGGCAAGCCGCTTCTGGTGATCGCTGAGGACCTCGAGGGCGAGGCGCTGGCCACCATCATCGTCAACAAGCTTCGCGGCACCTTCAACGCGGTTGCCGTCAAGGCACCGGGCTTTGGAGATCGCCGCAAGGCCATGCTTCAGGACATCGCCATCCTCACAGGTGCGCAGGTGATCAGCGAGGAGGTGGGCCTCAAGCTCGACTCCACGCAGCTCACCTCTCTTGGCCGCGCCCGCCGCGTCACCGTCACCAAGGACGACACCACGATCGTCGAGGGAGCCGGCTCGCAGGACGCCATCAAGGGTCGCATCGAGCAGATCAAGGCTGAGATCGAGAAGAGCACCTCGGACTGGGACAAGGAGAAGCTGCAGGAGCGGCTCGCCAAGCTCGCCGGTGGTGTCGCCGTCATCAAGGTCGGTGCCGCCACGGAGACCGAGCTCAAAGAGAAGAAGCACCGCATGGAGGACGCCGTGTCCGCCACACGCGCGGCCGTCGAGGAGGGGATCGTGCCCGGCGGCGGTGTGGTGCTCGTCAACTGCGTCTCGGCACTCGACGGCGTCAAGGCCGAGGGTGACGTCAAGACCGGCGTCAACATCCTCCGCCGCGCGCTCGAGGAGCCACTTCGCCAGATCGCCGACAACGCCGGCGAGGAGGGTTCGGTGGTCGTCGAGAAGGTGAAGAACCTGCCCAAGGGCCAGGGCTACAACGCCGCCACCGGTGAGTACGTCGACATGGTCGCGGCGGGGATCATCGACCCCACCAAGGTGACCCGTTCGGCGCTGCAGAACGCGGCCTCCATCGCCGCCCTGCTGCTCACCACCGAGGCACTGATCACCGACATCCCGGAGAGGAAGGGTGCGGCCGCGCCGCCCATGCCGGAGTACTAGATCGACCTCGGATCATTGATCCAGAGCGGCCGGGACACAGCGTCCCGGCCGTTTTTTTTACTCCTTCGCCCTCGGCGCACCTCGTGCGCCGCTGTCGCTCCGCGACGGACTTCGATTTCCTGGTATGCGCCAGGCGGCAGCGCAGGTATCTGCCTGTACAGTAGGACGCGATGCAGCAAGCACCCCCGCCTTCGGGTCCGCCGGAAAACACGGCTGCCGCGCCACCCGACCGCGAGGCGACGCCGGCGCACGTGCCGGTCGCGGCGCACATCTCCAACCTGGCCAGGCTGGTCATCGCCGCGGTGGTTCTCGGCGCCGTGGTCCTCACCGTGTTCTGCGCTCAGAACACCGGCGCGACCTCGGTCAAGTTCCTGGTCTGGTCCTGGCCCGGTGCCCCGCTCTTCGTTGTGATCCTGGCCTCGGTGGCGCTGGGCATCGCCATCGGCGGGCTGTTCGTCTGGCTGCGCCTGGTGCGCTACTCGGTGGAGCAGCGCATCCCGGGGCGTCGCCAGCACCGCAGCTAGCCGGTCAGTTGGCGCAGCCCGTGGCGCGGTAAGAACCCTTCCCCAGCGCGGTGTCGGGGCGGCCTTTCACCGTGATGTCGGCGGCACGCTGCGGCTGCGGGCAGCCAGTGGCCAGGACGATGAAGACGCCGCGGGCGCCGGCCTGGACGTAGCCCTGGCACGTTCGCGCGTCGCACGAGTACGGCTCCCACGTGCCGTGCAGGGTGGCCGTGCCGTCGGCGGCCACCGACTCGATGGGGGAGGCGAGCAGCCCGCGGATGCCGACCACTGCGGCGACAACCACCGCCGCCAGGGCGACGACGAAGATCACCAGGCCGCGCCGGGAGACGCTGCGGCTGGTCCGCTCCGGCGCCGCCGGTGTGGTTGCCATGTGCCGGAGTACGGTACCCAAACCACCACAGTGGAGTGCCCGTATGGACCGGACCGCGCAACACCGCTACGGCGCGCTGACCGCCGACCAGGTGGCCGCGCTCGACGCCGCGGCCGTCGCCATTGGTGTCGACATCGCCCAGCTCATGGAGGTGGCCGGTTTCCAGGTCGCCCGGCTGGCCTGGACCATGAACGGCTCGCGTCCCCGGCGCCTTCACGTTGTGGCCGGTCATGGCAACAACGGCGGCGACGGCCTTGTGGCGGCGCGTCACCTGAGCGCCTGGGGCTGCGCCGTCACCGCGACCGTGCACGGCGACCCCGCCCGGCTTGCCGGGGTGGTCGAGCGCCAGGGCCACGCGGCCGCAGCGTCCGGCGTTGAGGTGACGGTGTCGGCCGATCCCCGCGACGCGCTTGCGCCCGCCGGTGCCGCGCTGGTCATCGACGCCCTGCTTGGCACCGGGATGACCGGGCTGCCGCGCGCCGGGCACGCCGCCGTCATCGCCGGGATGCGCGGCACCATTCTCAGCGTCGACGTGCCGAGCGGCCTCAACGCCGATGACGGCACCGCCGCGGGCGTAGCGGTGCACGCCGCCGCGACGTGCACGCTCACCGCGTGCAAGCAGGGCTTCTGGGCTGCTGCTTCGCGGCGGTGGACCGGCACAGTCCACGTCGCTGACATCGGCATGCCCCGCACGGCGTGGCGTCGATGCGGGCTGGGCGCTCCGTCGGCGGTACGTGGCGGAGCCATCCGCCGCGTCCCTCTGCCGGCCATTGACCGGCGCTGAGCTGCGGCGCGCCGGCCGATCTCTGAGCAACCTTGCCAGAACTAGGACTCGCCTGTATGCTTGCGCGCAGCGCGTGCTCACTCGCACGACAACGTCATGATCAACGTCGCAGCACACATCGCACCCGATGCGAGTGACCTCGCAGGCTTGGCCTGCGGGCATCTCGATGATCTCGTGACGTACGTCGCGCACCTGAGCGGCAGCGGGGACGACGCCCTCGAGTTTGTGGCCGGCGGCCTCGCGCACGCGGCCAAGTACCCGCCCACCCGCCTGCGCGTTGACGGGCGCGCCGCCCTCTACCGTGCGGTGACCCGCGCGTGCCGGCAGGGGCATCGCTTCCCACCGCGCGGGCACGGTCCCGCCCGCTTCCTGCGCCGGCCTCGGCCCGCCTTCCAGGCGCGCATGGACGGCGAGGCGGCGTCGCGTATGAACACCGTCAAGCGCGCCCTGGCTACCCTTCCGTTCGAGCGCCGCGCGGCGCTTCTGCTCCACGATCTCGCCGGCCTCGACTACCGTGAGATGTCGCGGGCGTTGGAGTGCTCTCCTGAGGCAGCCGGTCGCCTCCTGGCGGCGGCACGGCGCGACTTCGGCACCATCTACAGCGAGATCGCGCTGTGAAGTGCAGCCTGCTCACGCTCAGCACATTCATCGACGGTGAGCTGGCGTCGCAGCGGGGCGCCGAGGTGGACGCCCACCTGGTCGGCTGCGCGCGGTGCAGCGCGGGTGCAGCGACCCTGCGCGATGAGAAGAAACGCGTGGGCCAGCTCGCCAGGGTCACCGTCGATCCCGGGTCCGCGCAGCTGATGCTGGAGCAGGTGGGGATCAGCATCGACTCGGCCGTTGACTCCCCGGTGATCCCTCCGCCACCGGCGGCGCCATTCGACGAACGACGCCCCTGGCAGGCCGGCACCAGCAGTCCCGCGCTTCCCTGGACGCCACGCCGTCCCGAACGCGTTGCCGAGGGGATGGCCGTGTCCACCGTCGCTCCCGACGTCCAGCCCGATCTCCCTCTCGACGGCGTGCGATCCACTCCTCCGTCGTGGGACAGAGCGCCGGTGGAGGAACCCGCAGTCTCCCCGGAGGTCGAGGCCGCCGCAATCCTCCCTGACCCGTCCGGCGCGGACGCGGGTCTTCTCGAAGCCGACGAGGACTGGCTGAACGTCGAGATACAGCCCGAGTCCTGGGAGGATGATTTGGCCCCACCGGCGGCGGCGCCGCCGCCCCCCGCCGTCGCGACCGCGCCGTCCGCCGTGGCGCCGACCGCGCCGATAGACCTCGTCGAGCCGCTCGAGCCACCGCTTCCGCCGGCCGTGTCCGCCCCGCCACACCGTCCCGCACCACCGCGACGAGTCGCGCCCGCGGCAGGCCCTGCGGCGTTGTGGGCGCGGATGCGCGACGCGGTGGCTGTTCGCCTCGCTTTGGCGCGCAGCGGGGAGGCACTCGAAGACTCCATGCAGATCGTCAGCGGGGCGCCGTCGCGCCGGGGTGCGCCGCTGCCCGCACCGGCCCACAGGTCCACACCCGACATCGTCGCGGGCATCGCGGCCACGCCGCCTCAGGCTCCGCCCGCGTCGCCCGCGGAGGAGGTGGAGCTGCAGGGGTTCTCCGGTCACAAGACATCACCGGCGATCGTCGAGCCCGAGCCGGACATGCACGACGCTCCCGATGTCGTCGCCGATCGGCGCGTGCGCACACCGGCAGACGTCATCGCCGAACGCGACGTCGCCGAGCCCGTCGACTCGGCCGGCTGGAACGCGTTCGCCGCCTCCTCGTATCCCGACGCGGACGTCCCCGCCGGCAAACCCACATCGCCGCCGCCGCGACCACTGGGCCGGCACAGCCGCGCGGTCGCGCGCGAGCAGGTGCCGCTCTCCACCAGGATGATGCGCGCGCTCGCCGCGGTCGCGGCGCTGGCACGCGGGGGCGCCAGCACCGCGGTCGCCCGGGGGCGCCAGGGGGTCGCGGGTCTCTCCAAGACGGGCCCCGACAATCGGCTGCTCGCCGGCGTCGCCGGGATCGGCCTCATCTTCGTGCTCGCGCTGCTGTTCGGGCGCGGCTCCTCGCATCCGGTCGCACCAACCGCGAACCGACCGGCCACTTCGGCGGCCGCTCCGCCTCGTCAGTCCACCCCCGCGCAGTCCAGTGCTGCCGCCAGCGCCAGCAGCGCACCGGCCCCGTCGCAGGTGCAGACGTTCGGCGCCGGAGATACCGGTTTCCAGGTGGTGCGGCTGCGCTTCGGCGCGCAATCCGCGTACTACCGCGTGGTGTTCGACCTCGGCGGCGTGAGCGGCGCCGGGCAAGGCACGCCCAAGGCAACCGTCTCGTTCAGCACCCCGACCACTGTGCTGGTGACGTTCGCCGGCACCGTGCCGGCGGGGTCAACCGGCACGCCCACGCTCGGCAAGGTGATCTCCTCGGTGAGCCTGGTGAGCAGCAGCGGCAACAAGACCGTGTACCGCTTCACGTTGATCCGCGCTGCCACAGCCACCGCGTTCTACCTGGTGTCACCGACCCGCTTCGTGCTCGATCTCCACTGATCGAGTCCTGAGCTCAGGCGGTGGCGCCGCCGTCGACCACGATGACGCTGCCGGTGACGTATGACGCCGCCCCGCTGGCCAGGAAGACCGCGGCGCCGGCGATCTCGTCGGGCTCTGCATGCCTCTTCAGGGCGGTGCCGCGAATGATCCGCTCGTGGATCTTCGGCGTCTCGATGAGCACCTTGGCGAACTCGGTGTCGACCAGGCCTGGGGCGATGGCATTGACCCGGATCCCCGACCGGCCGAGCTCGTGCGACAGCGTGCGCGTCAGGTTGATGAGCGCGGCCTTGCTGGCGTTGTAGGCGCCGATCATCGGCTCGGGATTGATCCCACCGACAGAGGCCATGTTGATGATGCTGCCGCCGTGCTGGCCCATCCAGGCATGCACCGCGGCGCTGATCAACCGCAAAGGACCCTGCACGTTGACCTCGAAGACGCGGTCGACCGCGGCGTCCTCGGCGTCGACGAGCATGCCGAACTGCGGGTTGGTGGCCGCGTTGTTGACAAGGATGTCCAGCGCACCGAAGCGCTCCATGACCGCGGCCACGATCGTGCCGGCGTCCTCGGCGTGGCCGACATTGCCGGCCACGGAGATGGCCGTGCCGCCGGCGTCGATGATCTCTTCCGCCACCTTCTCGCAGGCGTCGCGATGGCGCGCGCACACCGCCACCTGCGCGCCTGCGCCCGCCATCGCCAGGGCGATGGCGCGGCCGATGCCGCGGCTCCCCCCCGTGACAAGTGCGGTCCGTCCCTTCAGGGAGAAGCGGTCCAGGTCTGGCAAATCAGTTGAGCGAGACCGGCACGATGTTGTGGTCGCGCCGAGCCAGCATCTGGGTGAGGAAGACAGATTCGCGCCGGAGCGCCTGCAGGCACTTGCGCAGCCGTCCCGACACGGAGTCCTCCTCGAGCAGCTCCTGGCGTCGGTTGACCTCGACGTTGAGCGAGGCCGCGATCAGGTAGGAGAGCAGCTCGGGATCGTCGGGCAGCCCTGCCTCGTCCTCCTCCGCGCCGGTCTCGTCGGCGAGGTTGCGCAGCGCGGCGCGGTACTCGGTGAAGGCGCGCGCGGCGCGGTGGGCCAGGTCGGGGATGGCGGCCTCGTCCCCGCGCGTGTCCTGGAGATAGCGGATGCTGCCGACCAGGTAGGACCGGCTCAGCGACAGGCTCTCCACCCGAAACCGCGACGCGCCGGCGACCACCAGGTCGTAGCGACCGTCGTCGAGCGCCTCGAGCTCATGGATCTGCGCCAGGGTGCCCACCGAGAACGGGAACGCCGCGCGGCCCACCTCGAGGCCCTCGCGGATGCCGATGATGCCAAAGCTCGTGCCCTGCGCCTGGCAGTCACGGATCATCTCCCGGTACCGCTCCTCGAAGATGTGCAGGCCCGCGGGCATGTGTGGGAAGAGCACGGTGTTGAGCGGAAACAGCGGTAGGCGCACCGACATGGCCGCCAGTGTACCGCTGCCCTCGCCGCGACTCAGTGCGACAGCGCAGGGCCGCGCGCGCCTACGCCGCCTTGCAGTTCTTGCTGTGCTTGAGGATGCGCTCGCGCTTGGGCTCGCCGGGCTTGCGCTGGTGGCGGAAGGCAATCTCCACGCTGATCTCGTTCTGGCGCATCAGGTTGTGGCAGATCGGGCAGCGCTGCGAGGTGATGATGTCCTTCTGGGACGTGACTCCCTTGGACTCCTTGATTGTGTTGGCCACAACTGGTCTCCGCGAAAAAGATGGTGAACGCAGGACGAATTGTACCGCCCCCCCCGGCGGCACCCCGGCCTGATGAGCAGGATGCGACCCCGCACTGCGGCCGTCAGCTGCGGCGGCTGCGTCCGAGGAGCATGAAGGCCGCGCCTCCGACCACAAGGCCGCAGAGCAACAAGCCGGCCGGGAGGCCGATCACGTAGAGCAACGTCGGCGCGTCGGTGAGAAGCATCACCGCGAGTCTAGCCACCGCCCACCCCTTGGCGGAAACCAGCCCACGGCCCCTGTTACACTGCGACGTAGGATGTCACAGCGTCACTCCGACGCAGCCCTTCTCGACGCCGCCCGCGCCTGCGTCGCCGAGCGCGGGATCGCCCGCACCACGGTAGCCGACGTCGCCCGCCGCGCCGGCGCCAGCCGAATGACCGTCTATCGAACCTTTCCCGACGCGGCCACACTCTGGTCCAGCCTGCTCACCCGCGAGGTGGGGATGGTCGTCGCCGAGGCGGAGGCGGCCGCGGCCAGGCTTCCCACCGCCCGCGAGCGGCTCATCGACGCCGCCGCGCGCGCGGTGGTCGCCCTGCGCGCCGACGGCGTGTTCCGCCGCGTCATCGAGCTCGACGGCGAGCGGCTGATGCCCTACCTGACCACTCGCCGGGGTCACGCCCAGGAGATCGCCATAGCCACGGTTCGCCGGCACCTCGAGGATGGCCGCCGGGACGGGTCGATCCGCGAGGTCCGCGGCACCGCGGTGGCGCGCCTCTTCGAGCTGGTGGTGCGCAGCGTGGTGGCCGCCTCGCCGGCGCTCGCCGACGACGCGGCCACACCCGCAATCGACGCCGAGCTGCGCCTCATGCTCGACGCCTGGCTGCGTCCCCCCGAGACGTCACGATGAGCTTCGCGGGCTCGCTCAACGCCGCCCAGCGCGCGACCGACATCGCGCGGATCGCCGCCGAGGAGCTCGACGTTCTGGTCATCGGTGGCGGAATCACGGGGGCCGGCGTGGCGCTCGACGCGGCGATGCGCGGGCTGCGCACCGGCCTGGTCGAGCGACGTGACCTCGCCAACGGCACCAGCCGTTGGAGCTCGAAGCTCATCCACGGCGGGCTCCGCTACCTGCGCCAGGGACAGCTCGGCATCGCCTGGGAGTCGGCGCGCGAACGCCACATCCTGATGACCACGACGGCGCCGCACCTGGTGCACCCGCTGCCCTTCATCGCTCCTCTCAACAGCACCCTCTCGCCGCTCGGCGGCGCGCTCACCGAGGTCGGCGTCCGCGCCGGCGACGTGCTCCGACTCGCCTCGGGAACGCGACGCCGGCAGCTGCCCGCCCCGCGGCGCATCAGCGCGCTCGAGGCGCAGCGCCTGGTCGGTGGGCTGCGCACCGACGACCTTCGCGGCGCCGTGCTCTTCTGGGACGGGCAGGTCGAGGACGACGCCCGCCTGGTGATCGCCGTGGCGCGCACCGCCGCGTCGAAGGGGGCGGCCGTCGCCACCCACTGCACGGCGCTCTCCACCGCGGCCCGGCCGCGTCCAGGTCCGTGACGAGATCGGCGGCACCACCTTCGAGGTGCGCGCCCGCACTGTCGTGAACGCCTGCGGGGTGTGGGCCGGCACCATCGATCGCTCGGTGCGGCTGCGCCCCAGCAAGGGTGCGCACGTGGTTGTCGACGCGCGCGCCCTCCTCGAGCCTCGCGCTGCGCTGATCACCCCGGTGCTTGGGGAGAGCGCGCGCTGGGTGGGCGCGACCCCGACCGGCGACGGCAGGGTGATCGTCGGGGTCACCGACGACGCCTTCGACGGACCCATCGATGACGAGCCCGCGGTCGGGGCGGCGGAGGAGGATTTCCTCCTTGACACCCTATCGCTCGCGCTGCAGCGGTCCCTGACCGGCGCTGATGTCCTGGGCCGCTACGCCGGCTTCCGGCCACTGCTCGACACGGGTGGCGGCTCGACCGCCGACCTCTCGCGCAGCCACTCCATCCTCGAGTCGCCGGACGGCACCCTGTTGACGGTGGTCGGGGGCAAGCTCACCACGTACCGGCGCATGGCCCAGGACGCCGTCGACCGAGTTGTGGCCCGGCATGGGGGCCCGCGCAGCGGCACCGCTTCGCAACCGCTCATCGGGGCTTGCGCTCGCGGAGCCACCACCGGCGTCCCCGCACGCCTGGTGCGCCGCTACGGAAGCGAGGCCGAGGCGGTGGCCGGCCTGGCCGTTCACGACCGCGCGCTTCTCGAGCCGGTGTTCGCCGGCAGCCCGGTGCTCGGTGTCGAGTTGCTCTTCGGCATCCTCCACGAGGGCGCCATGGACATCGACGATCTTCTCGACCGCCGCGTCCGGCTCGGCGTGGTGCCCGCCGAGCGCCGCCGTGCCGAGGCGCTCGCCACCGACCTGTTTGGGGGCCTGGCGGCGTGACCGAGCCCGTCCCGCCGCCGCTGCGCTGGTGGGGTTGGGGCGACCGCGACACATCCATCCCTGCTGGTCTCGCCCACCTCCTGCGCGATGAGCTGCGCATCCCGGTGCTGCCGTCCGACGCTGGGCGCCCCCAGCCGCCCGCGCTAGCGCCGAGCGCCCTGGGTGGGGACGGACTGGTCGCCGAGCTGCGCGAGCTCTGTGGTGACGGCGCGGTCACTACCGACGATGAGGCCCGGGTCCGGCACGCCGGGGGGCGCAGCTATCTCGACCTCCTCGCCCTGCGCAGCGGGGAGATCGCCGCGCCCGACGCGGTCGTCTCTCCGGCCGGCGAGGAGGCGGTCGCCACGGTGCTGCGCGCCTGTGCGCGCGCGTCGTGTGCGGTGGTCCCGTTCGGCGGGGGAACGTCGGTCGTCGGTGGGGTGAGGGCCCTGCGCGGCCGGCACCGCGCCGTCATTGCGCTGCACCTGCACCGCCTCGACCAGGGCCGCGCCGTTGACCCCGTGTCGATGACGGCCACCCTCCAGGCGGGCATGACCGGCCCTCAGGCCGAGGCCTTCCTGGCCGAGCGCGGCCTGACCCTGGGCCACTTCCCGCAGTCCTTCGAGTACGCCACCATCGGCGGCTTCGCCGCGACTCGGAGCGCAGGCCAGGCCTCGAGTGGCTACGGCCGGTTCGACGACCTCGTCCTAGGCCTGCGCCTGGTCACCCCCACCGGGGAGATCGTCGTCGCCGGCCACCCCGCGAGCGCCGCTGGGCCGTCGGTCCGCGACCTCGTGCTCGGCTCAGAAGGCCGCCTCGGCGTCATCACCGAGGTCACCGTCAAGGTGCGCCGCCGCCCCACCCAGCCCCGCTACGAGGCCTGGTCGTTCGCCGCGTTCGGCGACGGCGTGGCGGCGATCCGCGACCTTGTCCAGGGTCGCGTTGCGCCCGACGTCGCCCGGCTGAGCGACCCCGAGGAGACCAGGGTCGGGATGGCCATGGCGGCGCACGGCGGAGCCGTCGAGCGGATCGGGCGGCGCTACCTGCGCCTGCGCGGCCACCAACGCGGCTGCCTGCTCATCGCCGGCTGGGACAGCGACGCGCTGCTCACCGGCGCGCGCCAGTCCGAGGCCCGCGCGGTGCTGCGCCGCCACCAGGCCATCCCGCTCGGCGCCGCACCCGGGCGCGCGTGGTTGCGCCAGCGCTACCACGGACCCTATCTGCGCGACGCGCTGCTCGACGCCGATGTCCTCGTCGAGACGCTGGAGACGGCCACCGACTGGGCCACGCTGCACCGGCTTCACGAGGCGGTCACCGACGCGCTCCGCGCCGCCCTTCCCGGCGAAGGCGCCCCGCTGATCGGCTGCCACGTCTCCCACGTCTACCCGTCCGGCGCGTCGCTGTACTTCACGGTGCTGGCCGCGGCCGGGTCGGACCCGCGAGCCCGCTGGACGGCCGCCAAGCGGTCCGCCTGCGAGGCGATCCTCGAAAACTGCGGCACGATCACCCACCACCACGCCGTTGGCACCGACCACCGTCCCTACCTGGACCGGGAGATCAGCCCCGGCGCCGTCGCGGCGCTGTGCGCGCTGGCGCGCCAGGTCGACCCCACCGAGATCATGAACCCGGGCAAGCTCCTCCCCGACTGAGTTCGACGACGGTCCCCATCGGGCGGACCGCGGCACTGACGTTGGTGATCCTTGTCACTCTCGTCCTGAACTCGTCACCTACGCTCGACAGGCCGCGAATAGGCTGCGGGAGTGATATCCGCCGACGCCAGGCGAGCACCCCACCGGGGCTGGCTGCTCTGGGCCGTCTATGGCGTGCTCGGCGCCGTCCTGCTCGCCTACCTCGTCTCGCTGGTGGTCCGCGCCGACAACTCCTCGGAGCTGGTGGACGGCTGGCTGGTGGCCGCCTTCGAGTTCGTGGGCAGCGGGCTCTGCTTCCTGCGCGCCTGGCTCAGCCCCGGCCGGCGGGCGGTTCCCCTGGCGTTCGGCGTGGGCACTCTCTCCTGGGCGGTCGGCGACCTCCTCCTGACCATGGAGTCGAGCGGTGGCGCCACCGTGCCTACCCCATCGATCGCCGACGTCTTCTACCTCGGCTTCTACCCGGCGCTGTACGTCGGCCTGGTGCTCCTGGTGCGTCGCCAGGCGCGCGACGTCACCTCCGCGATGTGGCTCGACGGCATCGTCGCCGGGCTCGGAGCTGCGGGTGTGTGCGCCGCCTTCATCTTCGGCACCCTCGTCCGCACGACCGGTGCCGACCCAGCGGCCGTGGCGACCAACCTCGCCTACCCGATGGGCGACCTGATCCTCCTGGCCCTGGTGGTCGGCGTCAGCGCCATCCTGCCCGGGCGGCGCAACGCCCAGTGGGTCTTCATCGCCGTCGCCTGCGCGGTCAACGCGGCTGGTGACACCGCCAACCTCCTCAAGGCCCCCGGCGGCGACTTCGGCTTCGCCACAATTTTCGACGCCGTCGCCTGGCCGACGGCCATCCTCCTCATCTCCCTGGCTCTCTGGCTCCCGGGGCGGGGCAAGGCGCTCGGCGTGGCCCACAAGGCGCCGGGGATGATCCTTCCCGCTCTCGGCGCCGCCTCCGGCCTGGCGATCCTGCTCTTCGGGTCCTTTCACCCGGTGAGCGCAGTCGCGCTGGGCCTGGCCACGGCCACCCTGGTGGTGGTGGGCCTCCGGTTCTGGGTGTCGGTCGTGCAGATGCGCGCGCTCACCCACAAACGGCACCGCCAGGCGGTCACCGACGACCTCACCGGGCTCGGCAACCGTCGCCAGCTCTTCTACCTGCTCAACGACTTCTTCGCCGACGCCGCGGACCCCACCACACCGCGGCGCGACTTGGGCCTGCTCTTCATCGACCTCGACCATTTCAAGGAGATCAACGACTCCTTCGGCCACTCAGCCGGTGACGAGCTGCTCCGCCAGCTTGGCCCGCGCCTGATCGGCTCGCTGCGCAGCACCGACGTGCTGGTGCGCGTCGGCGGCGACGAGCTTGGCGTGGTGATCATGGACGCTGACATCGAGTACGCCACCGCCGTCGCCCGGCGGCTCATCGCCAAGCTCGAGGAGCCGTTCGTCCTCGACGCAGTGAGCGTGCGCATCAGCGCCAGCATCGGCATCGCCAGCGCTCCCACCGACGCCGGTGACAGCGCCGGTCTGCTGCGCTGTGCCGACCTCGCCATGTACCGCGCCAAGCTGCGCGCGTCGTCCTACGAGACGTATCGCAAGGATATCGACGAGGACGGCAACCGCCTCCGTCTCGTCGAGGAGCTGCGCACCGCAACGCAGGAGGGTCGCTTCCTGCTCCACTTCCAGCCCCAGGTCAACCTCGGGACCGGAGAGGTCACAGCCGTCGAGGCGCTGCTGCGCTGGCCCCATCCGCGCCTCGGCCTGGTGCCGCCACTGGACTTCCTCCCGCTCGCCGAGGAGGCCGGGCTCATGCCCCTGATCACTGACTGGGTTGTGGACCAGGCGCTGGCCCAGTCCGCGACGTGGCGAGCCGCCGGCCGCGACGTGCCCGTGTCGGTCAACGTGTCGGTGAGCAACCTGCTCGACAAGCGGTTCATCCCGTCCGTGAGCGAGGCGCTCGGACGCCACCACCTGCCCGGGTCCGCGCTCACCGTGGAGATCACCGAGACCTCCATCATCAGCGACTTCGACGAATGCAAGCGCGTGATCGGCGAGCTGCGCACGCTCGGCATCGGCGTCGCCATCGACGACTTCGGCGCCGGCTTCACCTCCCTCGCGTACCTGGGCACGCTGGCTGTGAGCGAGCTGAAGCTCGATCGCACCTTCATCACCGGAATCGCCGAGGGCGCCGATCGCGACCTCGCGCTCGTCCGCGCCACCATCGAGCTCGGCCACGCGCTCGGCATGCGCGTCGTCGCCGAAGGGGTCGAGGACGACGCCACGCTCACCGTGCTCGGCGGAGCCGGCTGCGACATCGCCCAGGGTTTCTTCATCAGCCATCCGATGCCGGCGGCGGACCTGGTTCTTGCCGCGGTTGTGGTCTCAGGACCGCCGCAGCTCAGCGTCGCATCGAACGCCGGCTGAGAAAACACCTACCCCGCATCGGATTCGAACCGATGATCTCACTGTCAGGACTGAGTTTCTGGTACCCCGTATCGGATTCGAACCGATGATCTCCGCCTTGAGAGGGCGATTTGGGTCGCTTTGGCACGGGCTGTGGGGTGCCGCTGAGGGCCGTTTTGTATTCGAAATCGGCATGATTGGTGACGGCATGGGCCACCGGGTGTTGCCCGATGTTGCCGGGTCGGGCAACAAAATGGCAACAAATTTCGCGGGTCGCCCGCGGTGGTTCCAGCACCCTCGGCTATCCGTCGCGGGGGCCCTCTAATGAGCAATGGAAGCTACTACGATGCGCCGGCGATGCTCGCCCACCTTGTGTTCCGGAACACCGACGGGTCGTTGACCCTGACCGGCTGGTACTGGCTCGTCATCTCGGGATGGGTTCTGGTGTGGGCGGCTGCGTACTTCGCCGCTCCCAAGCTGTTGTTCGGCATATTGGGTTGGCAAGTGCGGCGCAGTAGGAGGCCGAACTCCTTCATTTCCGCTGCCCGGGTCGAGGAGTGGAAGGGAAGCCGGCGCGCACGCTTGGTGGTGCGCGCAGCGAGCCTGGCACTCGCGTGCATGGCGATCTGGTTCGCGTCAATGGCAGTCGCCGCGGGCCCTGGCCAACTCGTCTGAGCAGGCGACGCAGCCGTCTCCCGAGGCCAAAACGTGCGCGAGCTCCCGATACAGATGTAATCTCGGCGCTTCGCCCTGATAATATCGGCACTATGTTCCCGCTGGAGGCTGCTCTTGCAGCGTTATCGGAGACTTTGGCGGCCCGCACGCTTGAGTACGAACTGGTGGCGGTCGGTGGAAGCGGCCTGCTACTGCTGGGCTTCATCTCCCGCCCCACCCGCGACCTTGACATCATTGCTGTCGTCGAGGATGGCGCCTACGTGTCGGCCGCCGTGCTGCCGGTTCCTTTGGTCGACGCCGTGCGCGACATCGGCGAAGTCCTCGGCATCGGCCCTGACTGGCTCAACCCCGGGCCCGCGGCATTGCTGGACTTCGGGCTGCCCGAGGGCTTCGCTGAGCGCGCCGAGGTCCGCAGCTTCGGTGCCCTGACCCTTCACCTCGCGAGCCGTCTCGACCAGATCTACCTCAAGCTCTACGCGGTCGTGGATCAGGGTCCGCGGAGCAAGCATGTCGATGACCTGCAAGCCCTCCAGCCGTCGCCCGAGGAGCTCCGCGGGGCCGCGACCTGGGCGCGGACGCACGATCCGTCCCCTACGTTTCGCGAGGAGCTCGCGGCCGCGCTTCGCCTGTTCGGAGTCGACGATGCCGACCTATAGCGAGGAGATGCGCGAGCTCGTCCTGGGCACACTGTGGAGCCTGTGGACCGAGCTGGGCCTGAGCGGCTGGGAGCGCCACCACCAGGACGTCGCCGTCGACCTCGAGGCGCTGATCGTCGCCACCGCTCGCCTGGCGCGTCTCGATGCCCGACTGACCGAGGAGGCGCTCGACTGGTGCGTGACCAATGGCCGGCTCGCCTCGGCCGTTCGCCTGAAGCACCTGGCGGGCGCGGCCGACTCGACGACGCGACGCGCCCTGGGCACGTTCGCCGCCACGGTGAACGCGAACTCGCGGCTCAACTGGCCTGGCGCGACGACGCCCCGCACCTTCGCTGCCACTGGGCGGTCCGCTGCTCCCCAGCTGGAGCGTCCGGCGCTGATCCAGCTGCGGCTCCGGGCGCTGTGGGGCGTGTCGGCGCGAGCTGAGGTGCTCCGGGTGATGCTCGCCGAGGGACACCGGTTCCTGGGGATCAGCGAGGTAGCAGCCTTGGCGGCATTTGGCAAGGATGCCGTCGCCGAAGCGCTCGAGAACCTCCAGCGCGGCGGACTGCTGGCGGAAGCAGGGGCGCGCAACCTGCGCGTGTTCCGGCTTAGCCGACGGGATGATCTCGTCGCCCTTGTGGGGACCGAGCCGGACTGGCGGCAGTCCTGGCCGTGGCCCGACGTCCTGCCGATCATGGTTGGCATCCTCGACGCGTCAGAACTGCCGGATATGTCGCCGTTGGCGCGGGCTGCCGAGATCCGGCGGCGATTCCGCGAGTGGCAGCCTGCGCTTGCTCGACTCGGCATGGTGACCGGCGCGCTCGGGATCGGCCTCGACTTCCTTGGTGGTTACGAGGAGTTCACCCGGCAGGCACTGGGCAAGTGGAGCGGGGTGGGGCAAGCGGCGATCCCGGCGTAGGAACGCACCCCGTCAGTCGCAGCCCGCGGCGACCTGCCGCGCGATCCACTCCTCCAGGGCGACCCGGGAAACCCGGATGAGACGCCCCACGCGCAGCGTCGGCAGCTGTCCAGAACGCAGCAGTTCGTACGTCCGCGTCCGACCCAGCTGGAGGGCCGCCTCAACCTGACGGACGGTGAGAAGCAGCGGAGGCGTCGATGACAAGGTTTGTGGGTCGGACTCGCCGCCGACCGGCGACCGCGGCGGGAGCAGGCTCGCCTGGCGAGCGTCCGCTGACGTCCGGCTGTCGTCGGGAGCGGTCGGCCTACGTGCACCGCGACTGACGCGGGCTGGATCGTGGCCGATTTCCCGCGGCGGAACGAGCGCGATGTCGTCGAACAGCAATGGCGCCCTCTTGTTGGCGTCCGGCGTGGGCCGGCCGCCGATGATGGGCAGGCGTGTCGCCGCGACGCCGGGCCGTGCCGTGGCTCGGCGGTATCCGGACAGGTCGCTGGGCGCGTTCATTGCGCTGTCAACAGGTGGAGCGGCTCGCGGCTCGCAAGGGTGGCGGCGACCCTTACCACGGTGCGGTCGCTGGCCGCGTGGTGGCGGAGCACGTTGTACAGGCAGGCGCGGCTGACGCCGGCCGAAGCGGCGAAGTCGCGCACCGTCCAGCCACGGCACACAATCGCAGCGCGGAGGGCGACCGGATTGAACCGCCCCGACGCGGCATCCCAGAGGCGTCGGTCGGCCTCGAAATTCGCCGGCGCGCTGGGAGCTCTCGGTCGGCCGTGTCCGATCACGACCGCCCCGATCGGTCGCGACCGCAGGCGTGCGCTGCGCAGGTCGTCTGGCATCGGGTGACTCATCGCGGGTACCCCATTCGGATCGCGTTGTTCCATCACCCTTCAGAACCCGCGCGCGTGCCCACCGTAGGACATAAGCGGTACGCCTCAGTTCCAGATTGAACACTCTCGATACCCTTCGCTTCCTTACACCTCCAGTCTGCGTCACTGTCCGGACTCAGTGTCCATTCCACCGCTGTCCACAATAGTTCACGCCAGTATCGACATCAACTAGGCACAGACTTGCTCGCCCTGCGAGCCTGGGAAGGTGGTCACCGCCAACACTTGGTCGCTGTCGATGTGTCCATGCTGAACATCGGCAAGCTGGGCCACGACGCCGCGGAGTACTACCTCGAGACGGTGGCCAGCGGCGTGGAGGACTACTACCTCCACGCCGGCGAGGCACCGGGTCAATGGCTGGGAGCGGGATCTCACAGCCTGGCACTCCGCGGCGAGGTGAGCGGCGACGACCTTCGCCGCCTTCTCGGTGGCACGCATCCGGCAAGCGGTGAGGCGGTCAGCCACGCTCGGGGAGGACGCCAACGTCTGCCCGGATACGACCTCACCTTCCGGGCTCCGAAGAGCGTCTCGCTGCTCTTCGCGCTGGGCGAGGGGGAGGTGTCGCGCGATGTCAAAACGGCACACGAGGCGGCGGTCCGTGCCGCGCTGGGCTACCTGGAGCGCGAAGCGGCCTTCGGCCGTCGGCGCGGCGAAGGCGGGATGGTGCCGGTCCGCGGCGAGGGGTTCGTGGCCGCCGCCTTCCAGCACCGCACTTCGCGGGCCGGTGACCCGCTGCTCCACCACCACGTGCTGGTCGCCAACCTCGTCCGCGACGGGCAGGGAGGCTGGGGCGCGCTGGATGGGCGGCTCCTCTACACCCACGCGAAGACGGCCGGCTACCTGTACCAAGCGGAGCTGCGCGCTCAGCTGAGCCGCCGGCTCGGAGTGCGCTGGACCCCGGTGATGCGCGGCAGCGCCGAGATCCAGGGCATTTCCGCAGAGGTCATCCGCGCCTTCAGCCGGCGGCGCAGCGAAATCCTTGCCCGCATGGCCGAGCGCGGTGAGTCGAGCGCCAGGGCGGCCCAGGTGGCCACGCTCGACACCCGCCGCGCCAAGGACCACGAGGTCCAGCCCGAGGGTCTGCTGCCGGAGTGGCGCTCCCGAGCTGCTGCACTCGGGCTGGCTCCGGAAACGATCGTCGGCATCGTCGGACGCGCCGACAAGGCGCCGGAGCGGCCCACGGATACAGAAGTGGCGAAGGCCCTCGCGGAGCTCGCGTCGCCCACCGGGCTCACCGCGCACTCGAGCACCTTCACGCGGCGCGATGTCGTTCGCGCCCTCTGCGAGCGGCTCGGCCCAGCTGGTGACGCGGCCGCAGTCGAGGCCGCAGCGGACCTCTTCCTCGCCAACCCGGCGGTGCTGGCACTGCGGACCACTCCGGTGCCTGGCAGCCGGGCCGTCATCCGTGTCGCCTCGGGCCGGGTTGTCCCAGCTGTTCCTGACGAGTGTCGCTTCACCACCGAGGAGATGCTGGCCACCGAACGCGAGGTCATCGAGGGCTGTCTTGAGCGCAACGCGCGACGGCACATCGCTCGCGGAGAGCGTGAGGTCACGCTCGAGCTCGACAACGGGCTCTACGTGGTGGAGCGGCGGCCGGCACCGGCGTCGGAGGCGGTGGTCGATGCGGCCGTCCGCGCCCGTCCGTCGCTATCCGCGGAACAGCGCGAGATGGTTCGCTGTCTGACCACGAGTCACGACGCGGTCATGGTGGTGCGCGGCCACGCCGGTACGGGCAAGACCTCGGCGCTCGATGCCTGCCGGCAGGTCTGGGAGCGGAGTGGGCGCACCGTGATCGGCTGCGCGCTGTCCGGCCGGGCGGCGGCGGAGCTGCAGGCCGGCGCGGGCATCGAGTCGACGACCATCGAGCGGCTCCTCCTCGACTGTGTGCAGTACCGCGAGCAGATTCTGCCCCGGGGTGACGCCGTTCTCGTCGTCGACGAGGCCGGGATGGTGGGCACCCGACTCCTTGGCCGCGTGTTGACGGCGGCCGCGAAATCCGACGCGACGGTCGTGCTGGTCGGGGACGACCACCAACTCCCCGAGATCGACGCCGGCGGCGCCTACCGCGGCCTCTGCGAGCGCCTCGGTGCTGTGGAACTTGTGGACAACAGGCGCCAGCGTGAGGAGTGGGAGCGCCAAGCACTCGTGCTGCTGCGCGAGGGGCGCTCCGACGAGGCGTTGGCGGCGTACGTCGAGCACGGCCGGGTCGTCCTCGGTCCCTCGGCTGATTGTGTCCGCGCCTGCTTGGTCGCGGACTGGTGGGCGGCGGAGCGATCCGGCGGCGACAACATCATGGTGGCGCTGCGCCGTGCCGACGTCGGTGAGCTCAACGAGCGCGCCCGCGCTCTACGCGTCGGCGCCGGCGAGGTCAGCGGCCCGACCCTGCGCCTGCCAACGGGAGAGTTCGCGGTCGGCGACCGGGTGGTCACCACCCGCAACCGGCGCTCGCTTGGGGTCGTCAACGGTTCCCGGGGCACCCTGGTGGCCGTCGACGAACGCCAGCGGACGATGACGGTCCACCTGGACGGCCGACGACCCGACGAGCCGGGACGCGTGAGCGTGTTGCCGACGGAGTACCTCCAGGCCGGTCACCTGCGCCACGGCTACGCCATAACTGGCCACAAGGCCCAGGGCATGACCGCCGATCGCGCTTTCGTGCTCGGCGATGAGGCGATCTACCGAGAGTGGGGCTACGTGGCCCTCTCACGGGGACGTACCGAGAACCGTCTCTACGTCGTCGCCGGTGACTTGGAGCCAACCGATGACAGCGGTCATGGGCGCATACCCACCACGCAGTCGGAGAGTCTCACCCTGCGCCTGATCCAGAGTGCTCTGATGAAGAGCAGCGAACAGCGACTGGCCCTCGATCAGTTTCAGAACCTCGCGGGGCGGCTGCCCGCCGCCGAGCTGGCGCCACCGCCGATTGCACCCAAGGACCTCGACGATGCCGGGCTGCGCGCCGCGGCCGCCGCAGCCGAGCGGGCACTCACTCACCGAGAGCCCTTCCCGGATCTCGCCGAGCCGAACCTCGTCGACCCCGGGCGAACGGTGGCGCAGCTGAGCGAGCAACAGCAGTCGCTCACCGAACGGCGCGCCCGCCTCGAGGCGACGATGGAGAACTCCCGGACACGACTGGCGAGGACGGAGGGGGTGATCGCCCGCCGCCGGCACGGCGAGGAGCGCGGCTGGCTACAGGGTGACCTGTCTCGCGGGACACGCGACATCGCCGACATCGACCGCCAGCTGCCACAGCTCGAGACACGGATCGGTGCAATCCGCGGTGACCAACTCGCGGTGGACAGCTGGTACTGGCGCCAAGCCGACGCGGCGCGGGGTTGGCGCGAGCTGTATGACGAGGCCTGCGCCCGCATTGCCCGTCGCGTGCAGGCGGCCGGGGCCGCCCCGTCCATTGCCGGCCACGCCGCTCCGCCCGCGTCGTTCAGCGCCCAATGGGAGTGGTGGTCGTCCGCAGTGGAGGTGGAACGCTCGCGGCTCTGGGAGGGGCCACGGTCAGCCGCGAGTCAAACGCCGGCGCAGCCGAAACGGCACGGCCAGTCCCCCACATCGCTGGCCGTGCGACCGGATGTCGCCGACGTCGTCGGTCGCGTCGACGCAGCCGAGGCTGCCGCTGAACGCCGGCGCGAGCGGCAGCGTGAGCGTGCCCGCCGACCCGGCTTCGGCTCCGACCACGGGCACCCCACCGGCGTGCACGAGCGACAACACGCTGCTGAGCAGGAGCAGACCGCCCGCGCGCCGCGAATCTCCCCGTGAGGTTCGCCTAACCCGTTTGGGAAAATTCCGGCACGCGGCTGTGTTGCCGGAGGAGCCGGGACGTTTCAGCCTAGGAGCGGGAAGCTAGCAGCCAGACCGCCGAGCACCTCGCAGTCCTCGGCACCGAGTGGCAGGCGCCCCGTCCCTTTCAGCGCACAGACCCTGTCGTCCCAGCTCGATGGCAGCGGCATCCGCAGGAGCCCATCGAGCGTGCGCCGCACTAAGCGCAGCGCGGACCAGGGCGGCTCTGCCAGGGGTGTTAGCTCGACAGTCAGGTCAAGGTGATGGATGCCCGCCTCCACGGCGAGAGTCGCGACCAGGTCCGGCACGGCGATCGACAACCCTTGGGTTTCGACGCACTCGCCACCGTCCGACTCCGAAGCCGCGTGAAGGGCTGCCTGCGAAGTGTGCATCCACAGGGCAACCAGCACCGACGCCGATGAAAATGCCGCGGCACACTTGCGTACAAAGTCGGCGTGCTCTTCAGACCCGGGCATGCCGGGTTTGAAGTCGCGCCAGTAATCGACGAAGTCGGTCGTAGGCGGACGGTGCGCCGGCGTAGCGAGGGCCGCGTCGAGCAGTTGATGAAAGAGGAGATCTCGGACCGTCCAGCCTTGACACCGGGTGGGGAGATCAAAGTTCCGCTCAGGGATGGCTACGACCACGGTCGTGGTGGCTCCGTACGCGTCCTCGAGAGCACGGAGCACGTCCGTCGAACTGAGGTCACTCATCGACATGTCCTTGGGCCGCGGGGCGAGTCCGCGAAGCGGTTGCTGCAGCGGTGGTTCACAGGTTAAGACCAGTCCCCGCGGCCGTGCGATCTACCAGTTGGCGCGGATGACGT
>QHBU01000036.1 GCA_003244045.1 Candidatus Aeolococcus gillhamiae
CGCCGAGCGCCTGGCCGCCCTGGGCCATGCCCTGGCCGGCGCCGAGCTGGAGCTCACCGGCCGCGTACTGCTGAAAGGAGCCGGCGAGCCGCGAGTAGGCGGTGTCGCGTGCCAGGGTCTTGAGCTGCGCCTCGTCCTCGTCGCCGAGGCTGATGGTGAAGTTCCCCATCCGCGCCACGGCGAGACCGTAGGAGGCGAGCTGCTCTGCCGAGAGGGCGATCACGTCGGCCTCCACCTCGGGGACGTAGGCGGCGAGGCCGAGGATCGGCCAGCCCTTGCCGACAACGTGCTGGGTGACGTCGGTGCGCAGCACCTTGAGCAGCTGCTGGGCGACCCAGTCGGTGATGGCGTCGTTGTTGGTGACGTCCACCGTCCCCGTCAGGTTGGTGAGCAGCTTCGACGGATCGACGACCTTCAGCGAGTACTCCCCGTACACGCCGAGGGACACAACCAGCCCGGTCACCGGGTCCTGGACGTTGTCGACCCGGCCCCCGAACTTCAACTCCGGGTATTCGCGGGCGCCGACGAAGTAGATCTCGACGCGGTAGAGGTTGCCGCCGGTCAGGTGGTCCGCGAAGATCCCGAGGAAGGGGATCTCGGTGGCGTCGAGGCGGTGCCGGCCGGGCGGAAGAGTGCCTTTGACCTCGCCCTGGTACATGAACACCGCCACCTCGTCCGGGGCGACGATGGCGTTGCTGAAACGCCGAATGTTGAGGTCCGGCCACTTGAAGACGATCTGCCCTTTGCGGTTGTCGGGAACCGCGATGTTCTCGCGTGCGGCTGGGAAGAAGCTGGGCATCATAGGCCTCGATGTGTGGGCGTTCTGAAGGCATTATCCGCGCTGCGCGGCCGGGTCAAACCCGCCGCCGGGATGAGAGTCTTCACAGGTTCGTTGCGCGCCGGTGTCGGGGTGTCTGCCGGGCTCGGCTGAGAATGGCGAAGCGGCTGGAAAACGCTCGCACCGCCTCGTGACCGCGCCGTGACCGGACCATGGCGGCGCAACCGGACGCTATCCGCCACATTTCGGGACATGCGCGCTGGAGGCAGGCACAGACTGTGATCGCGACCAACGAGGCCCTCGACGTTCTTCGCCATGGATGGCAGGATGCCGCATCCACGCTGGCGGCGGACGTCCCCGAGGTGGCCGAGCTGCTCCAGGCGCGCCTCGAGATGGCCATCGCGACCGAGCGGCTGGACGAGAAGCACCTCCTCGACACCATCCAGGAGGTCGAGGCGGTCACATCGCGAGCGGGCAGTCCCTCCAGCCAGGAGCTCGCTCGACGCCTGCGCCGCACGGTGTACGAGTACCTGCTCGCGTTGGACGCGGCGCGGCCATTGGAAACGGCCGCCGCGGTCGTCCCCCAGCCCGCCAGCGACCCGAACAGTGCCATGGTCGGCGCCGAGGAGGTGGCCGCCCTCGGCCACGCGTCGAGGTCGCGGAGCGGGGATGCAGCTGAGCTGCCGCCACCGGCCGTCGAGGCGACCGTGCCGGAGTTGGTGACCATGGAGAGCGAGGCCTCTGCGGAGGCCGGGAACGTTGATCTCGAGGACGCCGTCGATGACCCCGCCAGCTCCCGGCTCCCCGCCTCGCGGCGCCGCTTTGCTCTGCGGCGCAGGCAGCGCCGCCCGGCGGATCCCGCATCGGCTGACCTCGTGGACGACGAGGTGATCGCCTCCGATGTATCGGAGGCGATCGAGCCGGCCGAGGCGGAAGCCGTCGACGTGCCCGCTTGGCAGTTCACCCCGTCGGACGAGCCGGTCACCGTCGAGAGCACTCTCACCGACTGCGACTCCGACTCCGACTCCGAGGCAGCCGCCGTCGACGACAACCCTTCCCTCGCCGCGGATGGTCCCGCCCTGACCGTGGATGCGGGCTTCGTCGCGCCGCGGGCGGGCTTCCACATCGTCGAGGACGCGCCGGCGCACCGGAGCACCGGCGACGAAGAGGCACGGCTGGAGATGCCCTTGTTCAGCGCGGACGAGCCCGCCGCCGCCCACGCCCCGGCGCGGCCGGACGCAGCGGGCACGGACCGGCCCGGTTCCGAGTTCCTCGCCTGGCGGCCCACAGGCGCCTCCCTCGAGCCGGCCGCGCCCGAGGCGGCCGCGCCGCAGGCGAGGCCGGCGGAGGCGCCCGTACCCAGTCCCGGTCCGTCGGTGGCCACCGTTCAGCCTGCCCTTGCGCCCGTGGCCAATGTCCTGGCCCAGCCGGCCGCTGCCCAGCCTGTCCCCACCCCCGAGTCGGTCACGCCGGCGCCCGCCCAGGAGGTGCCGCAGTTCGACGCCGCCGCCGCGGAGGGCGGGGATGCCGAGCCGCGCACTTGGGGCGTGCGCCGTCAGGGCGAGCCACGGTCGCCCCGCCGCGGCGCTCCATCGGTGATCGCGGCACCGGTCGAGGACGACCCCTTCGAGAACAACAGCGCGCTGTCCGACATCCGGAGGCGCATCGAGGAGCGCCTGCGTCGCAAGCGCTGCGATGAGGCTGCCGCCCTTCTCCAGGAGCTCGCGCAGTCAACCGGGGGACGCACCGTTGCCGACCTGGCGATGAACGCCGGCGACCGCTGCCGTGCGCTGGGCAAGTCCAACGCAGCGCTCAACTGCTACCTGGCTGCGGCGCGCTCTGACCCGGTGTACGAGAAGCCGCTCAGCCGTCTCGCGGACATCTGCATCGACAACCAGGACACCGAGCTTGCAGTGTCCTACCTGGAGCGCATCGCTCGCCAGCATCGCTTTCGTGGTGAGGACAACGACGCGCTGCGCGTGTACCGGCGGATCGCCGCCA
Source organism: Candidatus Aeolococcus gillhamiae (assembly GCA_003244045.1). GTDB lineage: Bacteria > Chloroflexota > Dormibacteria > Aeolococcales > Aeolococcaceae > Aeolococcus > Aeolococcus gillhamiae. The sequence goes on from QHBU01000036.1 coordinate 2,780, forward strand.
TCGCGCCCTACCGCGAGGACGTGCTCAACATGCTGATGAACGCGCAGCGCACCGGTCGGCTGGAGTAGCCGCGGTCTCATCCTTCATGACCCGGCGTCAGAACCGGATCGGAGAGTCGATGGGTTTGTTACCGGACGGCGACACCGGACGCCTGATCCTCGGCGAAACTCCTTGCACGACACGAAGAGCGCGTCATCAAGCGCACATGGATGCAGCGCAACCACAACACGACAACGCATCAAGGGGAAACTGACGTTGGCCATTCAGCCCAATAAGCCGCAGAACCGGGTGTTCCTGATCGTGGGCATCGTGCTGGCCGCAGCCGCTGCGGCCGCGGTGCTCTTTGCGGTCAGTGGCACCGTCAGCAAGAACAACGTGCCGACCGCCAACGTCGTCGTGGCCAAGTCCTCGATCGCCGCGGGGACTTCGATCACTCCCGACCTGCTCACCCTGGCGCCGCTCGCGCAGGGCACCTTCCCCCAGGACAGCTTCACGGATCCAGCCCAGGCCGCGGGCAAGATAGCCCCGGTCACGCTCAGCGCCAACATTCCGCTCACCGCCTCGCTGTTTGCGTCGGCAACCGCCGGGACGCCCGGCACCGGCGTGGTGACGCACCTCGACATCACCAAGGGCTACGTCGCCCTGGCGATCCCGGCGGGTGTGAGCGGTAACTCCACCCTGGTTGGTGAGCTGATGTCCGTCGGCTACTACATCCAGCCTGAGGACCACATCGACATCCTCGTCGACCCCGGCAACAAGCCGGGCGTGCGCTACTCGTTCCAGGACGTACGCGTGCTGCGTGCCGGCGCCTCGACCGGTGCGGCCGCGGCCGGCGCATCCGCCGCGGTCAACTCGTATGTCGTCGAGCTGCCGCGCAACCAGGCGGAGATCCTCACCGCGCTGATCACCTCGCACGCCCCTGGCGGCGAGACGATCCTGAAGTACGTGCTGCGTCCGCAGGCCGAGTGGGGCAAGCGCGACGCCACCAACGGCTTCGACAAGCCCAACTACGAGTCGAGCACCGGGACTCCGCTGGCGCTGGGCGCCGACACCCCGGTCACCCCGGAGCTGCTCAACAGCCTCTTCCAGCACTGAGGCTGCGCAATGATCATCAGGCCTTCTGACCACGGGGAACGACGATGACGCTGACCCTGCCGGCGATCGCAGCGGCGGTCCTGGCGGCCGGCACGGTCATGTCGCTCACCGTCTGGGCAGCTGGGCGGCGGGTCACCGAGGCTGACCGCGTCGCCGCCCGGCTCAGCCAGTACGGCCGGCCGGCCGAGGTTGCCGCCCCGCGGGTGCGCACCGGCAACCCGATCCGCGACCTGATCGAGGTAGTGAGCACCGCGATCGCTCCGCTGCTGGCGCGCTCCTCGCACACCGGCAAGCTCGCCGACGACCTGCAGAAGGCGGACCTCAAGCTGAAGTCGTCGGAGTGGGTCCTCGCCGTGGCAGGCGCCGGCGTGGCACTGGGTGTGCTGCTCGCGCTGCGCTTCGGAACGCCGGTGATGCTGCTGGTCGGCCCGGTGGCCGCCTGGCTGCTCAGCGGAGTGTTCCTCAAGTTCCGCCAGGGTCGGCGCACCCGAGCCTTCAACAACCAGCTCGGCGACACCATCACCCTGCTCAGCAACGCGCTCAAGGCCGGCTACTCGTTCGCCCAGGCGCTTGCCTCGGTCGCCCAGAACGCGTCGCCGCCGATCTCCGAGGAGTTCGGCCGGGCCGTGCGCGAAATCGCCCTCGGCATCAACGTTGACGACGCACTCCACCACATGGTGCAGCGCAACAAGTCGGAGGACTTCGACCTGCTGGTGACCGCCGTGCAGATCCAGCGCGTGGTCGGCGGCAACCTCGCCGAGGTCCTCGACACCATCGCCTACACCATCCGCGAGCGGGTGCGCATCCAGGGCGAGATCCGTACGCTCACCGCCCAGGCGCGCGTCTCGGGAATCATCATCACCCTGCTGCCTTTCGGCCTGGCCGGCGCGCTGGAGATGCTGTCGCCGTCGTACTTCGGTCCGATGCTGACCGAGACGCTCGGCCACATCCTGCTCGGCATCGGCATCTTCTCCATCGCCATCGGTGCCGCCGCCATCCAGAAAATCGTGAAGATCGAGGTCTGACGTGTTGCTCGGAGCCGTCGCCGCACTGTTCACCTTCATGGCCGTGAGCTTCATTGTGTTCGGGCTCACCAACAAGTCCACGGCCACCCAGGCCGACCTGCTCGAGGCCCGCCTTTCGCAGTTCAACGAGACCGGCCGCCAGGTGCTCAGTCTGAGCGAGGCCGAGCTGAGCCTGCCCTTCACCGATCGAGTGATCAAGCCCGTTTTCGACAAGTTGGGCAAGATCATGTCGCGCCGGATGCAGGGTGGCCAGCAGCAGGCCATCCAGGAGAAGCTCAACCTCGCCGGCCGTCCCGGCGGCCTCACCGCCGGAGGCTTCGTGGCTCTGCAGGTCATCGCCATGGTGATCGGCGTGGCACTCGGCATCGGCCTCGTCGTCCTGGTCTCGCTGACCCCGCCCACCTCATACCTCGCACCGGTGGCCGGCGCGGTGCTCGGCTACCTGGTCCCGTCGATGACCATCGCGCGCAAGATCAAGAAGCGCCAAAAGGAGATTCTCCTGGCGCTGCCCAGCGCGCTCGATCTGCTCACCATCAGCGTGGAGGCCGGCCTGGCGTTCGACGCCGCCCTCGCCCGCGTCACCGACAAGTACCGCAACGTCCTCGCGTCGGAGTTCAACCAGGTGCTCAACGAGGTCCGCCTCGGCCGCCCGCGCCTGGAGGCTCTCGACGACATGGGCCGGCGCAACAAGGTCGAGGAGCTCAACAACTTCCTTCAGGCGATCATCCAGTCCGAACAGCTCGGTGTGGGCATCGCCAACGTGTTGCGCATCCAGTCAGAGGAGATTCGCAGGCGTCGTCGCCAGCGCGCGGAAGAGGCCGGTCAGAAGGCCCCCATCAAGATGCTGATTCCGATGATTGGTTGCATCTTCCCGACGCTGTTCATCGTCCTGCTCGGCCCGGCCGTCATCCAGGTCAGCAAGAGCTTCCACTGACGTGGGAGCGACCCGCGCACTCCACCACAGGTTGACCTCAGCATGATCGCAGCCCTCGACAACAACGTTCCCCAATTGAGCGCCGACCTGTTGCTGGTCGTGCTGATCGTGGTCAACGCCATCGTGGGCTGGCGCACACGCACGCTTCGGCGCGTGGTGTCGCTGGTCGGCCTCTACGTCGGCTTCCTGGCCGCCTACTACATGGGCAACGGCGTGGCGGCGGTCTTCCGCAAGGGCGACATCTATGCCAACGCGTGGGCTTTCGTCGCCATCGTGGTGGTGGTGGTGATCCTCTTCGAGGTACTCGGACGAGTCTTCGAGGACAGGCTCAAGAGCGTCGCCGTGATCGCCTTCGACCGCGTCGCAGCCACATTCCTCGGTGCCGCGGTCGGGCTCTTCCAGGCACTCGTCCTGTTCACGGTCGCACTCGCCGTGGGAGCCGCCCATCCGGGTCCCGGCAACACCGTGCCGGAGTCCCGCGACGTGGCTGCCAACGCCATCCACGGCGCTGCGCTGTCAGGCCGGGCAGTGGGCGCAGTGCCGGTTGTGCGTGCCGCAGTGGCCCCGCTGACCACCACCGACCTGACCACGCACCTCGAGGACGGGACACAGGTTTCGCTCCACTTCTAGCAACGACCGGCGCGTACGCGGGTCCTGCGACTACGGAAACCTCAGACCGCGACGGGGTGGTCCGGTGCGAAGAACGACTTGACCACCGAGC
>QHBU01000037.1 GCA_003244045.1 Candidatus Aeolococcus gillhamiae
GCGATGCTGTTGCGATCGACCACCTGGGGAGCGCGACGCATCAGCAGCTCGAGGATGTTGAACTCGGTGGCGCTGAGGTGCACGGCGCGTCCGTGCGCGGTGACCTCGCGGCGACTGGGATCGAGCTCGAGCCCGCCGCGCACCAGAGTGGCGCTGTCCGTGCCGGGAGGGCGCCGCTGCAGGGCGCGGATGCGCGCCAGCAGCNNGGCTTGACCAGGTAGTCGTCGGCACCCGCGTCGAGCCCGTCGATGCGGTCGGCGGTGGTGTCGCGGGCGGTGAGCATGAGCAGCCGGGTGGGGCGCTTCTCCTTGCGAGCCCAGGCCACAACGTCGAGGCCCGAGGCGCCCGGCATGCGCCAGTCGAGGATGGCGACGTCGTACTCGTAGAAGCGCAGCTGGTCGATGGCGTCGTCGCCGCGCGTCACCGCGTCGACGAAGAAACCGTGATCCTCCAGCCCCTGGCTGAGCACCGCGCGCAGCCCGGGGTCGTCCTCGGCCACCAGGATGCGCACGCTCAGCCCCGCCACCATGCCGTCATTCTTCTTCGAGGATAGTCAAAGACCTTGCGAAAACGTGACATCTGGCGAGGGGGCGACGGGCGAAACGCCGACCCGCCGGTACACTCGACTTCGTGACCAACTCCGGGCCGACGCGGCCGGCCAAGCCCTGGATCCTCACCGGGATGAGCGGGTCCGGAAAGGCCACCGCGTTGCGCGCGCTCGAGGCCGCCGGGGTCAGCAGCATCGACAACCTGCCCGTTCCCCTGCTCCCCGCATTCCTCGCCGAGCCCCGTGCCCAACCGGCGGTTGCCGTGGTCGACGCTCGGCGTGGGGATGAGCTGGCCTCATTCGAAGGTGTCGAGGGTGCCACCGTGGTCTTCCTGGACGCGCCCGACGCCGTCCTGGTGCGCCGGCTGGCGGACAGCACCCGGCCTCACCCATGCGCCGCGGCGGGGACAGGTCAGGCGGCGGTGACCGCTGAGCGAACGTTGGTCGCGCCGCTCCGCGCCGCTGCCGACGTGGTCATCGACACCGGCGCGCTGAGCGACGCGCAGCTGTCGCAGCGCATCCTTGAGGTGGTGGCTCCCGAGCGGGACGTGGACGCCGGCTTTCGCTGCACCGTCTCGTCATTCGGCTTCAAGTACGGCCCCCCGCTGGAGGCCGACTGGGTGGTCGACAGCCGCATCCTCCCGAACCCCTTCTGGGAGCCCGAGCTGCGGCCGCTGACCGGCCTCGACGAGCCGGTGCGGGAGTTCCTGCTGGGGAAGGAGGAGTCACGCCAGTTCGTAGGGCGCACCGCGGGATTGCTCGACTGGGTCATCGCGGCCTCGCGACGGCGAGGCCGCGGGGCCACGCACGTCGCGGTGGGCTGCACAGGTGGCAGGCACCGCTCCGTGGTCATCGCGGTGGAGCTGGCCGCCGCGCTTGGCGCGGATGGTATCGCGGTGGACGTGCGCCACCGCGACGTCCACCGCCCCGATCCCCGCTAGACATGCGCGGCGGTTCGTTCACGGAGAGCGTCGTGGCCGAGCTGGCCCCGCATCTTCCGCCGCTGCCGCACTGCCGCGCGGCCCTGCTCGAGGGCATGAGCCTCACCGGTGACCCGGCGGTCGCGCCCGGCGGGCTGGAGACGCCACGCGCCGTGGCGGCGCGCTGCGCGGTGGCCATTCTCCATGCCGACGGTCGCTCCGGCCACGCCGTCCGGGTTCGCGCGCCGCGCCGGGCTCACTACCGGGTCGACGTTCCCAGCGGCGGCCCGATAGTGACACCCAACAACTGCTGTCGTCGAAGCCGGCTGCGCGGCGCCTTCCTGGCCCTGGGCTCGGTGAACCGGCCCGAAAGGCCACCCCACCTCGAGATCCCGGTCCGCGACAGCGCGGCGGCCGAGCTGCTGCTCGGGGATCTCGGCGCCCTCGAGGTGCCGGCCTCGATCCGCATGCGCCGGCTGCGACCGGTGGTGACGGTGCGCAGCGCCACCGCCGTAGGCGCCGCCCTCAGCTCGATCGGCGCCCAAGGCGGCCGCCTGGCGTACGAGCAGGGACGCGTGGTTCGGGACGTCCGCGCCGGGGTCAACCGCACCATCAATGCGGAGACCGCCAACCTGAGACGGACCGTCGACGCCGCTGTGCGACAGCTCGACGCTGCCGAGCGACTGTGTGCAGATATCGGGCGCTGGGAGTCGCTGCCCCCGGCGCTGCGCGCCGCCGCCGAGCTGCGCCGCGCCCACCCGGACGCCTCATTGGGGCCGCTCGCGGAGCATGCGGGCATCAGCCGCCCGGCGATGGCCGGCCGCCTGCAGCGCCTTGTGGAGGCTGCACGACAGTGAAGCTGGGACGGGCGCGCAGAGTACGGTGGTAGTGTCGAGCCCCGCGCGGCCAGGGGATCCGGGCCGCTAACTGAGGAGCGTCACGGATGGCTGTCAAGGTTGGCATCAACGGTTTCGGTCGGATCGGACGCAATGTCTACCGAGCCGCTCGCGAGCGCCACTCCGACCTTGAGATCGTCGCCGTCAACGACCTCACCGACGCGACGAACCTTGCCCACCTGCTCAAGCACGATTCGATCCTCGGACGCTTTCCCGGCGCGGTGAGCGCAGACGGCGACCAGATCTCCGTGGACGGCAGCCGCCTCACAGTCCTCGCCGAGCGCGATCCACAGCGACTCCCCTGGGCAGATCTGGGCGTCGAGGTGGTCATCGAGTCGACGGGGTTCTTCACCGACGCCACCAAGGCGCGCGCCCACATCGACGCGGGCGCCACCAAGGTGATCATCTCCGCGCCGGCAACCAACGAGGACATCACCGTCTGCATGGGCGTGAACCACACCGCCTACAACCCGGCCGAGCACCACGTGATCAGCAACGCTTCATGCACCACCAACTGCCTGGCTCCGGTTGCCAAGGTGCTCAGTGACAGCTTCGGTATCGAGGCCGGACTGATGACCACTGTCCACGCCTACACCAACGACATGGTCCTCCTGGACACCCCACACAAGGACCTGCGCCGCGCGCGGGCTGCCGGGCTCTCCATCATCCCCACCTCCACCGGGGCGGCCAAGGCGCTGGCGCTTGTGATGCCCGAGCTCAAGGGCAAGTTTCACGGGATGTCGCTCCGCGTCCCGGTGAGCGACGTGAGCCTGGTGGATCTCACCGCCACGCTCAGCCGCGCCGCCACCGTCGAGGACGTCGACGCCGAGCTGCGCGAGGCGGCCGACGGCGCGCTCAACGGCATCCTGGCGATCTCCGATGAGCCGCTCGTGTCGATCGACTTCCTCCACGACAGCCACTCGGCGATCGTCGACGCGCCGTCCACGATGGCCGTCGGCGACCGCACCGTGAAGGTGCTCGCCTGGTACGACAACGAATGGGGGTACTCCTGCCGGGTCATCGACCTTGCCGAGCACATCGCCGGGCGTCTCTGATCCGCGCTCGATGACCAAGGCGACCATCGACGACATCGACATCTCGGGCAAGCGCGTCCTCCTGCGCGTGGACTTCAACGTTCCCCTTCGCCACGGACGCGTGGGTGACGATCGGCGCATCAGTGAGGCGTTGCCGACCGTCAACGCGCTGCGCGAGCGCGGGGCGCGGACGATCATCGTCACCCACATCGGACGACCGGGTGGCCGTGTCGACGCGTCTCTCAGCGTGCAGCCGATCGCCGACCGTCTCGGTGAGCTGCTCGGAGTCGACGTGCCGGTGGCGCGGGACGTGGTCGGGCCATCCGCGCAGGCCCTCGTCGACGCGCTCGCCGACGGCGACGTGGCCATGCTCGAGAACGTGCGTTTCGAGGCGGGGGAGGAGCGCAACGATCCTGCGCTGGCGCAGCGGCTCGCCTCGTTTGCAGATGTGGTCGTCAACGATGCTTTCGGGACCGCCCACCGCGCCCATGCGTCGACTGAGGGCGTGGCCCACCTGCTTCCCGCGGTGGCGGGTTACCTGATGGCACGCGAGCTCGAGGTGCTCGGTGGAGTCCTCGGCGACCCACGCCGCCCCCTGGTCGCGGTGCTGGGCGGGGCCAAGATCTCCACCAAGCTCGGCGTCCTGACCAACCTGCTCAACCGCGTCGACAGCCTGCATGTCGGGGGAGCGATGGCGTGCACGTTCTTCCGCGCCAAGGGCGCGGCCACGGGTCGCTCGCTCGTGGAGGAGGACAAGGTGCAGATGGCGCGCGACATCCTCGACGTCCCCGGTGCCACCGCACAGCTCCGCCTTCCGTTCGACGTCGTTGTCGCAGCGGAGGCGACCGACGGCGCCGGGACCGAGGTCGTCTCCTGGGATGCGATCCCCGACGACCTCATGGTGGTCGACGTCGGTCCCCAGACCGTGGCCGCGATCGCGGCCGACTTCCGCGACGCCGGCACGGTGATCTGGAACGGACCGCTCGGCATCTACGAGGTCGACGCCTTCGCGCGTGGCACCCGCGCCGTCGCCAAGGCGCTCGGCGAAAGCGATGCGTTCAGCGTGGTCGGGGGTGGCGACCTCGGCGCCGCCGTCGACGACTCCGGGGTCGCCGACAGCATCGACTTCATCAGCACCGGCGGCGGCGCCACCCTCGAGTTCCTCGAAGGCTGCACGCTGCCCGGCGTTGCGGCCCTTCGCGATCGCGAGACGGTGGCCAAGTGAGCCCGTCCTCGCGACGACGGCCGATGGTCGCTGGCAACTGGAAGATGAACACCACCATCCCAGACGGGGTGGCGCTGGCACGTGCGGTCCTCGAACGATGCGGCGCCGAAGGCACTGTCGACGTGGCTGTGCTGCCCCCGTTCGTGCATCTCTGGCCGGTTCGGGAGGTGCTTGCGGCGAGCTCGATCCTCCTCGGTGCCCAGGACGTGTTCTGGGAGGAGGGCGGCGCGTACACCGGGGAGATCTCGCCACCGATGCTCGCCGGTTGGTGCGACCTCGTCTTGGTCGGGCACTCCGAGCGACGCCACCTTTTCGGCGAGACCGACGCGCAGACGGCCCACAAGTTCGCGGCGGCACGTCGCCACGGGCTCATGGTCATCCTCGCGGTGGGGGAGACCGAGACCGAGCGTGACGAGGGACGAACCGTCCCGGTGGTCGATCGCCAGCTCGAGGCCGTGCTCGCCGAGATCGATGCTCCACCGCCCGCGGATGAATGGGTGATCGCATACGAGCCCGTCTGGGCGATCGGCACCGGGCGGACCGCCAGCCCCGCGCAGGCGGAGGAGGTGTGCGCCCACATCCGCGCCGCGGTCAGCGCTCGCGCGGGCGAATCGCCCCGCGTGCTGTACGGCGGCAGCGTCACCGCCGACAACGCCGCCGAGCTGTTCAGCCGCGCCGGCATCGACGGCGGCCTCATCGGCGGCGCCAGCCTCAAGCCGGAGTTGTTCGCAGACATTGTCGCCGCGGCTGCACTGGCGGCCTTGGCGCGGTGAGTGCGGTGCGCCCGTTCGTCCTCGCCGTGCTCGACGGCTGGGGGCAGTCCGACGACGCCTTCGGCAACGCCATCGCGGCCGCCGCCACGCCGACGATGGATCGGCTGATGAACACATGTCCCTGGACGACCGTCGCCGCCAGCGGCGAGGCTGTGGGCCTTCCCGGCGGTCAGCAGGGCAATTCGGAGGTCGGTCACCTCACCATCGGCGCCGGCCGGGTGATCTTTCAGCCGCTGACGCGCATCAACCGTGCCGTCGCCGACGGCAGCTTCTTCGACAACGTGGTCCTCTGCGACGCCGTCGACGCTGCGCTGCAGCGGGGAACGACACTGCACTGCATGGGCCTGGTATCTCCAGGCGGCGTGCACAGCGACCAGAGGCATGCTGTCGCCCTGGCTGTGATGGCGCGCCGCCGCGGGCTCGAACGCGTGTACTTCCACGCCTTCACCGACGGCCGCGACGAGCCCCCGACGAGCGCGGCCGGCTTCATGCGCACCTTCGTGGACGACCTGCGATCCGCAGGCTGCGGCCGGGTGGTGACCGTGACCGGACGCTACTACGCGATGGACAGGGACACACGCTGGGAACGCACCCAGCTCGCCTACGAGCAGATCGCCGGCACCGGCAGCGGCGCGGTGGTGGCTGACCCGGTGGAGTACATCGAGTCGGAGTACGCGCGCGACGTCACCGACGAGTTTCTCCCTCCTGCTTCCATCGCCGGCGGCGGGGCCCAACCGGTGCACATCGAGAACGGCGACTCGGTCGTGTTCTTCAACTTCCGTCCCGACCGGGCCCGCCAGCTCAGCCACGCGCTGGTGGACGTGGAGTTCACCGGTTTCGAGCGCTCGCGGGTGCTCGAGGACCTCCACTTCGTGACGTTCACCGAGTACGCGCGCGACCTCGCCGCCGACGTGGCATTCCCGCGCCAGGACGTCTTCCACACGTTTGCCGAGGAGGTCAGCGCAGCCGGCCTGCGGCAGTTCCACGTCGCCGAGACCGAGAAGTACGCGCACGTGACGTACTTCATCAACGGGGGACGCGAGGAACCGTTCAGCGGGGAGGAGCGGCTGCTGGTTCCGTCGCCGCGCGTGGCCACCTACGACACCACCCCGGCGATGAGCGCTGTGGAGGTCACCGACGCGGTGGTTGAGCATCTGGAGAGCGCTCATGACGACCTCATCGTGGTCAACTTCGCCAACCCGGACATGGTTGGTCACACCGGCGTGTTCGAGGCCACCGTGCGCGCGGTCGAGGTCGTCGACGGCTGCCTCGATCGCATCGACGCAGCCGTGAAAGCCGCCGCCGGCGGGCTGCTGATCACCGCCGACCACGGCAACGCCGAGCACAAGGTCGATCCCCGGGACGACTCGCCGTTGACGGCGCATACAACCAGCCCGGTGCCGGTGATCGTCTGCGGCACCGGTGCCACCGCCCTGCGCGAGGGCGCAGGCCTCGCCGACGTCGCGCCCACCGTGCTGACCGCGATGGGAGTGGATGTCCCCGACGAGATGACCGGCCGCAGCCTCTTCTGACGGGTCGCTGCCGGCTCAGCCGCTGGCTGTCCAGTCACTGTCGAACTGCTCCGTGAACGACGACGCCAGCCGCGGGTTCGCAGGGATGGTCACGTCGAGCTCGTGGTTGTGCTCGAAACCGCTGACCGTCCAGTTGGCGCTTCCCATCACGACTGTCGAGCCGTCGACGATCGCGGCCTTGGCGTGGAGCTTCTCGCCAGCGCTGCGGTAGAGGCGGACGGCCACGCCGTGCGCGCGCAACGACGCGGCGGATGGGTCGCTCGCCCTCTGCGCCGGGTCGAGCAGCACGCGCACCGCGACTCCGCGTGCCAGCGCGCCTTCCATGGCAGCCACCACCTGCGCGTCGGTCAGCGTGTACATGGCCACGTCGAGACTGCGCCGCGCGCCGTCGATGGCTCCGAGCACCATGGGCAGGATCTCGGCGCCGGGCAGGGTCGCGCCGACCACCACAGCGGGGTCGAGTAGGGCCTCCGGTACCACCGCGGGGCGCCCGCACGTCACCAGGTCGCGGACGAAAACGCGACCCAGGTTGGCAACAGCGGGCCCGCGAACCTCAACGTCGAAATCGTGGTTGGCGGCCGATCGCGCGCCCCAGTTGATGCCTCCCACGGCGGCGACGACGCCGTCGACGACGAGGAGCTTGACGTGGTCGATCATCCGCGCGCGGACCGGATAGTCGACGACGTCGACGCCGGACGCGCGCAGCGTCTGGGCTGTCGCCACGGTCGCCAGCTCCGACGGGTCGGCGATCATGGTGACCGCGACACCGCGGCCATGCGCAGCGGCCAGCGACGACGCCAGGTCGGCGCGGCCGAACTCGTAGACCTCGACGTCGACGGTGCGGCGCGCCTCGTCGATGAGGCGGCGCAGTTCGGTGAAGGTGGGCTCTCCGCTGCGGAGAACGGTGACCACGTCGGCACCGGAGGCGACGGGTGACGCCGGGGAGAGCAGCCGCGGCGGCGCGACTGAGCCGTCCGGACCGAGGCGAGCCGGCGTTGGCTGTCCACACCCGGCCATCAGGACCGCGCTGAGGGCGATGGAAGCCAGGGCTCGCATTGGCAACAGAGAATACACAAAGCAGTATGAGTCGACGCTGCCCGCGGGGTTCAATCCGCGCCCGGCCCGTATACTCCCGGTCCGTGGCACCAGGAGGTCTCGTTGCGTGAAGGTCGGTTTCGCCGTCGCCCAGGACGTGCTCGGAGTGCTCGTGATGCTTGGCGTGTTGCTCCAGACGCCGAAGGCGACCGGGCTGGGCGGGACGATCGGGGGCGGTGGGGACTCGGGTGGCGGCTATCGCCGCCGTCGCGGGCTGGAGGCAAGCCTGCTGAGGGTGACGATCGTGTTCATCCTCCTGTTCGTCGCGGTGTCCATCGTCCAGACGTACGTCGGCGCCCATTAGCGCGTCCTCACCGCCGCGCCGAGATCGGCGCGGTGCTCATCCTGGTGGTCGTGGCCGCCAGCGTGCTCGGGGTCAGCGCTCTGTCCCATCTCAGGGCGGCCACCCCGGATTACCGCGAGGGCATGGTCAGCGACGAGCGACCGATCTCCCTGAACCCGCTGGTCGGCGCCACCGATCCGTCGGTTCGCGACCTCGGTTCGCTGCTGTATCGACGGCTGCTGCGTCTCGACAACCGCGCGGTCCCGGTGGCCGACCTCGCTACCTCGTACAGCGTCAGCCAAGACGGCCTCACCTATCACCTGCCATTCCGCACCGGTCAGCAGTGGTCTGATGGACGCCGGCTAGCGGTTGCCGACGTCCTCGCCACAGTGTCCTGGGTGCAATCGCCCGGTTTCGGTGACGCGGTCACCGCAGCGCCCTGGCGGGACGTCCACGTCCGCGCTGTGGGCGACGGTGTGAGCTTCGACCTCGCCGGTCCGCGTGCCTCCTTCCCGGCGCAGCTGACCCAGCTGCCCGTCCTGCCGCTGGGTGCGCTCTCGGCCGCCGGGGCGCGCGCCCTGCCCCAGTCGGCGGCGATCCCGATGGCCACCTCCGGTGCCTTCCAGGTGGTGAGCACGACGTCCGCCACCGTGACACTCTTCCCCAATCCACACGCGGCCGCCGCCCCGCACCTCAACCAGGTCGAGATCGACCTGTATGCCAGCTTCGCCGATGCTGCCGCCGCCTTCCGCGCCGGCAGCGTCGACGGCGTGCTGGCCGGCGACCCCCTGCAGCGCGCTGAGCTCGCGGCGGCCGGCGGCACAGTGCACAACATCGAGACGTTCCGATTCGTGGACCTGCTCTTCAACGAGCGGGGGATCCTTGCGGACGCGGCGGTGCGCGGAGCGATCGCCGCGTCGATCGACCGAAGCGCGCTGGTGGCGGGTCCGCTCCGGGGTATGGGGGTCGCCCAGACCGGCGCGGTCTCCCAAGGGATCGCCTGGGCGGCGTCCAAGCAGGCCGCCTCCGCGGCCAACCTGGCCGTCGCGGTCAGCGCGCTGGATGCGGCAGGGTGGACCCCCGGTCTTGACGGGGTCCGCGTCCACGGCGCCACCCGGCTGCACCTCCGGCTCGCCGTCGCCGACGTCATCCCGCTTCCCGACGTGGCCGCCGGCATCACCCTGCAGCTGGCGCGCCTGGGCATCGCCACCGAGGTCGTCACCATGCCCACCATGGCGCTGCGGCAGCTCCTGGTCAGCGCGGGTGGGTACGACATGGCGGTCGCGGACTGGGACAACGGCCCCGACCCCGACGTCAGCTCCTTCTGGCGATCGACCGCGGTGCCACCGACGGGCTTCAACGTCTCGGGAGGCCAGGTCGACCCCTTCCTCGACCAGGCACTGGATCGCCTGACCACGCTCTCGGACACGGCCACACGGGTGACGGCTGCGGCGGCGGTGTCGTCGCAGCTGGCGGACGACCTGCCTGCGGTGTTCCTCGAGACACCGGAGCTGTCGCTGGTGGTGCGACCGGGGATCACCGTGAGCGTTCCACCGGTGGGGGCGGGCGGAGCCAGGTTCAACAACATCGCCAGCTGGCATCGGGGCTGAAACCAGCCGCCTGCTAGGATCGGTGGCCGCCGTCGCTCGCCGGGGTGGTGGAACTGGTAGACACGCAGCGTTCAGGGCGCTGTGCTCGTAAGGGCGTAAGGGTTCGATTCCCTTTCCCGGCACGGCGTTTGGCATGGCGGTGATGACACCGATCCCCAATCGACACGCGCACCCGCCCGTTACCGGACCGTCACAACCGAACATCCCGATCGGGTGATGATGCCTGTATGGGTCATCGCCTGCTGACCGTGCCGTGCGCACTGATCATCGCGGGCTGCGGCAGCAACGCCGTCATCGTGCCGCGCAGCTCAGCATCGCCGGCCGCGCTGCGCTGGACCGCCGACCCGGTCAAGCACACGGCAACGCCAGCGCCGACCGCAACGCCGACCGCAGCACCGCCAACAGCAAGGGTGACGGTGACGCGATCGCCGACACAGCGTCCTCGGTCCGCGCCAGGGCCGATCACGCTGCGCACCGGGTGGGGTCCGACCATCGGAGGGTGCGCGGTGTTCCCGTCCAGCAACGCGTGGAACCAGGACATCTTCACGGCGCCGGTCGACCCCAACTCGACCGCGTACGTGGCCCGCATCGACTCATCCCGTCAGTTCCTGCATCCTGACTTCGGCTCCGACCCGTCGTACGGGATCCCGTACATCGTGGTGCCGGGCAACCAACCGATGGTGCCGATCACATTCACCGCGTACGGCAGCGAGAGCGATCCCGGCCCGTACCCGGTACCACTCAACGCACCCGTGGAAGTCGGCAGCGACGCACACGTGCTCGTCGTCGACTCCGGCAACTGCCACCTCTACGAGATGTACAGCGCGCACCAGCGCGGCAACGGGTGGGACGCAGCGTCGGGAGCGGTGTTCAACCTCGGCAGCAACGCGCTGCGGCCGGACGGGTGGACGTCCGCCGACGCCGCCGGCCTCCCCATCCTGCCTGGCCTCGTCCGGTATGACGAGGTGGCCGCCGGCGTCATCAGCCACGCGTTGCGGTTCACCGTCAACGAGACCCAGAACGGCTTCATCCATCCCGCCACGCACCAGGCCGGGGTTGCCAATGCGACGGACCCGCCGATGGGTGCGCGCTTCCGGCTCAAAGCCTCGTTCGACCTGACGCCGTTCCAGGGTGAGGCGCTGGTGATCCTGACCGCGCTGAAACGGTACGGGATGATCGTCGCCGACAACGGCAGCAGCTGGTTTGTCAGCGGCGCCACCGACTCACGGTGGCTCGACAACGACCTCAACCAGCTCAAGGGCGTCCCGGGCAGCGCCTTCGAGGCCGTCGCCACTGGACCGATCCAGCGGGGCTGAATCCCGCTGAGGTCAGTGGTGCTTGGGCCGGTGCGTGCGCATCACCTCGCGCATGTCCTGGGCTGTGATGCGTGCCGGCTTGGTGGTGGCCAGGAAGTCGAGGATGAGCGCGGCGACGCGCTGCGGCTTCTCCAGCTGCACGAAGTGCCCGGCATCGGCGATGATCTCGAGGCGGCTGCCGGGCATCTCCTCGTGGGCGCTGTGTGCGTGGCTCACCGGGATGACGCGGTCGTTCTCGCCCCAGACCAGCAGGGTGGGCATGCTGCGGGCCAGGTACAGGCGCTCGAGCACCGAGACCCGCTGTCCGCGCTGATCGATGACGGCGCGCACAGTGGCGATGAAGGCGTCACGCGTCGCCGGTTCGGTCAGGCCCGCGTAGCTGCGCCACATCGCCTTCTGCCCGGGGCTTGCCTTCAGCCCGCGACGCCCGAGCCAGCGCGCGGTGCCGAGCATCATGTCACGCGTGATGTTCGACAGGAAGAGCGGCGCGACGACGTCGGCACCGGGCAAACCCAGGCTGCGCAGCAGGAAGGTGACGTCCTGACCGAGGCCGCCGCTGGCGACCAGGACCATGCGCTCGCATCGCTCTGGGTACTGGTAGGCGAACTGCATGGTGATGCCACCGCCGAGCGAGTGGCCGACCAGGGTGGCGTGCTCGATGTCGAGCGAGATCATCAGGTCGCGCATCAGCGTCGCTTGGTTACCCAGCGAGTAGTCACCGCGCGGCTTGGCCGAACGGCCGTGGCCGAGGAGGTCGGGCGCGATCACCCGGTGGCGACGTGCCAGGGCGGGGATGATCACCTCCCAGGCCCAGGCTGCCTCGTCAATCCCGTGGATGAGCAGAAGCGGTGGCCCCTGGCCGGCCTCGAGATAGGCGAGGCGCTGACCGTGCAGGGTGATGAAGTGGCGTCGAGAGGCGGTGCTGACCGGCCGCTCTTCGGTCCGTGCGGCGGCTGTCTCTCTCATGCGCGCTGATGCAACCACAGTTGCAGCCGATGGCGCCACCTGCGAGGCGGGCGGCAACCGCTAGCGTTGCCGCGATGGAGGAGACGGCACCGGCTTCATGGCGAACGGTCCGCAGCGGGGTGCTCCGCAACGCGGCCGGGATCGGCATCGCCACCGGGGCGTACGCGCTCTCCTTCGGCGCGGTGGCCACGGCTGCAGGGCTCTCGGTGTTGCAAACGTGCGTGCTCTCGCTGGCCATGTTCACCGGCGCCTCGCAGTACGCGCTTGTCGGTGTGCTCGGCTCGGGCGGCGGCTCGCTCGCCGCCGTCGCCACAGCCGTTCTCCTGGGCACGCGCAACACCTTCTACGGATTGCGGCTGGCCTCTGTGCTCGGGGTGCGCGGACCGCACAAGCTCCTGGCGGCGCAGTTGGTCATCGACGAGAGCACCGCGATGAGCCTCGGGCACGACAGCGACCGCGCCAACCGCCTCGGTTTCTGGGCCACCGGCGCGGCTGTCTACCTACTCTGGAACCTCGGCACGCTCGTCGGCGCCCTGGGCGCCCACGCGCTGCCCGACCCGCGGGCGGTCGGGCTGGACGCCGCCGCCCCGGCGGCGTTCCTCGCGCTCCTCGCGCCGCGTGTCCGGAATCGATCGGCGCTGGGCGTGGCGGTGCTGGCGGCCGCGATCGCCATGGCCAGCGTCCCCCTCCTCCTGGTGGGCGGCCCCGTGCTGGTGGCGGCGCTGGTAGCGATCGTGACCGGCGCGGTCGCGGCGCGTAGCAGTGAGACGCCGCTGGCCGAGCTCGGCACTGACGGGGAGGATGCCTGAGATGTGGTTCGCGGTGCTGCTCGGCTCGGCCGGCTGCTACGCGCTCAAGCTGGCCGGCCTGTCGGTGCCGCGCGAGCTTCTCGCCAACCGGCGCGTGCGGCGCATCGCCGAACTGCTGCCGATCGCGTTGCTGGCGACGCTGGTGGCCGTTCAGACCCTGACCAGCGGCACGCGGATCAGCGTCGACGCCCGCCTTGCCGGGGTGGTTGCGGCGCTGGCGGCAGTCCTGGTTCGGGCACCCTTCCTGGTGGTCGTGGCTGCGGCGGTGGCGACCACCGCGCTGGTCAGGCTCGTCCACTGATCGAAGTCGGAGTCTCCACGCTCATAAATCATGACATCGTGTGTATCATCGCGAGGGAATGGCCCGCACGAGGACACGTACGGCAGTTCGGGGTGACCAGGAGGCCGCCCGCGCTGACGAGGGTCCGGATCCGATTCGCGCGGTCGTCGGTGCCGCGACGCACCCCGGCGGCGCCCCGGAGGTCATCAAGGACACCGCCGGCGAGTCGGCCACCGGCGGCCCTCCGGCCGGCAGGACGACCCTGGACGACGCGCTGGCGCAGGGGCCGAAGGGCGCCCTTCAGCTCCTCGGCCCGGGGCTGATCACTGGCGCTTCCGACGACGACCCGTCGGGGATCGGCACCTACTCACAGGCCGGCAGCCAGTTCGGTTTCGGCACGCTCTGGCTGGCCCTGTTCACCTTCCCGTTGATGGTCGCGGTGCAGGAGGCGTGCGCGCGCATCGCTCTCCACACTGGCGTCGGGCTCGGCACCTCGCTGCGTCGCAAGTTTCCCACCTGGGTGGTGGGCGTCTGCATCGTGGCCGTCTTCACCGCCAACACCGTGAACGTCGGCGCCGACCTCGGGGCGGTTGGCGCCGCGGGCGGCCTGCTGTCACGCGGACACATTCAGCCCGCATGGCTGGTGGTCCCGGTGGCCCTCCTCATCGGGTTCATGCAGCTGCGCCTCGCGTACGCGACGATCTTTCGCGTCTTCAAGCTGCTCACGCTGGCGCTGTTCGCGTACGTCATCACCGTCTTCGTGGTGCATCCGCCGCTGCTCGAAACCCTGAAAGCAACGTTCGTCCCGCATGTCGAGTTCAACAAGAATTTCATCGGGATCGTGGTCGCCGTCCTCGGCACCACGATCAGCCCCTATCTGTTCTTCTGGCAGGCCTCGAGCGAGGTGGAGGAGATGAAGGCCGCCGGCGCCCACACCGAGAAGGAACGCCGCGGTGTCACCCACAAGGAACTGCATGCCGCCCGCATCGACGTCTTCATCGGGATGCTCTTCTCGCAACTGGTCATGTACTGCATCATTCTCACCTCCGGATCTGTGATCCATGCCTCCGGCAACACCAACATTCAGACCGCGCAGCAGGCCGCCGACGCCCTGCGTCCACTCGCCGGCCCGTTTGCGTTCGTGCTCTTCTCCGCGGGCATGATCGGGACCGGGCTGCTCGCCATCCCGGTTCTGACGGGCAGCGCCGCGTATGCGGTGAAGGAGTTCTTCGGCTTCCGGGGCAGCATGCACGAGAAGCCGTCGCACCGGCCGACCTTCTACCTGCTGATCGTGATCGCGATTATCGGCGGCCTACTGATGAACTTCCTCAACATCGACCCCATCAAGGCGCTGGTGGTGACCGCGATCATCAATGGTGTTGTCGCGCCCCCCATCCTGGTGTTGATCGCCCTTCTCGCGCGCGACCGCTCCGTGATGGGCGACCGGCGCAGTGGACCGTGGAGCAACGGACTGGTCTGGCTGGCCACGTTACTCATGGGCGCGGCTGCCCTCGCGCTGGTCGCCACCCTGTTCCTCTGACGCTCCGCTCGCCTGGTCCGCGGCGACCCATTCGTCGAGGCGCTGCCAGCAGTCGAGCAGCCACCGCTGCTGCGCCTGGTCGCCGTTGGGGATCTCGGCTCGGCCGATGTACCAGAGGTGCACGCGGAAGACCTGGTCGATCGGCGCCCGCCGGAAGAGACCGCCGCCGTCCCCGAGACCGGAGAGGCCGCCATGGGCGACGAGGATCACGTCGGCGTCCTCCGCGGCAGCCAGGGCGGTGAGGGCGCCCCCCGGCTCCGGCGCGATGACGTGGTGCAGCGTCGCCGCGCGTGCGGCCTCGCGGCGGCGGCCGCGTCGAAGGAGTCGCAGCAGCCTCCGCCGGCGCCGCTCCTCGGTGAAGTTGCCGCCCTCGGGGAAGAGCAGCAGGGCGCCGCGCGGTCCCATGCCGTGCGCGAGCTCGCCGATCGACTCCTGCCAGGCGCCGTCACGACGGCGCTGACGCGGTGGCACGAAATAGTTGGGTACCCGGCTCTCGACGAGGTCGATGACCGGGTCGAGCTTGAGGATCTCCTTCATCACGATGCGTGGCTCGCGGCCGTAGCGGTCGAGCAACATGTCGACAAGGTAGAAGGTGTCGCCCGGCCCGGAGTGGCGGCTCAAGACCAGCAGCGGTCCGTCGTTCGCGGCGAGCACGCGGCCGGCAGTGCCGTCGTCGTCGATGTGCACGGTCACGTGCAGCAGTCGCTCGCCCCAGCGCCGAGCGCTGCGCAGGAACCAGCGCATCAGCCGGTAGTGCTGACGCTGCATCGCGGGTGTCCCCACCTGACCCAGTGCGCCGATCCAGAGGACGGTGCAGGCGATGACGCCGGCCACCTCGTGCTGCATCCAGATGATCGTGAAGGCCGCCACGCGCAGAGGTCGCCATCGTCCGGCCACGAAAGGCGACGCCAGTGCTGCGATGACCAGGAGCAGCGGCGACAGCAGGGTGACGACGAGGGTGAGGGCCACGAAGGCCGGGTCACGAAGGAGCCGCCGCACCAGGCGGGGTGGAATCCTCACCCGCCGCGCTCGTGGCGCTCGAGGTATCGCGTGGTGGCAGCGTGGGCGGCATCGATACGTTCGACCACGCGCGAGAAGTCGCGGTAGCGCAGGTTGGCGAGGGTCTCGTAACGCGGAGGTGTGCGGTCGCCGGTGGGCAGGACGTGCACCTCGACGTCCTCGGGGAGCGCCGCCATGTCTGCATGGAAACGGTGCCGTCGCGCGATCTCGAACGCCACCAAACCCACCTCGAACGGGTGGCGCGGTACGGTGAGCCTGCGGTCGATGCGGCCCACGTGGCACACGTAGATCGTCTTCGCCTTGAGCTCGACGGCGCGGCTCACCGGGATGGAGTTGACGATGCCGCCGTCGATGAAGTGCTCGTCACCGATGCGCACCGGCGGCAGGATGCCCGGCGCGGAAGCCGACGCCAGCACGGCGTCGACCAGAGGGCCGCGCACGAACCAGTGCTCCTCGGCACGCTCGATGCTCGCCGCGACACATTCGAAGCGCACCGGCAGGTCCTCGATGCGCTGGATGCGAAGATGCTTCTCCAGAAGCCGGCGCAGTGGCGCGTTGCTGTGCAGGCTGGTGCGCGTTCGCGCCAGAGTGCTCACCCGCCGGATCACCGAGCCAGCGAAGACGCCGCTGGCGGTCACCTCCCGCCAGAGCTGTGCGAGGCCAGCGACACCCTCCGGCTGAGGGTTGCTGGCGAGCGCGGCTCCATTGATGGCCCCGATCGACGTGCCCACGATGACGTCCGGCCGGATCCCGCGCTCGAGAAGCGCGCGCACCATGCCCACCTCGGCGGCGCCGAGCAGGCCGCCCCCGCCGAGCACGAAGGCGGTCCCGTTCCGTGGCGGAGCACGCCGCGGGCTCACGCGTTGGTGCACTGCTGCGTCGACACCTCCTCGGTGTGTCCGAGACCCTTCTGGAGGTCGCCGGCGATCTGGGTAATCGTCAACGCGTAGCCCTCGCTCGGGTCCGTGGTGCTGGCGGCGAACACCAACCCCTGGACTACACCGGCCTTGTCCACCAGCGGTCCCCCGGAGTTGCCCGGGATGATCTGCGCGGCGAGTACCTCGATGTCCCTGCTCACGAGGCTCGAGTTGTAGATGTTGTACCCGCGCGCGGTCTCGGTGCCGCGCACCTCGGCGGACACCACCTTCTCGTTCTGTCCTCCCGGATAGCCGATCGCAGCTCCGGTGACGCCTCGCGCCGGGTCCGTCGAAGCCATCGGCAGCGCTGCCTCGGCGAGGTGCGGCACATGGAGCACGGCGACGTCGGTGTCAGGGTCGAAGAACACGACTGTCGCAGGGTGAGTCGCGCCATCCGTGGTGTCGAGCTCCACGTGCTGCGATCCGGCGACCACGTGCGCGTTGGTGACCACGTCGTCCTTGCCGATGGGCCATGCCGATCCGGCCTCGGCACCGCCGCAGCCGAAGGCGACGACCTTGGACGTCACTGCCCTGGCGGCGCGGATCCCGGGTGTGTCGACCAGTGGCGGAATCGACGCGGGTGGCGGGGCAATCGGCGCGATGGCCGAGAACGGGTTGGGGAAGCTGTTGTTGCGCAGAGAGTTCTCGAGGGTGGCCAGGAACCCCGGCGGTCGCGGGGCGAAGCCGTCGAGTGCCTTCTCGATCGCCGAGCCGCTGATCTGCGTGTCGAGCGCGGTCCAGGGACTCTGCGAGAACGTGAGCCCGAGGTACCAAGAGCCGGCCAGGACACCGAGGGCGGCGAGCACCGCGCCCATCGCGGAATCCCACTGCGCGAAGCGGGTGCGCAGGCTGCGCACCCGCGCTCGAAAGCCGACGGTGGTGCCGATGCCCTGGATGATCAGCACGATCCCCAGGAACAGGCCAGACGTGATCAGCGGCTGGACATTGGGCTGTTTGCTGAACACCGCAGCCAGAGGCGGCGCGGCGGCGGCGCCGACGACGATGCCGACCACCAAACCGATCAGGGAGGGCCCGACCCAGCTGATGCCGCGGCGGTAGCCGGAGAACAGCCCGGACGTCAGCAGGAGCAGGATGACCACGTCGAGGAGATCCACGGGCGCAAGTGTGGCGGCGGCTCCGCCTCCTGCGCTCGCCGCCTATGCTTTAGGAGCGTCGGGGCGTGGCGCAGCCCGGTAGCGCACCTGCTTTGGGAGCAGGGGGTCGCTGGTTCGAATCCAGTCGCCCCGACCATCAGCATGGCGGAGAGCGGAGGCCGGCGAGACGCCGCGCCGTGAGCGCGGCGGCCATGTGCCACGTCGAAGCGGTTGTGGGCCAGCCGGCTGAGGTCTACGGTGAGTGCCCAAGTCGCGCTCGTCAGTCCATCGTCAGGGGCAGCTGATCGCCCGCGAGCCTCCGTGACCGGCGACGTCTGTCGAGGCCAGCTGGGCTGGCGAGGCGCCCCCTCCGAAGCGGATCGGGCTCAATCGCGTGGCGTTCGACAATCGCCGACGGCGATCGCTTGGCCGCGAGCGGCGAGCAGTCGAGATCGTGAGAGGTCATCAGGCTCGGCTCATGGCATGGCATGGCACGGCATGGGACGCGGACAGTCGCGAGCCCACGCCTGACTCGCCGCCGACGGACTCAGGCGACCACCTGTTGGTGCAACCTGTTCCCAGCTCCCGGGCTCCCCGCGGACCCCTTCACTCTGAACGCCGCCGGCCGCGCGGGTGATGACGACACGCTCGAGATGTCAGTAGCTGGTGACCTGGACCTGAACGCGCCACACCATCGAAGCGGCGCCGCACGCTGGAGAGCACCGCGGGTCCATGCTTGCCTCGAGCGTGGCGCTCCCGACGGCGCGCGCCCGGAAGGACCCGCGCCCGACGCGATCGTTCCCCGAGCTGCTGGTGAGCTGCTCGATGATTCGCTGATCGGAGCTGGTCGGTGCCGACCAGCAGAACGGCGCGCTCGTCGGCCCGAGGCGGATGCCGATCGATGCCCCCACCGGCACGACGATCGTTGAGTCACCGTCGGCTGAGGTCAGCTGGAGGGCGGCGGCACGGATCACGCGGGGAGTCGACACGGGCGTCGGCGTTGCCAGCCCGCCGCCGATCTGTGGGGTGGTCGGGTGCCCGATGACGCCGCCAGAGCCGCCGCTGGATTGCGCGGCTGCCGTCGTCGTTGTCGTTATTGAACCGTCGCAGGCCACAGAGGTGACTGTGATCATCTGGGTCGTGGGGCTGCTCGCGGCGCCGCTGGAGCCGCACGCGGCGATGCCGACAAGCGCACAAACAGTCATGGCGACGACGGCCAGTCGCCCCCGCCCACGGTGATCGTCAGCCCGCCGCTCATTGGAGTGCTTGGCCCCTGACGTCTCCAGATGGACCCGGTCCGCTCCACGCTGCAACTCTCGATCGCATCGGCGCCTGGCCGCAGCAGTCATCGTCGGCGGGGTCAGGCGGAGCGGTCGACCTCGGCCACCTGAGCCGGCCGGATGGCGGCGCGGCCGACGCTGCGGAGGTGGCGGTAGACCTGCGCAAACGCCTCCCGCGGCGACGTCTCCCTGTAGAGGATCCCCTGCTCCTGGCAGACCTGTCGCACGATCGGCCCGGCGGCTCTGAGGTTGTGGCGCGGCATCGCTGGGAAGAGGTGATGCTCGATCTGGCAGCCGAGTGGCCCGAAGAAGTAGTCGGTCACTCGCCCCGCGCGGAGGTTTCGCGCGGTGACCACCTGGCGGGGAAGGAAGTCCAGCTGGTCGCCGGGCATGAGGACCGTCATGCCGAAGTGGTTGGGGAGGAACGCCGCACCGAGGTAGAGCCCGAGCAGGAGCTGGTGCACCGCGGCGAAGAGAAGGCCACCCCCAACGCCGAGCACGAACACGAGCGCGGTGACGTACACCGCGTAGTGCACAGCGAACAGCGCCAGTTCGGCGCGCGGGTTGCGCAGCGACCGTGCCTTGATGAAGAGGGCGCTGTAGGCGCGGATCTGCAGGGCACTCAAGGAAAGCAGTGGCGCGATGGTCCTGCCTTGGTTGCGGATCATGAACCGGACGAAACCACGCGACTCGCGGGCCTGGCTGTCGGTGACCGCAACGACTCCGCCTTCGATGTCGGGGTCGACGCCGAGCCGGTTGGGCTGCGCGTGGTGGGTGTTGTGTCGCTCAGCCCACCAGCCGCGGCTGCCGCCGAGACCAAGGTTGAAGAGCAGCACACTGAGGATGTAGTTGGCGCGCGACGTGTGCAGGATCTGGTTGTGCGTGGCGTCGTGCGCGAGAAACCCGATCTGGCCGAACAGCAGCGCGGCGGGGGCCGTCCAGAGCAGCACCCACCAGGTCCCGCGGGTGAACGTGATTCCGACGATGATCGCCGCAAGCAGCAGCGCGTGGCCCGCGCTCGGCACGATCTGCCGGCGCGGCGAGCGCTCAAGAAGGCCGCGCCCGGCGATGACGCGTTTGAGCTCTACGTACGGGTCCGCCGGCTTCATCACCGTCTCGGGTGGTGCGGGCACGATGGTGGGCGTCACCGCCGGTGGCGTCGAGGCGGCGAAAAGTTGGCTCACGGTGCGGGTCGACTCCGAGGCGTTTGCAGAGACGACACGCACGCGGCCCACCTGCAGCCTGATGGCGTGGGCGCGGCGAACGCGACTGTCGCGATCCGCCGACCAGTATCCGCAGTCGCACGCGATCCGTCGGTATGGTGGCGTACCGACCGCAACTTCTTAAGCCGGTCACCGCCGGCCGTTCCCTACCATGCGGGCGTGACCGAGCACCGCGCCGCCCCCCCGACCACAGCGGTCGCGGCGTCCAGGCCCGCGGCTCGCGCCCTGCACGCAACAAAGGTGTACGGACGCGAGGACGCCTCAGTGCGCGCGCTCGACGACCTCTCTGCCGACTTTGCCAGCGGCCAGTTCACCGCGATCATGGGGCCGTCCGGATCAGGCAAGTCGACGCTGCTCCACTGCCTCGCCGGCCTGGACAACCTGACCTCCGGCGAGGTGTTCATCGGTGACACCGAGATCGGTTCGCTCAAGGACACCGAGCTGACCCTGCTCCGCCGCCGCCGGATCGGCTTCATCTTCCAGAGCTTCAACCTGGTGCCGACGCTCAACGCGCTCGACAACATCACGCTGCCCCTGGCCATCGCGGGTGCGCAGCCCGACGGCGCGCTGCTCAACGACGTGGTCAGCTCGATCGGCCTGACCGACCGCCTCAAGCACCGCCCCAGCGAGCTCTCCGGCGGTCAGCAGCAGCGCGTCGCGGCAGCCCGCGCGCTGGTGTCCCGACCCGACATCATCTTCGCCGACGAGCCCACCGGTAACCTCGACTCACGGTCGGGAGCGGAGTTGCTCGGGTTCCTGCGCGCCGCGGTGGAGAACTTCGCTCAGACCATCGTGATGGTGACCCACGACCCGCTCGCCGCGGCGCATGCCGACCGGGTGGTGTTCATCGCGGACGGCAAGACGGTGGATGAGATGAGCTCACCGACGGCCGACGGGATCCTCGATGTGATGAAGCACCTCGGCGCCTGACGGCGTGCTCAAGGTCACCCTCCGCGGCCTGCTCGCGCACAAGCTGAGGCTGAGCCTCACCGCCGTCGCCATCGTGCTCGGCATCGCGTTCGTCTCCTCGACGTTCGTGGTGAGCGACACCATCAACAACGTCTTCGGCGCCATCTTCACGGACGCCAACCAAGGCATCGCGGTGGTGGTCGAAGGGCAGACGCTGGCCGGGACCGGCCAGGACATCGGTGGCGGGCAACGGCGCCCGGTGCCGGCCGCGGTCGTGCCTACGGTGCGCAAGGTCGATGGCGTCGCCGAGGCCGACGGCAGTATATTCCGCACCGGTGCGACGCTGCTGGCGCCGAATGGCACGCCCATCGGTGGGCACGGGCCACCCACGTTCGGCGCCAACTGGGTCAACACACCCAGCTCCCCGTACCACTTCCGGTCGGGCAATCCACCTCAGGCCGCGGACGACGTCGCCATTGATGCCGCCACCGCTGCAGCCAACGGCATCCACGTCGGTCAGAGGATCGACCTCGTGTTCAATGGCGGCGCCCGCCAGACCTTCCATGTCAGTGGCATCGTCGGCTATGGACAGGCGGACAACGTGGCCGGCGCAACCATCGCGCTCTTCACCACCCCGACGGCGATGCGCGTCCTGGACACCCAGGGGAACTTCGACCAGGTCAGCGTCTTCGCGGCGAGCGGGGTCAAGGACGCCGCACTCCGCGACCGGATCGCCCAGGTCCTCCCCGCCGACATGGTGGCCCAGACCGGCGCCGCCCAGGCGTCTCAGCAGGTGCAGGCAACCAGGTCGGTGATCGGGATCCTCAGCACCGCGCTGCTGGTGTTCGGGCTCATCGCGCTGTTCGTCGGTTCCTTCCTCATCGTCAACACTTTCACCATCCTCATCGCGCAGCGCTCACGCGAGCTGGCGCTGCTGCGCGCGCTGGGCGCGACCCGGCGCCAGGTGATGGTGTCGGTGTTGACCGAGGCGCTGCTGACCGGCGTGGTCGCGTCAGCCGTCGGCGCCGCGCTCGGCATCCTGCTGGCGATCGGGCTCGCCCGGCTGCTCGGCTTCTCGCTGAGCAACGGCGGCCTGACTGTCACCCCGCGTAGCTTCATCGTCGCGATCGTGGTCGGCACCGCAGTGACGCTCATCGCGGCCACGCTCCCGGCACGACGCGCGACTCGCGTCGCACCGATGGCCGCGCTGCGCGACGCCGTCCCCGAGGTCGCGCCAGTGACGCGGCGGCGGAGCATCGGCGGTGCGATCGTCACGGTGGTGGGCGCTGCATTGCTCGGCGCGGGATTGTTCGCCGGCACGGGGCAGACGTTGCTCCTGCTCGGCCTCGGCGCACTCGCGTTGTTCATCGGCATCGCCTACCTCTCGCCTCTGCTGGTGCGTCCGGTTGGCGGGGCCATCGGCCGGCCGCTGGCGCGGTTGCGTGGCGTGCCCGGACGGCTGGCCCGCGAGAACGCGATTCGCAGCCCGCGCCGCACCGCCTCCACCGCCGCCGCGTTGATGATCGGGGTCGCGCTGATCGCTGCGGTGGCCGTCATCGCGGCCTCATTCAAGGCGTCCGGCGAGGCGTCTATCGTCGGCTCCGTCAACTCGCAACTGCTTGTCGTCGACAACAGCGGCGGCCAGGGGGGCTTCACCACCAGCGTGGTCGACTCGCTGCGCAGGGACCCGCGCCTCGCCGACCTCACCGAGGTGCGCGCCAACTCGGTGGTGGTCGGCTCGGCCAACCAGTCGCTGCTGGCGATCGACGTCGCCGCCATCAACCACACAGTGATCTTCGACATGGTCAGCGGCGACCCCCTGTCGATCAGCGATGCGAACGACATGCTGGTCGACGACTCGACCGCGAGCGCGCGGGGCTGGACGACCGGCACAACCGTCCAGGCGCAGTTCCCCTACGCGTCGACGGCCGCCACCAAGCGCATCGGCGGGGTGTACCACGGCAATGCGCTGATCTCCGGCTTCGCCGTCTCCCTTGCCACGTACACGGCGAACTTCCCCAAGCCGCAGCAGGACATCGCCATCCTGGTCAACGCGGCACCCGGACAGACCGTCGGCGCCGCTGACGCTGCGCTGAAGTCCGACCTCGTCGCCTTCCCGGCCCTCACCGTGCAGACCAAGCAGGAGTTCATCGACGCCAACTCGAAGGCCATCGACCAGGCCCAGTCGCTGATCGACGTGCTGCTCGTGCTCTCGGTGATCATCGCTGCGCTAGGGGTGGTCAACACCCTGGCGCTGAGCGTCCTCGAGCGGGCCCGCGAGCTCGGGCTGCTCCGGGCGCTGGGCCTCACCCGCCGCCAGACCCGCTCTATGGTGCGCTGGGAGGCGGTGATCATCGCGCTGCTCGGCGCCGTGCTCGGCCTCGTCATCGGCGCCGGGATGGGTACGGCGGTGGTGCGCGCGCTCGCCAGCCAGGGGTTGAGCAAGCTCTCCGTCCCCGCCGTGCAGCTCGTCGCCTACGTGGTCGCCGCCTTCCTCATCGGTGTCCTCGCCGCGGTGCTTCCTGCCCGGCGCGCGGCGCGGCTCAACGTCCTCGACGCCATCGCCACTGAGTGAACATCCGCGGTCGGTTCAGGCGGCCGCGAGCGCGGCGGCCTCGAACGGGAGTGCCAAACGGGCCACGCCGCTGAGGACTGGGTGAGGTTGGCGACGGCGCAACAGGCGCACCGCCGCCGGTTGCTATCATCGGCGCAGCGTTCCAGCAACGATCCAACTCCACGTCCTGTCCAACGTCACACAACTCGAGGCATGAGCAGCATTCCAACCGATTCCGCGCAGCAGTACGCGATGACTGTGCTGGTGCCCGAGGTGGAGGAGGCCCAGCGCCTCGCGGCCGCCCTCGACGAGGTGCGCCGGCCCGACAGCCCGCTGGCCGTCATCGCGGTGCCCCCCGTGCGCGGTGTGGCGTTCTTCGCCGACGACGAGCGCCAGGCCAAGCTGGACCGGTGGTGGGCACATGCCATCCCGCAGGACAGCGTGCCCGTGTACTTGGTCGTCGACGAGGAGGGAATCGCCGAATGGCTACCCGGGCTCGACGGCCGGTTCGTCGTCGGCGTCTCCCAGCCCGGAGCTGCCGAGCGCTACCGTGGGCTGCGCAATGTCACCGTCGCGCAGGGCGACGGGATGCTCGACATCGCGCTGGCCGCGGTCGAAGAGTTCTCCGGGTCGGCGATGTTTCGCCAGGACGCCCCCGCTCGTCTGGAGAAGCGGCTCCGTCGCGTCCAGCCGGAGTCGACCTCTCGATTCCGGCGCGCGCGCCTCCATCCGGCCGACGAGGCATTCCTGCGCAGCCCGGGCCCCGCTGATCACCACCCCATCCCCAACCTCCCTCCGCCGGAGGGGCCGGCACGGGTCAGCGACCAGGCCCCACGTGAGGAGCTGGTGCGGGCTCTTGCCGACACCCTCGCGCGGCTCCAGAGAATTCGCAGCACCACCGGCTGAACGCGGTCGGACGGGGCGTGCGCCGCCCGGCTACGCTTGCCTCCGGATGGATGTGGTCACCCCGGAAGCGGCGCGGATGCCGGCGATCCGGCGAGCACCCTTCGTGTACGCGCTCATCGTGGCGGACGCCGCGGCGGTCGCCCTCTTCAGCCTCGCGGCGGGCGGCACCTTCGACTGGTGGCTTGTGGCGCTCGGCGCGGTGGCCGTCGCGGCCCTGCTGCTGCCGGTGCCGCAGTGGCTCAGCCGCTGGGCTCCGATGCTGCTCATCGCCATTGTCTTCCTGGCGCTCGGCGGTCTCTCCCAGCGGCAGGGGATCCACGCCTCGTCCGCGTTCCTGATTGCGGCTGACCGCGCCCTGACCGGGACCGTGGTTCCCGTCTGGCTTCAGCATCACCTTCCTCTGTTGCTCGGAGCTCCCGCCTGGGCGCTCACGGCGGTGTACCTGGCGCACTACGTGGCGCCACTGCTCGCCGCGGGGTGGCTGTGGTGGCGGCACCGGGAGCGCTTCGACGCCTTCGTGGCGACCTACCTGCTGGCGATGGTCATCGGCTTCGCGGTGTACCTCACGTTCCCGCAGTCGCCGCCGTGGCTGGCTGCGCAGCAGGGCCTGCTGCCCCATCTGCACCGCAGCGTCGTCGAGGTGCTCCAGTCGCTCCACCTCGGTTCCCTGTACGCGGGTGCCGATCCCGAACCGTTCGGCGCCATGCCCTCGCTGCACGTGACCATCCCGGTGCTCGTGGCCGCCGTGGTGATCAGCGCGCAGCGCTCGCGGTGGCGCTGGATGTGGCTGCTGTATCCAGCGGCCGTCGCGGTCGCGGTGCTGGTGATGGCGGAGCACTACCTGACGGACACCCTTGCCGGCGTCGCGGTGGCGCTCGTCGCGGCGGCGGTGGTGAGCGCTCTGCCGGCGCGCGCGTTGAGCGGAACTGGGGACGGCCGCGTCGAGCTGCTGCGCGGTCGTGGGGATCCCGAGCCCGCGTAGGGCTGGCGGTCGCGGGCGATGGGACACAATGAATCGGTGATCGATCGACCCTTCGAACGCACCCTGAAGGGAGCGATCTTCGACCTTGGCGGGGTCATGACCGAGCCGCTGGGCCGTCATCGCGAGACCATCGTGGACCCCGTCCAGCTCGACCTGCTGCGCTTCTTTCTCAACGAGTTCCGCGACGTGTACCACCTGCCCACCGGCGCGCACGACCTCCACCTGCTGGAGACCGGGGCGATCTCCGACGAGGAGTTTTTTGCCCGCATGGCCGCGCGCTACATTGCCGCGGGTGGCCACGAGGCGGTGGATGCGCGCATCGCCCAGCACGTCGTGTTCGGAGGCGGGCTGCCCGCGTGCGGCGCGATGATCGACACGGTTCGCCAGGTCAAGGGAGCGGGCTACCGGACCGCGCTGCTCACCAATATCTCGCGCAGCGGCGAATCGGTGTGGCGGTCGCTACTGCCGGTCGAGGAGCTGTTCGACGTCGTCGTCGATTCCTCGCAGGTGGGGCTGCGCAAGCCGGACCCGGCCATCTTCCTGCTCACCTGCGAGCGCCTCGGTCTGGCGCCCCACGATTGCCTCTTCGTGGACGACATGCGCTGCAACGTCGATGCCGCCACCGAGCTGGGCATGACCACCATCCAGTGCCACGACCCCGTGACCATCGCCGACGAGGTGGTGGAGATGCTCCTGGGGCGGGCCGCGGCCGCTGAGCCGGAATCCGCCGGCGCGGGCCAGTGAGCGTGCCGGAGGCGATCACCGTCGCCGACCTGTCCGCGACGTCGACCGACTCGCACCAGATCGCCGCGGCCACCCACATCGGACCGGTCCGCCAGGAGAACCAGGATGCCTTCGCGGTGACCCAGCTGCGCGGTGGAGAGGGCGTTGGGCTGCTGGTGGCTGACGGGATGGGAGGCCTCCCGGGCGGCAGGGAGGCGGCGCAGGCGGCCTCCGCGGCGGCCATCGCGGTGCTCGTCGCCGGCGGCGCCGACCAACAGGCAGTCCTCGCCGCCGTCGACGCGGCCAACCGAGCGGTGGGAGAGCTGCGTACCGAGATCGGCGGCCGGCCGGGCACCACTCTCACCCTCGCCGCCGTCAACGGTGCGGGCGCGGTGATCGGCCACGCCGGGGACAGCCGCGCCTACCTGGTCCGTGGCGGCGAGGCTCGCCTGCTCACCAGCGACCACTCCTGGGTCGGCGAGCAGGTGCGCGCGGGCGCGCTGCCCCCGGGATCCGAGCGCAGCAACTCGCGGCGCAACCTCATCACCAGGGCGGTGATGGGTGACCCGCTCGAGGCCGAGGCGCTCTCGATCGAGCTCGTCGCGGGGGACGTGCTCATGCTCTGCAGCGACGGCTTCTGGGAGCCCCTGGCCGATGCCGACATCGCCGTGCTGCTCGAGACGCCGGGACCGCTGACTGCCGTCGTCGAGCGGGCAGTGCAGACAGCGCTGGACGCCGGCGCGACCGACAACGTCACCCTCATCGCCCTCCGACAGGAGCGCTGACGGGGGCCGCCCAAACACGCGCGCTAACTGCAATCCCGTGGCACGATTGCAGGGGCCGTTACCAATTCGGGCTCGACGTCGTTGTCACTGCACCCAGCCCACACGGCCAGACCAACAGGAGGCCTCGATGCCCCGTCGCCACCATCCCCGCGCCGTCAAGATCTGCGCCCACTGCGGCGCCGGCTACGACGGCTTCAAGGCCATGGAGCTGCGCGGCCGCTACTGCTCGCCCACCTGCTTGGCCGAGGCCCGGGCCGCCCGCCGCCGGGTGGCGCCATTGGTTGCCGGGGGAGACGCCTCAGCCTTCCTGGCTCCGTGAACCGGCGCCCCTCCCGGGCGGGCGCGGCCGCCTGACGATCGGGCAGACTCGCGCCCATGGCACGTCTCTACGCTCAGCTCTGCGCGCTCGTGTTCCTGGTGGTTGGCGTCGGCGGCCTCGCCGCGGGAAATGCCGGACCGCCCGCCCCCAACGGCGGCGGCAACGTGGGCAGCCTCGTCCTGCATCTCAC
>QHBU01000038.1 GCA_003244045.1 Candidatus Aeolococcus gillhamiae
ATCGCATCCACGTCCGGGGTGCCGAGGCGGATCCCCGTGTCGATCCCGGTGGGGCGGCCATGCGGGGGCGCCAGGGCGATGCTGGTCACCGAGCCCGGCGCGGCCACTTCGACCCAGCGCATGCCCGGTCCGAAGGGGGCATCGCGCCGCTTCTCAAAACCCAGGGTGCCGACGTAGAACTCGATCGAACGGTCGTGGTCGCTGACGGGGATGGCGACGTTCAGGATGCCGGTGATCTGGAGGGCCGTTTTCTCGGTCATCTCATGTCCTCTTGCCGGTTGCTGCCTGGTGGCCAGTTGATATCCCTTTTGACGGACGGGCGTGCCGCGATTCATCGCCCGCGGACCGATGAGTTTGTGAGCTGACGTTCGTCCTTGGATAGGATGACCCTTGTGTCCGACACCACCGTGCTCACCATCCCGAGCGCTGAGGCGCAGCTCGACGATCACCGCCGCCCGCTCCTCGCCTACTGCTACCGGATGCTCGGCTCGCCCTTCGAGGCCGAGGACGCCGTACAGGAGACGATGCTCCGCGCCTGGCGGGCCCTGGACAGCTTCGACGGCCGCTCGGCGCTGGCCACATGGCTGCACCGCATCGCCACCAACGTGTGCCTCGACATGCTCCGGGGCCGGCAGCGCCGCGCCCTACCGATGGACCTCGGTCCGGCCCAGGAGCCCATCGTCTCCAACCTCCACACCCGGTCCGAGGTCACGTGGATCGAGCCCATCCCCGGGAACGCACTCGCTGAGCTGGACCCCGCCGACGTCGCCGTGGAGCGCGACACCGTCAAGCTCGCCTTCATCGCCGCGCTGCAGCAGCTTCCCCCGCGCCAGCGCGCCGCGCTCATCCTGTGCGAGGTGCTGCGCTGGCAGGCGACGGAGGTGGCCGAGCTCCTGGAGACGAGCGTCGCCTCCGTGAACAGCGCGCTGCAGCGGGCGCGCACCACCCTCGCGACGACGGGCGCCAGCGCCGATTCCGTGGCGCCGACCGTGGACGAGAACCAGGAGGAGCTGCTGCGCCGCTACGTCGACGCCTTCCAGCGCTACGACCTCACCGCTCTCACCGCGGTGATCCGCGAGGACGCGGTCCAGTCGATGCCGCCCTACGACCTGTGGCTCTCCGGTCGCGACGACGTCTTCGCGTGGTGGTTCGGCCCGGGGATCGGCTGCCAGGGCTCGCGGCTGCTTCCGGCCGCCACGGCCAACGGGTCGCCCGCGTTCGGCCAGTACAAGCCGAGCGAGTCGGGAAGCGGCCATGAGCCCTGGGCGTTGCAGGTGGTCGAGATCGAGAACGGAGCCGTCAAGGAGATCACCTTCTTCCTCGACACGCAGCGCCTCTTCCCGCTGTTCGGCCTCCCGCCCCGCCTCGACGGCTAACGGTCAGCCGGGAGGACATCCTCCAATCCCATCAGCGCAATGAGGCGGCCAAGCTCCACTGAGCCGCTGCGCAGACGGACCTCCAATCCCCGCCGGCGGACGGCGACCTGCACACGGGCCAGCGCGTCCACGGCGGCCGCGTCCGCACAGATGCCCTGCACGTCGACCGGCACGGTGGTCCGGGATTCGTGGCGGCGCGCGCGGTCCGGGAGGGTCGGCTCGGTCCCCATCTGAGATGAGACTCGCGCAGGAGCCTCAACTCATCGTTCGGCCTCGACCGCGGCCACCTGCTGCTCGATGCCATCGAGAATGAGCGCGACGACCTGGCTCGCGCCGCGACCGGCGGTCGCGACCCCGTCCTGCGGGACTGCCGCGCTCGGCGCGCTGTCCGCCGGCGCGGTCGAATCCATGGCCACCTTCACGCAGCCGCTGCACACGGTGACGTCGTAACGATCGTCGCGCTGTGAGGCACCGGGCGAGTTCCACTGCACGTCCGTCATCGTCGCCTTGATGAGGTCGCCGTCGAAGCGCACCTTCACCGAGCCCGTCTGCACCAGCGCATGCGCGGCTGCCTCGCGCGGCCGTCGCAGCGTGACCCCGACGATGCCGCTGTTGATCCGCACTGGAACGATGCCGTGCGGCATCGGCAGGACGCAGGTGACGTTGCCGCCGCCGCTGTCCATCTCGACGCCGGTGATGCGCAGCCCGGTGAGGTCGAGTGCGGTGTTCCAGGTACCGCCATGCAACTTGATGGACCAGGAGTGGTTGCGGCTCAGCTCGACAGAGCCGCGGTTGGCGCCGCGGCGGTTGCGCACCACCACCTCCCCGTCCGTGCTCATGTCGAGGGACGGCGCGCCGCCGCCGCCCTCCGACCGCGCCACCTCCACCGGTGCGTCGAGCGGCGCAGCGCGCACCAGCACGCGCCATGACCCGGAGTCGATGCGCAGCGTCATCCCGTTGCCCAGCTCCCGCGGGGCTGACGATGGGGCGGCGGTGGCAGCCGCCACCACCTGCACGATTAGCGCGAAAGCGACGCCCTCCGGGTCCGCAACGCCTGTCGGGGCAAGGAGACGGGTGAGGTCGCGGCGCAACCGGCTCTGTCGCACCACCGGGAGGGAGGCGAGCACCACCGACACCGCTGAGCGATGCTGTTGCACGACGTCCGTCAGCGCCTTACACGACGCCGTCACCTCTGCCCGCCAGCCGCGCTGCCCGTCCGGAATCTCGACGCGATCGAGCAGCGCTTCGGCGAGCAGCTCGAGCAGCTGCTCCTTGTCGCGCAGGTGCCAGTAGAGAGATGCGGCCTTCACCCCGAGGCGGTCGGCGAGCGCCCGCATGGAGAGGCCGTCAATGCCCAGCTCGTCGACCAGCGGGAGGGCGGCCTCGACCACCGCGTCGCGGTTCAGCCCTCCCCGGTCGTCTCGGCGCATGGCGTTCCTCGGGTCCTCCTGGGGGCGATTGTGGCCGATGGACAGCCTTGACATCCCTAACATCGTTAGGTCACTATAGCGCCCTGTCAGCGTTAGTGCATCGTACAACCGGAGAGGAACATGACCGCCACCATCCAAGCCGAAGGCGTGGTCAAGACCTTCGGCAAGACCCGGGCCCTGGACGGCCTTGACCTCACCATGGAGCCCGGCCAGGTGCTCGCCGTGCTCGGCCCCAACGGCGCCGGCAAGACGACGCTGATCAGCATCGTCGCCACCCTGCTCCGCCCGGACGCCGGCGTGGTCTGCGTCGGCGGCCACGATGTGGCTCGCGAGCCCGCGTCGGTTCGCCGCCTGCTGGCGCTCGCCGGCCAGAACGCCGCCGTGGAGCCGGCCATGACCGGCCGCGAGAACGTCGAGATGGTCGCCCGCCTGTTCGGCGTCCCGCGTGCCCAGGCTCGCGCCGACGCCGCGCGCGTCCTCGAGCAGCTCGGCCTCACCGATGCCGCAGACCGCACAGTGCGCACCTATTCCGGGGGCATGCGCCGTCGCCTCGACCTCGGTGCCAGCCTGGTGGGGAGGCCGCGTCTCCTCCTGCTCGACGAGCCCACCACCGGGCTCGACCCACGCAGCCGTCTCGAGCTCTGGGACCTCATCCGCGCCCTCGTGGCGAACGGCACCGACGTCCTGCTGAGCACGCAGTACCTCGACGAGGCCGACCACCTCGCCTCGCACGTCGCCATCATCGACCACGGCCGCGTCGTCGCCTCGGGCACACCGCGCGACCTTAAGCAGCGGGCGGGACGGAGCATCGTCGAGGTGCACGTGCGCGACACCAGCGACCTCGAGCGTGTCGCCACCACCCTCGCGGCCATCGGCGACGACGCGCCCGTCGTCGACGTGGCCACGCGCAGCGTGCGCGTCCGGCTCGGCGCCGGCACAGCGCAGCTCTTCGCGGCGCTGCGCCCGCTCGACGCGGTGGGCATCTCCCTCGACGAGGTGTCCGTGCGTCAGCCCACCCTCGACGAGGCCTTCCTCGCGCTCACCACAACGTCAGGGGAGGTTGCGGCATGAGCATGGTCCTGCCACCGAGAACGGCACATCCGGCGGGCCTGTTCACCTCGACCCAGCAGCTCGCCCGCCGCGTGCTGCTCAACTTCCTGCGCTCCCCGCAGATGATCGTGGTGGGCACGCTGCAGGGCGCGCTCTTCCTGCTCATCTTCCGCTACGTGTTCGGTGGAGCCATCACCACGCATGGGATCGACTACGTCAACTTCGTGGTCCCCGGCTTCATCACCACCGGCGTGCTGTTCAATGCCATGTACGCGGCGGTGGGCATGGCCGAGGACGTCGGCTCGGGACTCGTGTCTCGATTGCGCTCGCTGCCCATCCCACGAAGCGCGGTGATCCTGGGCCGTGCTCTTGCCGACACCGCCATCCAGGTGTGGTCATTGGCGATCACCATCGCCATCGGCTTCGCGGTCGGCTTCCGACTCCATGACAGCGCCGGCGCAGCGCTCGAGGCGGCGGCGCTGGTCGTGCTGTTCGGCTTCGTGTTCGAGTGGCTGTTCATCCTCATCGGCATGGTCGGCGGCTCCGCTCAGGCCGCCCAGGGCTTCGCGCTCATCGTGTTTCCCTTCACGTTCATCTCCTCCGCCTACGTCCCGGTGGCGTCGATGCCGACATGGCTGCAGGGCTTCGCCGAGAACCAGCCGATGACCGTCATGGTCAACGCGGTGCGCACACTCACCCAGGGCGCGCCTGCGGAGGCCCTGGTCGGCCACCCGGCGTCGTACTTCGTGGTGCGGGCCCTGCTGTGGTCGGCCGGCCTCATCGCCGTGTTCGCGCCCCTGGCTGTCGCCACGTACCGCCGCGGCTGACCAATCAGAAGATGACGTTGCGGCGGATCGTCGGGTCGACGACGCCGACCGTGGTCTTGCCGCACCAGTGGCACACGAAGCTGAGCAACCGCATGCCCTCCTGGGCCACGGATGCACTGGGCCAGCCGCACCGGCCGCAGGTCACCATTTGCACGCGGCGGGCGCCGGTGTCGGAGCGGTCGTCGGGGCCCGCCGAATCGCCCCCTGTCGCGGGCTGACTCGGCGGCGGTTCCATGAGATCACCCTGTGTGACGTGTGACCGTGTGGTTCAGCATACGTCTGCCCGGACCCGACGTCACCCGTGTGACCGCGGCGTCACCCCTCGTCGGTCGGCACGAAGCGGCAGCGCTCGACGAGGTACGTGAGGAACAGCGACGCGCTCTCCGGGAGGCGCTCCTCGGCACGGGTGACGACGTGCCAATCCCGGCGCAGCGGGACGTCGGGCGCCGCGACGGTGACCAGCCGGCCGGCGGCGAGCTCAACCTCCACCGCCTCGCTCGAGATCAGGGTGATGCCGAGGCCCACCGCTGCGGCTTCGCGGATGGCGCCGTTCGAGCCGAGAGTCAGGCTCGCCGGCTCGATTCCCAACGCGGCGAGGTACTCCTCGGTGGTGGCCCGAGTGCCGGACCCGCGCTCACGGAGGAGCCACGTCTGCCCCGCCAGCGCGGCAGCGGTCAACGAGGTGCCGATCCCTGGAGCGGCGACGATCACCAGCTGGTTGGGCCGCGCCGCGCGCGACCGAAGCAGGCGCGCTGCCGGCGGCCGGCCGGCCACCACCAGGTCAACCTCGTGAGCATCAAGACGCTCCCAGACGTGGCCGCGGTTGGCAACCTCCAGGCTCACCTCGGCGGTGGGATGGAGCTCTCGAAAGCCGGCGATCGCGGCTGGCAGAAGATGCTCACCCGCCGTGGTCACCGCGGCCATCCGCAGGCGTCCCCGTGCCTGGACGCCGGTGGTCGCCGCCGCGGCCTCGTCGAGCATGCCGTGGATGCGCCGCGCGTAGTCGGCGAGGACACGGCCGGCGTCGGTGAGGCGCAGACCGCGGCCGTCGCGAGCGACGAGGTCGACGCCGAGCTCGCGCTGCAGAGACGCCAGCACCGCGGACACGGCGGGCTGGGTCACGAAGAGCTGCTCAGCCGCTCCCTTCACCGAGCCGGCGCGAGCCACCTCAAGAAACGTCGCCAGCTGGCGCAGTGTCATAAGTGCAGCCTACATAGTCGTCAATGGAAAATCAATTGACATTGATGCGAACGCAGATGACCATGGCTTTCAGGCGACGATCGATTCCGCCGCCGAAGAGGAGACAAGGCCATGGCAGTCGCCGAACCAACACCGGCCCAGGCGAGCCCGCCGGCCGACGATCGCTGGGCATCCGGGGTCATCCCCTACAAGAAGATGGGCTACTGGGAGCCCGACTACGAGCCCAAGCCCACCGACATCCTCTGCGCGTTCCGGATCACTCCGCAGGAGGGCGTCGATCCCGAGGAGGCGGCGGCCGCGGTCGCCGGGGAGTCCTCGACGGCGACGTGGACGGTGGTCTGGACCGACCGGCTCACCGCCCACGAGCATTACCAGGCCAAGGCGTACCGGTGCGACCCGGTCCCCGGCACGCCGGGACAGTTCATCGCGCTGATCGCCTACGACATCGATCTCTTCGAGGAGGGGTCGATCGCCAACCTCACGTCCTCGATCATCGGCAACGTCTTCGGCTTCAAGGCCCTGAAGGCGCTTCGCCTCGAGGACATGCGCATCCCGCCGCACTACGTCAAGACGTTCCAGGGCCCGCCACATGGCATCGTCATGGAGCGCGAGTACCTCAACAAGTACGGCCGCCCGCTCCTCGGCGCCACCACCAAGCCCAAGCTCGGCCTCTCCGCGCGCAATTACGGACGCGTGGTCTACGAGGCGCTGCGCGGCGGCCTCGACTTCACCAAGGACGACGAGAACATCAACAGCCAGCCATTCATGCGCTGGCGGGACCGATACCTGGCGTCGATGGAAGCCGTCAACAAAGCGCAGGCGGTGACCGGTGAGATCAAGGGCCACTACCTCAACGTCACCGCCGCCGACATGGAGAGCATGTACGAGCGTGCCGACTTCGCCAAGCAGCTCGGCAGCGTCATCGTGATGATGGACCTCACCGTCGGCTACACGGCGATGACGTCGATGTCGAAGTGGGCGCGCCGCAACGGCGTCATCCTCCATCTCCACCGTGCCGGTCACGGCACGTACACACGGCAGAAGACGCACGGTGTGAGCTTCCGGGTGATCGCCAAATGGGTTCGCCTGCTCGGTGTCGACCACGTGCACGCCGGGACGGTCGTGGGCAAGCTGGAGGGCGATCCCAACATGATCCGCGGCTACTACGACACGTGCCGCCAGGGCTACACAGCGGCCGATCCGCAGAAGGGCCTGTACTTCGACCAGGATTGGGTCTCCATGCCGGGCGTCATGCCCGTCGCATCGGGTGGAATTCACGCCGGCCAGATGCACCAGCTCCTCGACTACCTCGGCGAGGACACGGTGCTCCAGTTCGGCGGCGGAACCATCGGGCATCCCATGGGCATCGCCGCCGGCGCCACCGCCAATCGTGTGGCGCTCGAGGTGATGGTGCAGGCGCGCAACGAGGGCCGTGACTACGTCAACGAGGGCCCCGACATCCTCAAGGCCGCCGCCAAGTGGAGCCCGGAGCTGCGCGCAGCTCTCGACGTCTGGGGCGAGATCAGCTTCAACTACGAGTCGACGGACACACCCGACGTGGTGTCCACGCCGACGTCGGCCTGACAGGAGACAACACGATGCGCATCACCCAGGGAACGTTCTCCTATCTTCCCGATCTCGACGACGAGCAGATCACGGCCCAGGTGCGGTACTGCCTCGACAACAACTGGCCACTGTCCGTCGAGTTCACTGACGACCCGCACCCGCGCAACTTCCTGTGGGAGATGTGGGAGCTGCCGATGTTCGACATGAACGACGCCTCGGCGGTCCTCTTCGAGATCAACCGCTGCCGCGAGGCGCACCCCGATCACTACGTCCGGCTCAACGCGTATGACCGCACCCTGGGCCGGCAGACGACGGCGCTCAGCTTCATCGTCAACCGGCCGGCCGCTGAGCCGGGCTTCCGCCTCGAGCGCGAGGAGGGTCCCGATCGCCAGGTCCGTTACGCGCTCCACGCCTACGCCACCGACAGTCCCGAGGGTGAGAGGTACCGTAAGTGATGGCGCCCGACGGCCGGAGGCGCTTCGGGATGACCCCGCAGAACGCCGCCGCCGGCGCGCCCGACACTGCACCGGCTGCGGGCGACGACATCGCGATCGACGCCGCCGCCACTGATCAGGTGCTTCCCGAATGGGACGCTGATGCCCAGGTCGACATGGGCGCGCAGCTCGCCGAGGCCCGAATCGCCGACGTGCTCGAGAGCCTCGAGCACGACCTGGTCGGCCTCGAGCCGGTGAAGACACGCATTCGCGAGATTGCGTCGCTGCTGGTCATCGATCGTCTCCGCCATGGTTTCGGCCTCGAGTCCGAACGGCCGTCGCTGCACATGTGCTTCACCGGCAGCCCCGGCACCGGCAAGACCACGGTTGCCATGCGCATGGGCGAGATCCTCAACCGTCTTGGCTACCTCGCCAAGGGTCACCTCACGAGCGTCAGCCGCGACGACCTGGTCGGCCAATACATCGGCCACACCGCGCCGAAGACGCGCGACGTGCTCAAGCGCGCCATGGGAGGCGTGCTGTTCATCGATGAAGCGTACTACCTCTACAAGCACGACAACGAGCGCGACTACGGCGCCGAGTCGATCGAGATCCTCCTCCAGGTGATGGAGAACCAGCGCAGCGACATCGTCGTCGTGCTCGCCGGCTACAGGGATCGCATGGACACGTTCTTCGAGAGCAACCCGGGTATGCAGTCGCGCATCGCTCACCACATCGAGTTCCCTGACTACACGGTTGACGAGCTCCTGCAGATCGCCACCCTGATGCTCGACCAGCAGCGCTACCGATTCTCCCCGGGGGCGGTCCAAGCCTTTCGTGAGCTGCTCGACAGGCGCATGGCGCAGCCTCGGTTCGCCAACGCGCGCAGCGTTCGCAACGCCCTGGAACGGTGCCGCCTGCGCCAGGCGAACCGTCTCGTCGGCGCCGGCGGGGCGGTGGGCCGCGACGACCTGATGCTCATCGACGAGGCCGACGTGCGCAAGAGCCGGTTGCTGTCCGCCGGGCAGCCACCCGACGCGGTGGACACCGCGTGACCGCCGACGGGGTCATGCCTGACAAGGCGATGGCCATTCAACGCGCGGCGTGGGCGGACGACCAGGTCGCGCTGCGCCCTGTGATGCTCAGCATCGCCGGGGACAGCGCCGCGGGCAAGACGACGCTCACCAAGGGATTGGTCGAGGCTCTCGGGAAGGAGAACGTCACCGCCGTCTGCGTCGACGATTATCACCGCTACGACCGCGAGGAGCGGCGCAACCTGCCCTTCACCCCACTCAACCCGAAGTGCAACTACATCGAGATCATGGAGCAGCATCTCCAGCTGCTCGCCAACGGCCAGCCCATCCTTAAGCCGAAGTACGACCACAGCACCGGCACCTTCGGTCGCCCCGAGTATGTCGAGCCGCGCCGGTTCGTGATCATCGAGGGGCTGCTGCCCCTGCACACCAAGCTGGGCGAGGCCTGCGCTGACGTCAGCGTGTACCTCGACCCGCCGGAGCCGATCCGCGTCGCCTGGAAGATCGCCCGCGACTCCAGCAAACGTGGCTACTCGCGTGAGCAGGTCCTGGCTGAGCTGGAAAGACGGGAGACGGAGTCCGTCGAGTTCATCCGCCCGCAGCGCGCCAAGGCCGACATCGTGGTCCGCTTCGGTTCGCTGAAGCAGACCGCAGACGGCCACGGACACGACCACGACGAGCCGGACGGGGAGCCCACGCTCAGCGCCATGCTCCTGTTGCGGCCGACCGTTTCCCACCCCGACCTCTCATCGGTGCTCACCGACGAAAATCGCCGGGCCATTCACCTCAAGTTGATTCGTGACGACGACGGCAAGCCCGTCGACGCACTGCACATCCACGGGCACGCTCCACCCGCGTTGACCCGCCAGGTGGAAGAGGCGCTCTGGCGCGGCCTGGGTTTCGGCGACGACGCGGTCCTGCCGAGCGGGATCGGGTCCATCGAAGGCGTTCGCAACGAGCCGCTGGCGGTGACCCAGCTGATCCTCGTCTATCACCTCCTGCAACTGGCGGCAGAACGGCGCTGAGCCCGGCCCGGCCATGAACCCGCGGGCGCGGCCCAGACGGCGCGGGCGTCAGCGTTGGCACGCGCCCGCGCCACCAACGCGTCCTGTCCGGCACCAGTACGCTGCGGGTCACCGCGCCACGCTTGGAGGGCCTCGTCGACCAGCGCGCGTCCGAACGAGAACGACAGCTCCCACGGCTGCGGCCCGAGCGCGTTGATGGCGGCAAGGTGGGCCGTCGCCTGGTCGACACCCTGTCCGCCGGAGAGGAACGCCACCCCGGCCACGGCCGCTGGGACCGTGCTGCGCAGGGTGCGCACCGTGGCCGCAGCAACCTCGTCGGTGCCGGCGCGGGGCTCGCAGTCGCTCCCGGCGAGCACCATGTTCGGCTTCAGCACCGTCCCCTCGAGAACGACCCCCTGTTCGGCCAGCTGTTCAAAAACGGTGTGGAGCACGGTCTGCGTGACCTCCTCGCACCGATCGAGGCCGTGACTGCCGTCCATGAGAACCTCCGGCTCAACGATCGGTGTCAGGCCGGCCTCCTGGACCAGGGTCGCGTACCTGGCCAGGGCATGCGAGTTGGCGACCAGCGCACGTCGTGAGGGGAGCCGCTCGCCAATCTGGATCACCGCGCGCCACTTGGTGAATGCTGCCCCCGCGCTCGCGTACAACTCGAGCCGGGCCCGAAGGTCGTCCAGGCCCTCGGTCACGGTCTCCCCGGCAGCATTGGCAAGGGGCTTCGCCCCGGTGTCCACCTTGATGCCTGGGAGCAGCCCGGCCTCACGGCATGCATCCGGAAAGGGGCGCCCGTCGCTCACCTGGGCGGTGAAGATGTCATCGGACAGGATGATCCCGCTGATCGAGTCGCAGAGCCCGGGAGTGGTCAGCAGCATCTCTCGATAGGCACACCGCTGCTCGGCCGTCGGAGCGACTCCCGTCGCTTCCAGGCGCTTGTTCATCGTCGCCACACTCTCGTCGGCGGCGAGAATGCCGCGACCGTTTCCGACCATGCTGGCCGCGGTTGCACGAAAGTCCTGATCCACGGCGGTCGCTCAGCTCGCCTCTGTCGCGCAGGAGTCGATGGGCCTGCTGTAGTCCCAGCCGGCGTTGACCCTGGCGACGGTCACTGTTTCTCTGCACGTATGGCAGCGTGCCTCGAAGCGATAGCCAAACGAGCCGGTGCGGCGCGTGAACCCGCGGAGATCGTGCCCCGCCTCATCCGCCTCGCTCTTCGCCCCGTCGATCGCGTCGAGCGGATCGGCGTAGGACATGGCGCGCCGCCTAGCCGGGCCGGATCGCTGCATCCGAATGCTCGCGGGCCACCTGCGTGGGGGTCGGCGGACGGCGTGGTGGGGGCATCTCACGAGAGTAGGCGTGGGCTAGAGTGAAGTCCAATGCATTCTCAGGTTACTTTGCATAGAATTTTCTAATGACAACGCGATTGGAGCGTAGCCTGACATTGCGGCA
The DNA here is from genome assembly GCA_003244045.1 of Candidatus Aeolococcus gillhamiae. Lineage (GTDB taxonomy): Bacteria > Chloroflexota > Dormibacteria > Aeolococcales > Aeolococcaceae > Aeolococcus > Aeolococcus gillhamiae. The sequence continues at coordinate 11,386 of QHBU01000038.1, forward strand.
GCTGCGAATCTTCACGAGCGTGGTCGACAACCGCAGCTTCACGAGAGCGGCTCGGGAGCTGTCGCTCACCCAGCCCGCTGTCACTCATCAGATGCAGGCCCTCGCTCGCGCCGTCGGTTACCCCTTGCTTGATCCGGCTCGGCGTGCTCCCGAGCTGACCGCCATCGGACGAGCGCTGTACGAGCGAGCGGCGCGCATCTTGGCCTCGGTCGGTGACGCCGAGCATGCCATCGGAGATCTCGCCGGCCTGCGTGCGGGCACCGTGCGAGTCGCGGGCGACACGACCGTCGGCGTGTACGTCCTGCCGGACGCGCTGGCTGCCTTCCACCACCGCCACCCCAAGGTCGAGCTGAGCCTCGATGTCGTCAATCGCTCGCGGGTGCATGAGCTCCTCGTCGACGGCAGCGCCGATCTCGGTGTCGTCGGCCGCTTGTGGGACGACGGACTCCTCGAAGCCGAGCCGTTCCTCGACAACCAGTTGATGTGCTTCAGCGCCCCGACCCACCCGCTTGTCGAACGCGAGCCTCTGCAGCCACGCGACCTGTTGGATGGCCCGCTGCTGCTCCGCGAGCGCGGCTCCGGCACCCGCGAGTCGGCGGAGCTCATCCTCGCGCACGCGGGCGTACAGGCCGTCTCCACGATGGACATGGCCAGCAACGGCGCGCTCAAGCGAGCCGTGGCGGGCGGCCTTGGGGTGACTGTCCTGTCCACGCATGCCGTCCAGCTGGAGGTGCAACTGGGGCTGCTGCGACCTCTCCGTGTCGAAGGATTCCCGGTGCAGCGGCGCTGGCACGTCATGTGGGTCAGGGACCGCTCGCTGAGCGCCGCCGCGGAAGCGTTCCGAGCGTTCCTGCAGGCGTCGGAGTGGCGGAGCGCTCTCTCGGTTCAGCTGGGGACTGACTGAGGTCGCAACCGCTGCAGGGAAAATGGGCTGAGGTCGACCACAGGCACCTCGCCGGCGACCGTAGCTGCTACCGCCTCGCCGATGGCGGCCGAGTGTTTGAAGCCGTGGCCGGAGCACGGCGAGAGGATGACCACGGACGGGTGCTCGGGATGGCGATCGATGACGAAGTCCCCGTCCGGGGTGGTCGTGTACATGCAGGTGACCGCCCTGATGCAGCGTCGCGCCAGACCCGGCAGGTGGTCCCTGACGATCGCGTCGTAGAACCCGTACAGCTCTCCCGTGCCCACCTCCCTCGAGACGTCGTCGACCGTTGCGCTCGGGACAGCCTGCTCGGCGGCCACCTTGAGCCCGCCGTCCCGGCCGTCGATCGCCGGGAACCCATAGAACGACACCGGCTGCCTGTCCCAGATGAAGACCGGAAACCTGTCCGGAAGGTAGGGCTCGATCGGTCCGTCGACGGCGTACCAGTGCAATACCTGACGGCTGATGGCGAAATCGCGGGCGTACGGCTCGCCGAGGATCGCGCCGAGCCACGCGCCGGCGGCGAGGACCAGCGTCCCCGCCGCGTAGCGCCCCGCCGTGGTGGTGACCGTGACGCCGTCCGTGTCCTGGACGTACCCGGTCATCGCCTCAACGGTCCGGATCGCCGCGCCCGACCGCCGCGCCAGCTCGAGCTGGGCCGACACCGCGGCCTCCGGCCGGACGAAGCCACCACCAGGCTCGAAATAGCCGCTCTCGTCGCCGCTCAGGCGCAGCTGGGGATATCGACTGCTGATCTCGGCCGCGCTCAGCTCCTCGTGGTCGATCGAGAACGCGCGAGCGGCCTCGATGGTGGTCTCGAGGAACCGCGTCTTGCCGTGGTGACGCGTCTGCAGGCCGGGTGACGCCAGCACCAGCAGGCCGTTGGTGGTCAGCAGCTCGGCGCCCGTCTGTGCCTCGATCTCGCGCCACAGCTGGTGCGAGCGCTGGGCAAGGGGGACGTACGCCAACCCCTCCCCGATCGCCTGCCGGGTGACCCTCGTGTCTCCGTGCGTCGAGCCGAACCGGTGCGGCGGGGAGAGGCGGTCCAGGCCGAGGACGCGGACGCCGCGCCTGGCCAGCTGGTACGCGGTTGCGCTTCCCATCGCCCCCAGCCCGCAGACCACGACGTCGTAGCTCTCCACCGCAGCCATCGTACGAGGGGCGCCGGAGTGGACAGTCAACTCGGCGCCGGTCACAATCCGCCCCCTACCGTCAGGCGTCCGCAACTCCCAGCCACAGTCACGAGGAGCCGCCACATGGGCCGCATCGGGAACCGCGCGCAGAGAGGCATCACGACCGCAATGGTGCTGAGCGTGCTTCTGCTCGCCGCCTGTGGGAGCTCCAACAACACGACCACCACCACGGCTCCGACCAGCGGCGCCACCGAGATCTCAACGCAGGCGAGCATCGCCGCCGAGGTGCCGAGCGCGATCAAGTCGGGCGGCCCGCTGCAGATCGCCTCCGATGCCAGCTACCAGCCGAATGAGTTCGTTGATCCAAGCACCGGACAGGTCAAGGGATGGGACATCGACCTGGCCCAGGCAGTCTGCAAGGTCTGGGGCGTGCAATGCAAGATCAACAACGTCACCTTCGCAGACATCATCCCGGCACTTCTCGAGAGCCCGCCGAAGTACGTGATGGCCTGGTCGAGCTACTCGCCGACCGCACCCCGCGAGGCCAAGGGCATCGACTTCGTCACCTACGCGAAGGTCGGAGAATCGTGGGTGGAGCACGTCGGTGGCCCGACCATCTCGCAGCCCTCGGACATGTGTGGACACACCGTGGCCGTCGAGGGGGGCACGACAGAGGAGTCCGACGCGTGGGGCTACATGGGCGCGAACCCAGGCGGCGGCGCGATCGCCGGTGACACCAACAACTGCAAGACCGCCGGCAAGGCCGACATCACCGTGCAGAGTTTCGGCACCCAGACCCAGGCGGACGCTGCCCTCAGCTCGGGCCGCTCCGACTTCGGCTGGCTCGACGCCTCGGTCTCGTTCTACGAGGCCAAGGTCAGGGCGGGCAAGCTGCAGATCGGCGGTCAGACCTGCGGCATCGCGCCGTATGGCGTGGCCCTTGCCCACAGCTCCGGGCTTCAGCAGGCCACCCAGGACGCGATCAAGTACCTGATCGACCACGGCTTCTACAAGCAGATCCTCGATTCGTGGAATGTGGCCAGCGTGGGCGTGTCCACCAGCGACGTCGCCGTGAATGTCAACACCTCCTCAGGCACGGGGACGCAGGCCTGCGTGCCGAAGTACTGATTGAGGCGACAAGCGACCTGAGCTGAACCAGCAGCCGTCTCTCCCAAGTCGAATCGTGAACACCTCCGCAGATCAGCCGCTCCCAGCGCCGGCGCCGCGCGTGCGGCCGGAGGCGATCAAGGCCATACCGGTTCGCCATCCCTGGCGCTGGGTGTCGGCGGTGGTGGTGCTGGGTCTTGCCGCCCTCGCCATCGACATCCTCGCCACCGCGCCCCAGCTCGATTGGCGCGTGGTGGGCCAGTACCTCTTCAACGCGCAGATCCTTGGCGGCATCGTCGTCACGCTGGAGCTGACCGCGATCGCGATGGTGATCGGTGTTGTGCTTGGGGCCCTGCTCGCCGTCATGCGGCTCTCCAAGAATCCTGTCGTCGCCGCGGTGAGCTGGTTCTACATCTGGTTCTTCCGCGGCACACCCGTATTGGTCCAGATCTTCTTCTGGTTCAACATCGCTGCCATCCTTCCCAAGGTCACCATCGGCATTCCCTTCACGTCGCTGCAGTGGGTGGGCATCACCAACAAGCTCGTCTCCCCCTTCCTGGCGGCCATCCTCGGTCTCGGTCTCAACGAGGCCGCGTACATGGCCGAGATCGTCCGCGCCGGGATCATCTCCGTCGAGCACGGCCAGACCGAGGCCGCTCAGGCCCTGGGCATGACACGTCTGCAGGTGATGCGGCGAGTGGTCCTCCCCCAGGCCATGCGCGTGATCATTCCTCCCACGGGCAACGAGACCATCTCAATGCTCAAGACCACCTCGCTGGCTGTCATCGCCACCGTCGGCGAGCTGTTCTTCGTTCAGCAGCAGATCTCGAACTTCAACTACAACATCATCGAGCTGGTGATCGTGGCCAGCCTCTGGTACCTGCTGATGACATCCATCCTCACCTTCGGCCAGTACTACTTGGAGCGCTATTTCGCACGGGGCGCGTTGCGCCAGCTGCCTGAAACACCTCTGCAGAGATTGCGCCGGACTCTCTTCCACTTCCGTGGCGCAGCACCCCCGGCGGCGGACGATGTGACCATCACCGCGAAACCACACGGATGACGGGGATCAGCTGATGGCCACGCCAATGGTGCAGGCAGAGGCGGTGCACAAGAACTTCGGACGGCTCGAGGTGCTGCGCGGCATCGACCTGGAGGTGGCGCCGAAGGAGGTCATGTGCATCATCGGGCCGTCCGGCTCGGGCAAGAGCACGTTCCTACGGTGCATCAACCACCTCGAGAAGATCGATGCGGGGAAGCTCTCGGTCGACGGTGAGCTGGTCGGGTACAGGCAGCGCGCTGACAAGCTCTACGAGTTGCCCGATCGCGAGGTGTGCCGTAAGCGCGCCGAGATCGGCATGGTGTTTCAGAGCTTCAATCTGTTCCCCCACATGACCGCTCTCGCCAACCTGGTCGAGGCTCCGATGCGGGTGAAGGGAGAGTCGAAGGCCGTGGCCGTCGATCGTGGTCGCGCGCTTCTCGACCGGGTCGGACTAGGCGACAAGGTCGACACCTATCCGAGGCAGCTCTCCGGAGGTCAGCAGCAGCGCGTCGCGATCGCGCGAGCGCTGGCCATGCAGCCCAAGCTGATGCTCTTCGACGAGCCCACCTCTGCGCTGGACCCGGAGCTGGTGGGTGAGGTGCTCGAGGTCATGCGCGGGTTGGCGCACTCCGGCATGACCATGATCGTGGTCACCCACGAGATCGGATTCGCGCGAGAGGTGGGTGACGCGCTCGTGTTCATGGACGGAGGGGCCGTCGTCGAGGCCGGCGCCCCCCGCGAGATCCTCGCCAACCCCCAGCACGACCGGACGAAGGCGTTCTTGGCAACCGTGCTCTGAGCGCGCCCACGGCCTGCCCCGCGCCGGCTCTGCCTGAAGGCATGGTCGGCGGGGTACGCTGGGCCGATGCGCGTGAAAGAGCTCGGCCACGCAGTCCTCTATGTCCATGACATCCAGCGCTCGTCGGCGTTCTATCGCGACGTCCTCGGCTGGACGCAGATCTCCACGCCGGACCCGCGCTTCCCGGCCGCCGCCTTCTCGGGCGGCCGCACCCACCACGAGCTGCTGCTCATCGAGGTCGGTGCGGCGGCACAGGAGATTCCGTCCGGCCGGCATGTCGGCCTGTACCACCTCGGCATCAAGATCGGCGACAGCGACGACGAGCTCCGCGAGGCGGTGGCCCGATGCAAGGAGGCGGGCGTGCGCATCGTCGGCCTGAGCGACCACACCGTCAGCCACAGCCTGTACGTCCTCGATCCCGACGGCAACGAGCTCGAGCTCTACATTGACGTTCCCGGGGTGGACTGGAAGAACAACCCGTCCGCGGTGATGGCGCCGACCCGTCCGCTGGCCCTGTAGCGGTGGCGCCGGGCGGGGGGGACGCGTTCGACGTCATCTGCATCGGCGCCGGGACAGTGTCCGAGGGCATGGCCAGCGAGCTGAAGGGAACCGGCATCAGCTTCGCGGTGGTCGAGCGCGAGCTCGTCGGTGGCGAGTGCCCGTACTGGGGGTGTATTCCCAGCAAGACGTTGCTTCGTTCCGCGGAGGTGCTCGCCGAGGCGGAGCGCGCTCGCGAGCTGGCCGCCTCGCGCGTGGAATGGGATGTCGACTTCACCAAGATCGCCCGGCGCACCCACTACATCGCCCGCGATGAGGACGACACCAAAGCCACCGAGGCACTGGAGGACCAGGGCGCCACGATCATCCGCGGTGACGGCCGCCTGACCGACGCGCACACCGTCATGGTCGGCGACCGCCAGCTCACCGCACGCAGGGGCATCGTCATCGGCACCGGCACCTCCGCCGCGATTCCGCCTATCGAGGGCATCGACAGCGTCCCCTACTGGACCAACCGCGAGGCGACTCTGGTGCGCCAGCTGCCCCGCTCGATGGTGGTGCTCGGCAGCGGACCCATCGGCGCCGAGCTCTCCCAGGCATTCGCCCGGTTCGGCTGCACCGTTCACGTGGTCGAGGCCGTTGACCGCTTGATCCCCGGCGAGGAAGAGGAGGCGTCGGACGAGCTGGCCAAGGCGTTCGAGGAGGACGGCATCCGGGTCCACCTGTCGGCGCGGGCTGTCGCTGTCGAAAGCGCGGGCGACGGCATCCAGCTCCGCCTGGAGTCCGGCGAGACACTCACCGGTGAGCGCCTCCTCGTCGCCGCGGGCCGGCGGCCCAAGCTGAATGGGCTCGACCTCGGGGCGGCCGGCATCGCCACCACCGAGAAGGGCTGGATCAAGGTGGACGACCAGACCCTGCTTGCGGCGCCGGGCATCTGGGCGGGAGGTGACGTCACGGGGATCGGTGCCTTCACCCACCTTGCCTGGTATCACGGCAAGGTCATCGGCAGGCAGCTCACCGGCAAGGAGGCTGTGGCCGACCACCGCGCCATCCCGCGAGTGACCTTCACCGACCCGGAGATCGCGTCAGTGGGGCTGAGTGAGGCCAACGCGCGCAAGCAGCTGTCCAACGTGCGCGTGGTCTGCGCCGACTCTGGCAACGGCACGCGCGGGTACATCAACGGTCCACCAGGAGGCGTGATCAAGCTGGTCGCTGACATGGAACGCAAGGTCCTCGTCGGCGCGCTCGTCGTCGGCCCGCGCGCCGGCGAGATGATCGCCGAGCTGACTCTGGCGATCAGGGCTCGAATATCGCTCGCCGTCCTCGAGGACACGCTGCACGCGTTCCCGACGTTCTCACGCGATCTTGACGGTCTCTTTCCGCAACTCGTCGACTGAAGCGGAAAAGCATGGACGCGCCGGCGGCGGTGCAGCTCGCGGAATGGCGGCGGACGGTGAACGAGCTGTACGCTGAGGTTCGCGCGCTGGGTCCGGGTGAGCCGGCGTGGCTGCGGTGGCGTGCCGGCAAGGAGCGTCTCTACCGAGACCATCCGCAATCGCCGGTGGCCGCGGATCGACGCGCGGGGTATCGCTTCGACTGCTTCGCGTACGATGCCTCGATGCGAGCTCTTGCCGAGCTGGCTCCGATCAGCCCGCGCCATCTCGACGGCGATGACGAGGTGCCGGGGATGACCCACATCGGCACGCTGCGGTTCTCTCTGAACGACGCGGAGCACGAGCTCGGCGCGTACTGGCTCGACGGTTACGCAGGCGGGCTCTTCGTCCCCTTCGCCGACACCACCTCTGGGGCCGAAACGTATGGCGGCGGACGCTACGCGCTCGACACCGCCAAGGGCGCCGACCTGGGCACCGACGGTGATCGCATCGTGCTCGACTTCAACTTCGCGTACGCACCGTCGTGCGCGCACGATCCGCGCTGGCGCTGTCCGCTGGCGCCGGGCACAAGCAGGTTGGCCGCCACGATCCGCGCCGGCGAGCGCTAGCCGGCGCGCACCGCGACCGGCCCGTTCCAGCGTCCGCCCGCCCACCACGCCTCGAACATGAGGCCACCGCCACCGGTCCAGAAGACGATCTGCGTGCTGGCGTCGGTGGTGACAGTTGCTGTCGGCGACGACAGCAGCGGGCTGGCGCCTCCGAATGCCGCGGCGGTCAAGTCCGAGGGACCGTTCCAGGCGCCGGTGAACCATGCCTCGTGCAGGTGCTTGTCGTCGCCCTGCCAGAACACCAGCTGGGCGAGCCCGTCCGGAGTGACCGTCACCGACGGTGCGCCGGCGAGGGCGCCGAAGTTGCCGAACTGCCGCGGTCCGTTCCACTGTCCGGTGAACCACGCCTCTGTGAGGAGCCCGTTGGTCGCCTTCCAGAAAACGGTCTGGGTGGTGCCGTCGGGAGTCACGGCGACGTTCGGCGCGGACGCCATGGTTCCCAGGCTGACGAGGTCGATCGGACCGTGCCATGAGCCGGCCGTGTACCAGGCTTCCCAGACGCGGTTGTCCGGGCCGCGCCAGAACACAAGCTGCGAGCCGTCCTTGGTGGTGACCGCGCTCGGCGCTGAGGTCATGCCGCCCAGCCCACCCCAGGTGGCCGTCAGGTCGGCGGGCCCGTGCCACGAACCCGAATACCACGCCTCATAGAGGTGGCCGTTGGCCCCCTGCCAGAACACGGTCTGCGTCAATCCGTCCTTGCTGATCGCCACGCTCGGGGCTGACACCAGGGTGCCGAACGGACCGAAGTCGGCCGGACCGTGCCAGGCACCACCGGCGTACCAGGCTTCGGTCAGCTGGTTGGCGGTTCCCTTCCAGAAGACGGTCTGCGTCGAGCCGTCGGGTGTGACCGCCGTGCTCGGCGCCGAGGACGCGTGCACGGGAAGGGGCGAAGCCGGGGCAGCGACGGCCGGACCGGCACGCAGCCATCCGATCACGGGGTCGTTGCCGAGCGCAGCGACGGTGGTCCCGCTCAACGCTTGAGTCCACTGCCCGGCAAGGGTGCCGTTGAGGGTGAAGTTCTGATGGACCGCGGTCACGCCGCTCGCCGTCACCGAGCTCACCACCGCGACGTGGCCCGTCGGGTTTGTCGCCGTCGCGGCGAACACGAGGAGGTCGCCGTGCTGGGGCGGCGTCGCGCCGCCATTGGGGTTCTGCGAGAGCGGAACCGGCATGGTCGGGCCGGCGGTCCACATGTCCGCGGCCTTGCTGATCGGCCACTGCGCCGGCTCGCCGAACTTGTAGTACGCCCAGCGCTGGGCGAGCTCGGTGCACTCGTATTTGAGACCGAACGTACCCATCTGATCCTGGCTCTGGGTGCCGTTGCTGTACACGTTGAGGTCACCGAGCCCAGCATCCGTACCAGCCCACTGCGCGCCCGAGATGAGCACCGTGCCAAAGGGTATGGCTGCGGCGTGAACGGCCACCGCGGTCGTCCCGAGCGCCGCCCCGAGGGCAACGACCGCGATGAGAGCGCGAGCCGCACGCCTGCTGACAGCGCGGCGCGCGGCGACTTTGTGACGGTGCGAGAGGGCACGTGCGAAGAACATGGGGACGCCTCAAAGAGATGGGTCGATCGGGTCCTGCGCGTCGGGCCCGGTCGGGCGCCCCAGGCGTTTGCGTCAGCCTGTGCTCCGCGAGGATGGGGTCACGCTAGCAACGGGAAGGCCACGCCGAAGGGGCATGCAACCGCCCCGTGACCACGCCGTGCGCGAACGGTCAGAGAAGCAGGGTGTTCCGCGACTAGCAGGTGGTGGGAGCGCCTGAGCTGAGGGTGTTCATCCGGCTGCCGCAGTACGTGTCGTCCGCAAGCCACGTGCCGCCCTGGCGGACGAACAGCACCACCATGTTCTCGGTCCCGCTGGAGAGCGTCAGGGATACCTGGACGGCGGCACGGTCGGGGTTGCCCTGGTCTCCCGGTGGCAGCAGCGTGTCGTTCTGCTGCGCGAAGGCTGACGAGTATGTGGACGGGCACCGGCACAGGGGTTGGGGGGTCGACGCGTTGTGGCTGCGCCACTGATTGGCGGCGCCGATGAGGTGCGACGTGACCGGGCAGCCCGTGTACGTGCCGTTGGCCCCGCACTCCGACCCGGTGCCCGATCCATTGGCTGGAAAAAGAAGTCCCGCCTGTTGGGTGGGTGTGTTCTGGGGCGTGAGGGTGGCGGTGGGCGTCGGCTTGGGCGTTGCCGTGGGAGGCGCCGTCGCCGTGGGCGTCGGGCTGGGAGTCGGCGTGTCGCTCGGGGACGGGCTCGCGGACGCCGACGCCGATGGCGTGACGATCGCCTGCGGGGTCGGCGACGGTGCCGGCTTGCGCGTGGCCAGCACGATGGCGGCGAGGACGAGGCCGACGACCACGACCGCGCCGGCGATGACCACAAGCCGTTGCCATGTCCAGCGCGAGGGTGGCAGTCCGCCCGGTGCCACGGGGGACCCTCGCGCCCCCGGCGGTCCGGGCGTCCCCGGCGGCGGTGGTGGGGCTGGCGGGTCGACTGGCGGTCCCATGTCCATTGCCGGAGGCTACCCGTTGCCAGCCGGGCTCGACTGGCCGAAACTCTTGACCGCCCAGGCGACGGCGCCGACCAGCCCGGCGTCGGTGCCCAGCTCGGCTTCGACGATGCGACAGTGCTGAGCAGGCACGGCGAATGCCATCTCACCCACCGCGGCGCGCAGCGGACCGAACAGCAGCTCACCCGCGTTGATGAGCCCGCCCCCGATGGCGATCGCCTCCGGGGAGAACAGGTTGATCAAGCCGCCGACGGCGCGCCCCAGGCTGCGCGCCGCGGCGGTGAAGATGCGCAGCGCCACCTCGTCACCGGCGTGCGCAGCGTCCTGTACGCCCCTGCCGTCGATGGCGTCGGGCGCGAGCTCGGACAGCGAGGTGAACTCGCCTGCCTCCACCGCCCGCCGCGCCGACCTGGCGATGGCGGTGCCGCTGGCGGTGCCCTCGAGGCACCCGGGGTGACCCTCGCCGCACGGCGGTTGGTCGGGGCTCAACGGCATGTGGCCGATCTCCCCGGCGGTTCCGGACTTCCCGGCGTACAGGTCGCCACTGATGATCAGCGCACCACCGACTCCCGTGCTCGCGGTGATGAAGATGAAGTCGGTTGTTCCGCGGCCCGCGCCGGCGACCCACTCCGCGTAGCCGGCGAGGTTGGCGTCGTTGTTGATGACGACCTCGCAGCCGATCCGGCTGCGCAACGCGGAAGCCGCCTCGAAATTGTCCCAGCCCCGCAGCTGAGGGGCCGCGTACACAATGCCTCGCCGCGGGTCCAGGGGGCCTGGGATGCCGATCGCCAGCCCGTCGACATGCCTGCCCCCCGCAGCCTCGGCGACACAACGCGCGATCGCCTCGACGACGGCGGCCGGTCCGTCCTGACCCGGAGTCGCGGAGTGCGTCGGCGCGGCATGGGTGTAGGTGCCGGTGGCGACGGCGGCACGAATGTTGGTGCCGCCGAGGTCGACACCGATGAGCGTGCTCATCCGGCGTCGCCGACGTGGGCGTTGTGCCAGTGCAGCGGTTCGACCAATCGGTCTGCCTCCTTTGGTCCCCAGGACCCGGCGCGGTAGGGCACGATCGGCGGAGGCGCATCGAGCACGGGCTGCACCACCTGCCAGCCCCGCTCCACCTCGTCCTCGCGGATGAACAGTGTGTGATCCCCGTTCAGCGCGTCGTGGAGCAGCCGCTCGTACGCCTCCGGCGGGGAGGCCTTGAACGAGCTGTCATAGGTGAAGCTCATCTTCACGTCCTGGAGATGAACCTCCGGTCCGGGGACCTTGGCGACGAAGGTCACCGCAATGCCCTCGTCCGGTTGGACGTGCACGACCAGGCGATTGCTGTCGACGGAGCGCACGCCAAGACGCTGGAAGAGATGCAGCGGGACGTCACGAAAGGTGAGCACGATGCGGGTGTCGCGCTCGGCCATGCGCTTGCCGGTGCGGACGAAGAAGGGGACGCCGGACCAGCGCCAGCTGTCGATGCACAGGCGCATGGCCGCGTACGTCTCGGTGGTTGAATGGCGGTGGACACCCGGCTCGCGGCGATAACCGGGGACGCGTTTGCCGTCCACGACACCGGCTGTGTACTGGCCGCGAACCACCTCGTCGGGCGTGATCGGCTTGAGCGCGCGCAACACCTTCACCTTCTCGTTGCGAATCGACTCGGCGTCGAACGAGATCGGCGGTTCCATCGCGGTGATCGCCAAGACCTGGAAGAGGTGGTTCTGCACGATGTCGCGGATCGCACCGGTCTGCTCGTAGAACGCGCCGCGCTGCTCGACACCGAGCGACTCGGCAACGGTGATCTCCACTCGGGCGATGGCGTCGCGGTCCCAGACGCGCTCGAACACGGAGTTTCCGAAGCGGAAGACCAGCAGGTTCTGCACGGTCTCCTTGCCGAGGTAGTGATCGATGCGGAAGATTTGCGGCTCGGGAAGGACGGCGTGGATGGCGTCGTTGAGCGTGCGCGCCGACTCGAGGTCGTGCCCGAAGGGCTTCTCGATGATCAGCGAGGTTCCGTCGGCTAGGTCGGACTCGCCGATCCCGTGGATCAGGGAGGTGAATGCGGACGGCGGGACCGCCAGGTACACGAGGCGGCGGTTGCGCTTCAGCGCGGCACGCAGGTCACGCAGGTTTTCCCTGGGGTCGAGGGACACGAAGCGCAGCCGCCTGGTGAACTCGTCCAGCGACCTCTGGGTGGGCTTGGTCCGCGAGAAGGTGCGAACGGCCTTGCGCGCGAAATCGATGAAGGCCTCCTGGTCCATCGCCACCGGAGCGGCCCCGACGATGTCGCCGCGCTTGGGCAGCAGACCCTCCTTGGACAGGTTGTAGAGCGCGGGGAGGAGCTTGCGCGCGCTGAGGTCGCCGCTTGCCCCGAACACCACGACATCCTGGTCCGGCGGCGGGCGCAGCCCCATCGCGATGTCAGCGACCGCGCATGTGGCGTGTGATGGATCCGCCGAGGCCGATGATCACCGCGAGGAGCGCCGTGATGACCGTGATGATCACCACCGGCAGCTCCGCGGCGGACGTTGAGTAGGTGTACACGGCGAGGATGGCGGCGGCGAGGAGTCCGAACATGCTGAAGCTGAGCAGCGTGATCACCGCCTTGGTGGCGCCGTCGAGCGCGGGGGTGCCCCGTTGCGTCGCCGCGACCGATGGTGCGATCGGCGGGAACGGGAACCACTGCCGCTGCGCCGCGCCGGCGAGCTGCAGGAGCAGGACGGCGAGGAAGGTGAGGCCGGTGGCGGTGACCACCGGTCCGACAGACGCGGGCGTGGTGTACGTGTACACCGCCAGGATTCCGGTGATCAGCAGGCCGACCCCCACGATACTGAGCCCGAGCACAGTGGTCCAGGTGAGCGCGTTCCACGCCGGCAGCTCGACGCGTTCCCAGAGCGGAGAGAAGGGTGCGCGCTCGTATGGAGCCACCAGCTCGGTGTACATGCTCGGCGGCACGGTCACGCCGGACACCCTCGCCTGCAGTCCGTATCCCACCTGCTGGGGGTCGAACGGGGTCGGCTCGGCGAGGAGCCCCGGCTGCGGCCCGGGGTAGAGCCGCCTCTCCTCCCTGCGCCCGTCGACGAAGGTCAGGCGCAGCAACCCGCACGTCTGGCAGTGCCACGCCGAGATGGGCAGGCCGCCGAGCACGGGTCCGTAGTAGGTCGAGGTCCGGCGCGTGCCCTCGGGCCCGATCGCACCCTGGTACGTCGAGAACTCGTGGGCCATCACCCCGACCACCGGCGCCGGGTGGGAGCAATCCTCCGGTCGGGGCGGAGAGGTGGCGGGCGCGTCGGCGGCCACGGCGCGGGCGGAACCGTCAGTTGGCGTCTGCGCAGCCACGAGGCCGGATTGTACCGGCGGCGAGCGGGGGCACCACGGAACCCGGCTTCCTAGAATGGGGAGGTGACCTGGCCAACGTACGGCACCTTCGTGATCTTCGCGGCCATTGTCGTCATCGCCCCCGGGCCGGACTTCGCCGTGGTTGTCAGGAACTCACTGGCCCGTGGCCGCACCGCGGGATTCTTCACCAGCCTCGGTGTGGTGATCAGCTGCCTGCTCCAGGGCACGCTGGCCGCCTTCGGGGTGGGCCTGGTGATCGCCCGTTCGCAGCCACTCTTCCTGGCCATCCGGTGGGCCGGGGTCGCCTACCTCGGCTATCTCGGCGTCCAGGCATTGCTGGCGGCGCGCCGCGGCGCCGGCTGGGAATCCGCAAACACAGAGGCTGTGCCTCGCACGCGGCGGCTCGCGGCGCTGCGCCAGGGCTTCCTCTGCAATATCACCAATCCCAAGGTGCTCGCCTTCTACCTGTCGGTGCTGCCGCAGTTCCTCGGCCACGCCGGCACCCCGACCATCGATGCGCTGGCGCTGGCGTACACACACGCGGTGCTGGGAGTTGTCTGGTTGTTCGCGCTGGTCGCGTTCCTGCATCACGTCCGCGCGTGGATCCAGAGGCGCCGGGTGCGCCGCGGCCTCGACGCCATGACGGGCACCGCGCTGATCGGCTTCGCCTCCGCGCTGGCGGTGGAGAGCCGCTGAGCGGATGGCGAGCAAGCAGGTCGCCGACACCCTTGCCGCGCATGCGCTCGGCCTTCCCGATGCGTGGCAGGATTTTCCATGGGAGGGTGACCGCGTCGCCAAGGTCCGCAAGAAGATCTTTGCGTTCCTCACCTCCGATGACACCGGCAGCCTGGGGGTCAAGCTTCCGGAGTCCGGGGGCTTCGCCCTCTCGCTGAGCTGTGCCAAGCCGATGGCCTACGGGCTGGGGCGGCACAGCTGGGTGACGTTGCAGCTGGGTGATCCCAGTGCCCCCGACGTCGAGGTGCTCCGCGAGTGGGTGACGGAGAGCTACCGCGCCGTCGCGCCGAAGACGCTCATCAAGCGTCTGGACGCCGCCGGGTGAGAGGAGCGGACAATCCGCCCCTCTCTCGGCGCGAGGGTCAGTTGTTGCCGGTCTGCTCGGTCTGCGCGTTGGCGCTGGTGTCGGCGTAGCCGCCAGGCCCATCACCAGCGGCGTTGGGAGCTTCGGCAGCCGTCGATGGGGCCTCCGCTGCTCCGGTCGTGTCCGGGGCGCCACTCTGGTCCTGCGTGGTGTCAGGGTCCGGTGCCCCGGCGGCAGGGGCGGTGTCCGCCGGTTGGTTCGCAGCCGGCACAGCGACGGTTGGCGAGGCGGTGAGGTGCACCTTCGCTGCTCCGCCACCACTCGCTGCGATGTAGCCGCCGACGCCGGCCGCGGCGATCAGCGCTCCACCGGCGCCAAGCACGATGCGCCGCCGCATGTTCGGTCGATCAGTGTCGTGAGCGCTCATCTGTCGTCCTCCTGGAATGTTGCCCGCTCCCGCCCCGCAGTGAGCGGCGCATCGGCGGGTCGTCCATATGAGGATCGGCGAGCAGCCTCAACGCCCCCTAAAGCCTGTCGGCCACTTCCGTTTAGAGGGTCTTTAGCTCGCCGAGGGCAGAATCGGACCATGCGCATCCTGATCGTCGAGGACGACCGCCGCCTCCTCTCCATCCTGCAACGCGCGCTGCGCGAGGCGGGCATGGCGGTCGATACCGCCGAGGATGGGGAGGAGGCAGCCGCCGCGGCAACCACCACCGAGTTCGACGTCATCGTGATGGATGTGATGCTGCCCCGACTCGATGGAATTGCCGCCACCAAGCTGCTCCGCGATCGGCATGTGCGGACGCCGATCCTGATGCTCACCGGTCGGGACACCGTCGACGACCGTGTGCGAGGCCTGGAAGCGGGCGCCGACGACTACCTGGTCAAGCCATTCGCGCTCCGCGAGGTGGTGGCCAGGATCCGCGCGCTGACGCGGCGTCACCTCGACGATCGTGCCGCGATCCTGCGAGCCGGTCAGGTCGAGCTGGACACCGCGGCTCATCTGCTGACGGTTGGCGGACAGGTCGTCCCGCTGACCGCCAAGGAGTTCTCGATCCTCGAGTACTTCCTGCTCAACAAGGGCAGGCTGCTGACCAGAACCCAGGTCCTCGAGCACGGCTGGCCGTACGACTTCAACGGCGGTCGCAACCTCGTCGAGGTGTACATCGGCCGGCTGCGCCAGAAGCTGGTGGCGGCCGGCACCGAGGATCCATTCGTCACCGTCCGTGGCTCCGGCTACCGCTACCGCGATCCCTGATGCGCACCTCGCTCAGCACCCGCGGCCGGCTGTCAGTGCTGGCCATGGCGGCGGTGGCACCGGCACTGATCATCGCCAACGTCGCCCTGCTGCTCTCCACCAGCGCGGCGGCCAGCTCGGAGGTGGAGCACGACCTGGTGGCGCAGGCGACCCTCCTCGAGGCGGGAATCGATGACTCCAACGGACACCTCTCCTTCGGCGCCACCGGCACCGGCGCCGGACCGGTGACGGCCAACGCGGTGATCATCAGCGCGGGGCGGGTCGTCGCCTCGGCGGGGACGGATCCGATCCCGCAGGCGGCAGCGCTGGCGATCGCGGCGCGGTCGGCTGCGGCTGGAGTACCGGTGTTCGCCGACACCACCGACTCGGCCGGCACGCCGGAGCGTGTCTACGCGAACGCGCTGGGTGCCGGCGACCCTGCGGCTCCCGGGACCATCGTGGTGAGCCGGTCGGTCGGCGCCCTGGTGGACTCGCAGCGCCAGACGCTGCTCATCGCGCTGATGCTCTCCCTGCTCACGCTCGGCCTCACCGGCCTGATCGCGCGCTGGCTGGCCGGGAGGGTGCTCCGGCCGGTGCGCACCATCGCCGGCCTGGCCCGGACCATCAGTGAGAGGGACCTGCATCGCCGCGTGAACGTCGCCGTCCCGCCGGACGAGCTCGGCGACCTGGTGGGCACGTTCAACGGGATGCTCTCTCGGCTGGAAACCGGCTTCGACACCCTGCAGCGGTTCACCGCGGATGCCTCGCACGAGCTGCGCGCGCCGCTGGCGATCATGAAGGCGGAGTTGGAGTTGAGCCTCAGCCGCATCCGGGCCGTGCCCGAGTACCGGCAGAGCCAGCGCCGCCTGCTCACCGAGGTGGAGCACCTGACCCAGATCGCCGAACGACTGCTCCTGCTGGCGCGTGCCGACGCAGGCACCCTGGTCGCCGCGCGCGCGGCGGTGGACGTCAACGACCTCCTCACCGAGGCCGCCGAGCGATGGCGGACGGCCGGGGGGCGCAAGCACGTGACCGTCACGTCTGACGCCGCCACCGCGGCGAGCGTGCCAGGGGATGCCGCCCTGCTCCGCCAGGTTATAGACAATCTCGTCGATAACGCGATCAGGTACGCGCCACCGGGCAGCACCGTGGCGCTGCAGGCAAGCGAAGCCGACGATGGCATCGCCATCGAGGTGGCTGACTCCGGACCGGGCATCGCGCCCGAGATGCGTCCGATGCTGTTCGACCGGTTCTTCCGTGCCAGTGCGGCGCGCACGCCCGGCGGTCAGTCGGGGGGCGCCGGCCTCGGGCTCGCTGTCGCCTCGTCCATCGCGGGCGCCCATGACGGCGCGCTGGCCTACGTCGACGCGCCCGCGGGGGCGCTGTTCCGCCTGTGGCTGCCGTTTCGGCGGTCGGGTACCTGAGCCGCGGTACCGGCGATGTACCGTGGCGGCGTGAGCCCATCGCCGGCAGCAGGAGCGCAGCGCGGTGAGGCGATCGCGGGCCGCGCGCTCGACGACAAGTGGGGGGAGCGCGTCGCGCGTGCCGGGCTGCTCAGCCGCGCGGTCAACTACCTCGTGCTCGGAGCGCTGGTCACCGCCGTCCTGCTCGGCCGCGGCAACGCGGAGTTGGACAGGCGCGGCGCTATCGAAAGCCTCTCCGGTGGCGTCGCGGGTCACGTGATGCTGGTCCTGCTCTGCATCGGCTTCGCGTCGTACATCGCCTGGCAGCTTCTGCGTGCCGTCACCCGACGAAATGACCAGAGCGAGCTGGCCAACGCGGGCCGGCGCCTGCTTGCTCTGGGGACTGCGGTCGTGTACGCCGCCTTCCTGTTCACCGCACTGCGCGTACTGATCGGCTCGGGGACCAAGTCCCCGCAGAGTGACCAGGATTCGTGGACGGCGAAGCTGCTCAGCGCCGGCGGCGGCCGCGTCGTCGTCGCCGCGGCGGGTGTCGCGATCATCGGAGTGGGCTTCGCGCTCTTCGGCTACGCGGCAAGTCGAAAGTTCGAGTCGCCCCTGGACA
>QHBU01000039.1 GCA_003244045.1 Candidatus Aeolococcus gillhamiae
CCGTGAACGGGGCTGAACGCTGCCCCTGCTGCGACCCTTTCACGGTTATCGGCAGGGCGATCGTCCAACCGGCGGTCAGCATGGCGATCGCTCAACATCCTCGTCTGACTCGAACCGACTCATCCTGCTCTGTCGCGCGGCCGGGCGTAAGTCCCCGGCGCTTCGGAACGATCAGTTCGGGGGGCGCAACGCAGCCAGAGTTACGGCGACGAGCCGACGGACGGCGGCTTTAGAGGGCATACTGCTGGCCGCCGTTAGGGCGTGTAGGCAGTAGCTGGCGAGCTCGTCAGGCGCGACATCGTTCCGGAGGTCGCCGCTTTCTGCGCCCTCGGTCAGCAGACCTCGGATGAGTGCGTGGACCTGGTGCTGCGCGCGGCCCACGTGCTGATCTCGATGAAGGAATGCCGCGAGCTCGGTGTCCCGGTGTCCGCGGGATTCGTGGGAAATGAGGGCGAAGGCCTCGAGCACAGCGTGAAGTCGCTCGCCGGCATCTGCCGCCTGGTCTCGGGCTTCCGCGAGCTGTTCGAGGTGCGCGGTGATCTGACGCTCATGCCAGGCCAGCAGGATCGATTCGACGTCTGAAAAGTACTTGTAGAGCGTCGCGCGCCCGATACCGGTCTCCTCGGCGATCTGCGACATCGTCACCGAGAGGAGGCCGTGCGCAGCTACCAGCGCCGCGGTCGTGTCCAGGATCGCGAGGCGGACGTCCCGGCGGTGCGCCTCGATGGTCTCGTTCCACAGCCTCGGCATCGCCGCAGTATACGGGACGTCCGGCTCTACGTCAGTATGGCTTGACAGCGACACACTGTCTCGATCACTCTTTGCACGATGCGGTTAAGCCTTGACGACCAACGTGCGAGGGAGGAGACGCAGATGCCTGAGTTGCCCCGCTTTCCCAACCCCGACAACGACAGGGACACGACGGCGGAGCGTGCATCGACCACCGGCAGGCCACGCTGGGTGGCCGTGGTCGGGATCGGCGTCGCGGCTGCGGTGGTCGTGCTGGTAGTCGTCCTGCACGTCACCGGCGTCATCGGCCCCGGTAGCCATTGAGGGAGTACGCGTAATGGAGTACGCGAGCTGCGAACGCTTCGGACGGCGCCGGCGCCTGCCGAGCCGCAGGGCAGGACCGTTGGTGTGAGCGGATGATCGAGGCAATCGGACTCAGCAAACGCTACGGCCGCACGGTGGCTGTTGATGACCTGTCGTTCACCGTCCCACCGGGTCAGGTGACCGGCTTCCTCGGCCCGAACGGGGCGGGGAAGTCCACGACCATGCGAATGATCCTCGGCCTCGACGCGCCGACCTCGGGTACCGTGACCGTCAACGGGAGGGCGTACGCCGACTACCGACGGCCGCTCTTCGAGGTCGGCGCCCTGCTCGACGCCAAGGCGATGCACGGTGGGCGGAGCGCCTCCAACCACCTCCTCTGTCTCGCGCTCAGCAACGGGATCGGCCGAGCCCGAGTCAGCCAGGTGCTCGAACAGGTCGGGCTGCAGGGCGTTGCCGGCAAGCGGGTTGGCGGGTTCTCGCTCGGCATGGCTCAACGTCTGGGCATCGCCGCCGCATTGCTGGGCGATCCCCGCGTGCTGATGTTCGATGAACCGGTCAACGGCCTCGACCCCGAGGGTGTCGTGTGGATCCGCGATCTGTTGACAGCGCTTGCCGCCGAAGGCCGGACCGTGTTCCTGTCGAGCCACCTGATGAGCGAGATGTCCGTGACCGCTGACCGATTGATCATCATCGGGCGCGGCCGGCTGATCGCGCAGACGACGGTGGCGGACTTCCTCAAGGGCGGCTCGGGCAACTTCGTGCGGGTTCGCTCGCCCCAGCGCGATGCGCTCGCGACGCTGCTGACCGCGCGGGGGGCTGAGGTCATTCGGGTCGAGACGGACACGCTCCGTGTCACCGGTGTCACCACTGATGCGGTCGGCGACCTTGCACGCGCGCACGGCTTCACGGTGCAGGAGCTGTCGGCGCAGCAGGTATCGCTGGAGCAGGCTTACATGGAGCTCACCAAGGACTCCGTCGACTACCGCCAAGCCGAGGACGCGTACGTCGCGGCCGCGAAGGGAGGCCCGTCATGAATGCCATCGCGACTCCGCGCGCGTCGTACAGGCCGCTGTCGGGCTTCGCCAATATTCTCCGCTCGGAGTTCTGCAAGCTCCGCTCGGTCCGCTCCACGTACTGGACGCTCTTCGCCGCGGTGGCGTTCAACGTCGGACTGGCGGGGCTCGAAGCGATCATCCTTCCCGGGCATCTCAGCGCCCATGACAAGGCGACACTCGACGCGACCAGGGTCAGCCTCGGCGGCATCCACCTGTCGCAGATCGCCTTCGGGGTGCTGGGTGTGCTGGTCATCACCGGTGAGTACGGCACCGGCATGATCCGCGCCACCCTCAGCGCGGTGCCGCAGCGTCGCCTGGTGCTGGCCGCCAAGGCGCTGGTGTTCACGGTCGTCGGCCTTGTCATCGGGATCGTCGCGAGCTTCGGCGCCTACTTCACGTTTCAGGCGTTCCTCTCCGGCGACAGCCTGCGGTCCTCGATCGGCGAGCCCGGTGTCCTGCGCGCGGTCATTGGAGGCGGCCTCTATATGACGGTGCTCGGGCTCTTCGGACTCGGTCTCGGCGCGATCATCCGAGTCAGCGCGGGCGCGATCGCGGTGCTGTTTGGGGTCCTCTTCGTGCCGCAGATCCTCGTCCAGCTGCTGCCCCAGTCCTGGCAGTCGGCGATCGGACCCTACGTTCCCATGGAGGCGGCCAACCAGATCTTCTCCGCCCATCAGGAGGCGGGCAACCTGGGGGCCTGGGCCGGGTTCGGCGTGTTCTGCGTCTACGCCGTCGTCGCCCTTGTCGCCGGGTTTTTCGTGATCAGTCGCCGCGATGCATAGGAGTCGAGATGAATGACGATTTCGAGAACCAGACGGGGCCGAAGGGCCGGGCGCGCATCCTCGAGCGCCTCGACAAGATGGTGACGTTGGGACGTGTGACCGAGACGGAGGCCGCCCGGCTACGCGCCGCAGCCGATATGGATCAGTTCGACGATGCGGTCCGGAGCATCCGCGTCAGACACGCGGGGGCGAGGCTGGACGCGGCGGTCGAAGGTGGCCAGATGACACAGGAGGAAGCGGACGCCTACCTCGAGCGCCTCGGAAAAGGGGAGCACCCACGGTCCCTTCGGACCCATCTGAGCAAGCTGCACCCGAGATCTCACACCTGAACACGCACCGAGCCGGGACCAACGTGATGGTCAGTGCGAGGGTTTGACGCGGAGCCCTACAGCGACGGCAGCGACCGTCATCACCAGCACGACCACCACCCCGGCGACGACCAGGACCAGCGGGAAGGTCGAACCGGTCTGGGTGGGTGCGCCGGTCGGGTGGGCAGGCGTCCCCGGGGCATCGGCAGGCCGCAAGCCGCTGAGGTTCGCCGAGTAGGGCTGAGTCGCGGTGCAGCTGTTGTCGGTGAAGTGAGCCGGACCGCCTCCGTCAGGCACAAAGAGGTACTGGGCACCAGCAGCATAGGTGCGGTCCACGGAGGTGGCGGCGGCGTTGAGATCCGGGGTGCCAACAACCTCGACGGACCACGGTATCGCGCTGCCCCTCCAGACGTCGTCCACCCGGACCGTGGCCACGCGGTCGCCATTGCTCAGCTCGGTGACGGTGCCGACGAACACCGTCGGTGCCGATCTGATCGCCTCTTGTTCTGAGCCCCCGCTGCTGGCACACGAAGCATCGGCGATGACGGGAACGAGCAGCACCGCCGCCAGCGCAACCAAGGGCCCCAGCGTTGCCAGCAGCCATGACGGCGCGTGCCTGCTGATGGTTGACGAGGGGAGTGGCGCCACCCGCATTGGATTTCCCTCTTTTGCCCGCGCTGGTATCAACAGAGTAGACACTCTGGCGACCTCGTTTACTGACTCGCAGGCCATATCACCATCCGCTTCGTTCCCGGCGCCAACCTCACCCTGTTTGTGGTCTTTGCGGGCAGCCTCGCCGCGTACCTCGCAGTCCTGGATGACGTCGCACGCACGAAGGCGGCAGCGCGCGTAGTCGCGCTGGACCGAAAGTCGTGGGGCGGGTCGGATGGCCCGGATGTCTCGTGGCTTCCGGCTCTGTGCAGGGCCGGCCGTGGAGGCCACGATGAACGGCAGACGATCAAACGTCCAATGGAAGCTCAGGAGGTCAGGACGTGATGTGGGGTTATGGTGGATACGGTTCGATGTGGTGGATGATCGTGGTCCAGGTGCTGATCGCTGCCGTGGTCATCGCCGGCGTCGCTTTCGCCGTGATCGCCCTCGCGCGGCGCACGGACCCAGTGGCGTCGGCCGGCCCCGGCAGCCCTTGCACGATCCTCGAGGGACGCCTGGCGCGCGGCGAGATCGATGAGCAGGAGTTCCAGCGGCGGTCGAGCTTGCTGATGAAGCCGTAGCGCCATCCCGGATGGGCCAGCGGCGAACCGTCGGGCACAGATGACGCTCGGCAGCGATCAACGGGTGGTTGCATCTCCGGGCGGGTCTGCGCAGTCCTCTTCGGCGAACCGCGGGATCGCGGGGCGGCTCCTCGCGGTCAGCGCGGCGCCGCGTGAGCGTCGAAGCTGATACGATACCCTGGGTGGGTATGGTACGAAGAGGACGACCATGAGCGTGTTGGGTGCCATCGGCGGCAGCCTTGAGGAAGCGTTCTTCATGTTCTGGGAGACGCTCTGGGCCCTCATCCTGGGATTTGGTCTCTCTGGCGTCGTGCAGGCATTTGTCTCCCGCGGCCAGATGGAGCGCGTCCTGGGAAGCCCAGGGGTTCGCACCCTCGGCAGGGCCACCTTCTTGGGCATGGTCTCGTCGTCCTGCTCGTATGCGGCAACGGCGATGGCCAAGTCGCTGTTCCAGAAGGG
>QHBU01000040.1 GCA_003244045.1 Candidatus Aeolococcus gillhamiae
GACCGGATCATGAGGGCGGAGGCCCGCCACTTCCCGGGCTACAACTTCGACCTCAACAAGGGCTACCCATGCCCCCGCCACAAGGCGGCCCTGGCTGCGTTCGGCCCCACGTCGATCCACCGGAGGGCCTGGGTGTTCATGGACAACCTGCCCTGGGGGGGCGTGCCGCGCTTCGTTCGGCCTGACCCCCAGCTCGAGCTCTGGGAGGACACGGCATGACCTGTCGGCGTCGTCATCGGATTGCCGCGGCTCTGGCCGGGCTGGCCATGACCGTGTTGGTTGCCGCCGGTTGTGGCGGCAACGACAACGGGGGCGTGATCACCCGGCCCAAGGGTACGACGACAACCGGGGTACCCTCCACCAAATGAGCCGCCGAGAATCTCTTCTGTTGCGGGTGGCCGCGGGTTGGACGGCCTTCGTGTGGGCGGTGTTCCTGCGCAACCTGTTCAAGGACCACACCCGCACTGCGGGGTTCAAGGCCGTCCACACCGTGATCGCGGTGGTGTCCCTCGTTTTCGCCGTGGTCATCTGGGTGATCGCCACGCGCAGCCGCCAGCACGACCGCGCTGGCACGCCTAGCTCTTAACCCACCGACACACAAACTGTGTCACAGAGCGTGTAGCGTCGCTATGCTGAGCAGATGACGCTAAACGTGCGTATCGACCCAGCAACAGAGGGGGCGCTAGCCACCCTGACGGCCGACGGCACGACCCGTTCAGACGCTGTCCGCCGAGCCGTCGTGGCGGCCGCCGCAGAACTTGATCGGCGCCGGCTGCAGGCCGAGGCCGAGAGCCTTCGCGATGACCCCGAAGACCTAGCCGAGGTCCGTCGAGTGCAGGCCGAGATGGAGTCGCTGCGTGCGTGGTGACGTCCACCGCTTGCGAACACCGAAGGGCGGGGGCCATGAGCAACGTGGCTCTCGCTTCGCGGTGGTCCTGCAATCCGACTCCATGCCCTTGTCCACGGTCGTGGTGGCACCCACGTCGACGTCATGTCGAGCTGCCTCGTTCCGGCCCGAAGTCGAGGTCGCTCGCTGGAAGACCCGCGTGATGGTGGAACAGATGGCGGCAGTCGACTGGTCACGCCTGGGTGAGCCCGTGGGTCACCTGACGGCCTCAGAGCTCGAAGACATCGACGGCGCCGCTTTGGCAGTGCTGGCCTTGACCGGTCGATGATGCAAGGGGTCAAGCATTCCAGCAGGCTGCCCGCCGAAGTGGGTACCGCAAGTGTCCAATCAGGCACTTGCGGTACAGACCTCTCGCCGGCGTACTTACCAGGTCCGGCAGGTCAGCCCCGCCCTGCGTATGCGTCTGCATCACCCCGGTACGCATAGCTCCACGTAGCCCCAAGAATAGGAGGATCATGAGCGAGTCGAGGCCGGCCTTGTTGGTGGAACAGCTTCTTTCCGTTTTGACACGTTTACCCCGGAGACCCCGACCATCGAAGCGGCGATGAACCCCACCAACCGGTCGAAGACCCAGGTCACCGTCGAGGCACTGCGTACCCAAGTAGTCGACGGCGCCCGGACGACCGCGCCGTGAACCAGCCACTCGCGCCCTCCCTCGCCTTCGAGCAGGCCGATCTCGACGTGTTCATCGCGCGCCTCGACCTCGACGGCAACGGTGTCGGTGCCGACGGGG
>QHBU01000041.1:0-13533 GCA_003244045.1 Candidatus Aeolococcus gillhamiae
CAGCTCATGACGCCGCGCCGCCGGGCTCGCTGGACCACCGCTGTGGTGGTCGTCGCTGTCCTCATCGTCGTGCGCAACCTCGCCGGGCTCGACAGCGCCCCGCTGGGCGCATATGTCGATGAGACGTCGATCGGCTACAACGCCTGGGCGATCAGCACCCACGCCGTCGACGAGCACGGCGCCCATCTGCCGCTGTACTTCACCGCGTTTGGTGAGTACAAGAACCCCGTCTACATCTACACACTCAGCGCGCTGCTCAAGGTGCTGCCGCTCACCGTGGTCACCGAGCGGCTTCCCGCGGCGCTCTTCGGGCTGCTCGTCTGCCTCTTCCTCACGCTGATCGCCTGGCGTCGCAGCCGGTCACTGCCGGTGACGCTGATGGCGCTGGCGTTGCTCGGCGCCACGCCTTGGCTGACCGTCGAGAGCCGGGTGGGATTCGAGGTGATCTCGATGCTGGCGGCGGTGTCGGGGGCACTCTGGTGCCTCTCCGTTGCGCAGGACGGTGGCCGGCTGCGCTGGTACGTCGGCGCTGGTTGCCTGCTTGCCGTCTCCGTGTTCGCGTACAGCACCGGGCGCGTGGCCGTGGCGCTGCTCGTGGTGGCGCTGGCGGTCGCCGAGATCACGGGCGCGCGCCGCCTGCTCCGCGGCTGGCTGATCTCGCTGGTGCCGGTGGCCGGCGCGTACGCGCTGCTGTGGGCGTGGAACCTGAGCCACCCGGGGGCGCTGCTCGCCCGCTTCAACATCATCAGCATCACCGCCGACCACGCGGTGCTGTCCACGGTGATCGGCCGCTTCGCCGGCAACTACCTCACGTACTTCGGCCCGGAGTTCCTCTTCATCCAGGGCGACCATCGCGCCCGTCAGGCCACCCAGTTCGGCGGCATGCTGCTGTGGGTCACGCTGCCGCTGATCGCCGCCGGGGTCGTGGCCGCGTGGCGCCAGCGCGGCCAGCCGTTCATGCGCTTCATCGTCCTCGGCACGCTGGCGGCGCCGGTGAGCGCCGCGCTCACCCAGGAGAGCGTGCCCCACGCGTTGCGAGCGTCGCTGATGCTGCCGTTCCTGCTCGTGCTCGCTATCGAGGGGATGATCCTGCTGAGGGAGCTCACGCCGACGTGGCGCCGCGCCGCCGCGACGGGCGCAGGGCTGGCGCTGCTGGTGCAGGGCGTGCTCTTCACGGTCGACATGTACGCGACCTGGCCGGCACGGTCGGCGCTCGACTTCGACGCCGGGGAGATCGATGCCATCACCAGGGCGTCGGCCATGTCGAGCGGGGCGCAGCTGCTGCTATCCAACACCCTCGACCAGCCGTACATCCAGGCCGCGTTCACCTTCCGGCCGATGCCTCCGTCGAGCTTAACGGACGACTCGGCGGGGCCGCTGCTCGGCGCGATGAACATGGCGCTCGTCGACCCCGCGATGCCACCGGCTCGCCCCGGAGCCATCGCAGTGCTGAGCAGCGGCGACCCCGTTCCACCGGGAGCCCAACGCCTCTTCGACGAGGTCACGCCGGCCGCCTCATTTGCGTTGGGGAGCAAGCCGACGCAGTACGAGACCATCGTCGTGTACCGGCTGCGCTGAGGGCGGATTTCGTCGGGAGGCGCAGATCGACGCCGCCCTAGTAAAGTGCCGGTTCATGCGCGACGTGGTGATCGTCGAGGCGGTCCGCACACCGCTCGGCCGGGGCAGCCAGAAGAACGGGGACCTTCGCGACGTCCATCCGCTCAAGCTGGCCGCGCACGTGCTGCGCGAGGTGGTGGGACGTCCCGGCGTCGACCCCGCTTGCGTTGATGACGTGGTCATGGGGTGCGTCAGCCAGGTTGGCGAGCAGTCCATCAACGTGGCTCGGCAGGCGGTGTTGCTCGCCGGCTTCCCGATCGAGGTTCCCGCCACCACCGTCGACCGCCAGTGCGGCTCGTCGCAGCAGGCCGTGCACTTCGCCGCCAACCTGATCCAGTCGGGCGTGTGCGACGTCACCATCGCCGCCGGCGTCGAGAGCATGAGCCGCGTGCCGATGGGGAGCACGGTTCTGCAGGGCCCGGGCACCCCGTACCCACCGGAGCTTCTCGAGCAGTACAACCTCGTCAACCAGGGCCTCGCCGCCGAGATGATCGCCGAGCAGTGGGGCATCAGCCGCGCCGACGCGGATGCCTTCGCCACCGAGTCGCACCGCCGCGCCGCCGCGGCCCAGTCGGCGGGGTATTTCGATCGCGAGATCGCGCCGGTCGTGGTCGGCGAGAACGGCGAGAGCCAGGTGGTGTCGCAGGATCAGGGCATCCGCCCCGGCACCACCGTCGAGACGCTGGCGCAGTTGCAGCCGTCGTTCCGTCCGGACGGCATCCTCCACGCCGGCAACTCGTCGCAGATCACTGACGGCGCCTCGGCCATCCTGTTGATGTCGGCCGACAAGGCCCGCGAGCTCGGCGTGGTGGCGCGCGCCACCATCCGCGCCCAAGCGGTGGTCGGGGTTGACCCGGTGACCATGCTCACCGGCCCGATCCCGGCGACGCGCAAGGTGCTCGAGCGCAGTGGCCTGTCCATTGATGACATTGACCTGTTCGAGGTCAACGAAGCGTTCGCACCCGTAGTGCTCGCCTGGGAGCGCGAGCACCACCCCGACATGGCCCGGGTCAACGTCAACGGTGGCGCGATCGCGCTCGGCCACCCGCTGGGCGCCTCCGGCGCGCGACTGATGACCACCCTCCTCCACGAGATGGAGCGCCGCGACGCTCACACGGGGCTGGAGACGATGTGCTGCGGAGGCGGTTTGGGCATCGCCACGATCATCGTCCGCGACGCCTGACGGCCGCCTCGGCCCGGTCACGCTTCTGTCGCACGGTGGCCGACACTCTTCGGGTGCTTGGTATGCTCAGGCGGCCTTGCAGCCCCCTTCCACTGATCGGCGTGTCCCATGAAACGCGTTCTCATCATCGAGGACTACTACGCGTTGGCTGACATCGAGTCGCTCCTCTGCACCATGGAGGGCTACGAGGTGCGCGTCGCCAAGAGCGGCGACGAGGGGCTCAACGTCTTCTCCGATTTCAAGCCGGACCTCGTCCTGCTCGACCTCATGCTCCCCGGCGAGCTAAGCGGGACGCAGGTGCTCGAGAAGATCCGTGCCGACCATGGCGAGGACGCCAAGGTCCTGGTGGTCAGCGCTCTCGTCAACGCCACCACGACACCGAAGCTCGAGGCATACGGCAACGTCCAGACGCTGGCGAAGCCGTTCAAGATCAAGGAGCTCGCCTCTCGCATCCAGTCCATGCTCGCGGCCTGACTGCCGCCGCAGGCAAATGCGCGCCGAGCCGCCTCCCTCGTCGCGTGACGCGGACGATCCTCCCCTGCGGCCGCAGCGGCGCATGCCGTCGCAGGCTGCCCGTACCTGGAGCAGATCCTCCGCGAACGCGCCGGCTTCGGACTGCTGACCAGGTATAAGGCCGACTGTCACGTCGATCACCGCACCCATCACTTCACCGGGCGACATCCGGTGCCGCCGTGCATCAGTGACCCGACGACGTGCCGCTTCTACCGCGAGCAGTGGGCCGAGGAGAGCCACCTCATCGACCGCTACCGGGACTGAGCGGCCACCACCTCGCGCGCCGGCTCCGGTGAGCCCGGTCCCTCGCCGTCGCCACCGCCGTACACCGCGAAGTAGTGCGCCTGCGGGTGGTGCAGCACGATGGCCGCGGTGGACTGCTCGGGCACCAACTGGAAGCCCTCGGTGAGCTCGACGCCGATCTGCTCGGCGGGGACGAGCTTGAAGAAGGTCTGGTGGTCCTCGAGGTCGGGGCACGAGGGATAGCCCCACGAGTAGCGCCGGCCACGGTCGGCGTCCAGACCGAGTTGCTCACGCATCCGCCTGTGCACCCACTCCGCGGTTGCCTCGGCCATCTGGGTGGCGAAGCCGTGGATGCGGAGCATGTCGTCGTACTCCCCGGTGCGCTGCAGCTCGTTGCTGAGCTCGGACGCGCCCGGACCGGTGGTCACCAGCTGGAGCGCGACCACGTCGCGCTCGCCGTCACGCGCTTCGTTGCGCGGCCGGACGTAGTCGGCGAGGCAGAGCCGGTTCTGGGCGCGCTGGCGGGGGAACGCGAAGCGCGCGATCTCGACGTCGTGCTGCTGCGGGTCGTAGATGACCACGTCGTCGCCGTCGGCGAGCGCGGGCCAGTATCCGTACACCGCTGACAGCCGCAGCCAGTCACCGCGACGGGCCTCGTCGATGGAGCGTGCCAGGCGGGGCTCGAGCTCATCCTTGAGGAGCGTCGCCCATTTCTGGGGGTCGTGCACGCCACGGAATTGCCAGCTCATCTTGAACAGCGAGTTGCGGTCGATGCACGGCACCACCTCGTCGAGGTCGA
Organism: Candidatus Aeolococcus gillhamiae; assembly: GCA_003244045.1. Classification (GTDB taxonomy): domain Bacteria; phylum Chloroflexota; class Dormibacteria; order Aeolococcales; family Aeolococcaceae; genus Aeolococcus; species Aeolococcus gillhamiae. Next base: position 4,356 of record QHBU01000041.1, read on the forward strand.
TGTCCATCAGCGCGTGCGCGCCCCAGAACGGCGCGACCGGGATGGGCACGTCGGTGCGCGCCGCGCTCCGCGCGAGCACCGGGCCGCCGCTCGACTCGGCGGCCGCGGCGTGGCGGCGCGCGTCCCGCTGCTGATCGCGCTCGATCTGCTGCACCGCCTCCACCTTGGCGCGCTCGACGAGCGCCGTGCGGCGCGGCTCGTCCACCAGCTGCTCGACGGTGTCGAGGCCCTCGAAGGCGTCCTTGCAGTAGAAGACGCCGGGGTCATAGGTGCGGCCGTCGTCGAGCGTGAGGATGCGCCGTCCGAAACCGCGGTTGATGGCGGCGCCGCCGATGATCACCGGGAAACTGAGCTCGCGCGCGTCGAGCTCATGCAGGCACAGCGGCATCTGCTTGCTGGTGCTCACCAGCAGCGCGCTCAGCCCGATCACGTCCGCCTTGGCCTCGACAGCGCGGTCGATGATCGTGGCCAGCGGGACCTGCTTGCCGAGGTCGTGCACGGTGTAGCCGTTGTTGCTGAGGATGGTGTTGACGAGGTTCTTGCCGATGTCGTGTACGTCGCCGTACACGGTGGCCAGCACCACGGTGCCCTTGGACGTCCCCTCGACGCGGTCGAGGTATTTCTCGAGCTGGCCGACGGCGCGTTTCATCACCTCGGCGCTCTGCAGCACGAACGGGAGGATCAGCTCGCCCGCACCGAAGCGATCGCCGACCTCCTTCATCGCCGGCAGCAACACCTGGTTGAGCACGTCGACCGGGTCACGCTCGGCGACGGCGAGGTCGATCTGCTCCTCGATCCCGTCACGGCGGCGCTGCAGGATCTGCGCGTGGATGCGCTCCGCGGATGACATCCCCTCGAAGGGGTCGACGCTGCTGTCGGTGAGCGCGGCGTCGTCGGCGCCGTCGAAGTGGCCGATGAAGCGGGCCAGCGCGTCGCTGCGCCGGTTGAAGATGAGGTCCTCGGCCATCCCCCGCTCGGTGGCACCGATCTCCGGGTACGGGGTGATGTGCGCCGGGTTGACGATGGCGGCGTCCAGGCCCGCCTGCACGCAGTGGTACAGGAAGACGCTGTTGAGCGCCGGCCGGCTGGCCGGCGACAGCCCGAATGAGACGTTGGAGACGCCCAGCACCGTCAGGACACCAGGCAGCGCCTCCTTGATGCGCCGGAGGCCGTCGATGGTGTTGTGCGCAGAGTCGATGTACTCCGCCTCACCCGTGGCCAGGGTGAAGGTGAGCGCGTCGAAGAGGATCTGATGCGGCTGCAGCCCGAACTCGTCGCAGGCGATGTCGCGGATGCGCGTCGCCACCTCCAGCTTGCGGTCGGCGGTGTTGGCCATGCCCTGCTCGTCAATGGTCAGCGCGATCACGCAGGCACCGTGGTCGCGTACCAGGGGCAGCACCGCCTCGCAGCGGGTGCGACCGTTCTCCAGGTTGACGCTGTTGACCACCGCGCGCCCCGGGTTGGCCTCCAGAGCGGCGCGGATCACGGCGGCGTCGGTGCTGTCGATGATCAGCGGGGCGTCGACGGACATCTCCAGGCCGCGCACCACGGCGCGCATCTGCTCGGCCTCGTCGTTGCGCTCGGTGACAGCGACGCAGACGTCGAGCGCGTGCGCGCCGCCCTCGGACTGGCCGCGGCCGACGGCCACGATGTCGTCGTACTCCTCGGCGAGCAGCATCCGCTTCACCGCGCGCGAGCCCTGCGCGTTGACCCGCTCGCCGATGAGCATCGGCGCCGGCTGTTGCCTGAGCTCGATGTCGCTCATCGCGCTGGCCAGGCGGGGCACACCATCTCCCTGCTGCTGCGGTGCGGGCACAGTGCCCACCCGGCGCACCAGCTCGGCGATGTGCTCCGCGGTGGTCCCGCAGCAACCGCCGACGGCGGCGACGCCGAGACGGCGCACGAAGTCCTCAAGCTGCACACCCATGTCGACGGCCCCGAGCGGGAAGTGCGCGCGGCCGCCGACGTTGCTGGGGATGCCGGCGTTGGGGATGCACGCGATCGGCACCGAGCTGCGCTCCGAGAGCACGCGGATGGCGTCGCGCATCAGCTCAGGGCCCGTCGAGCAGTTGAGCCCGATCACATCGACGCCGAGTGAATCGAGGATCGCCACCACGGCGCCGGGTTGGGTGCCCAGGAGCATGGTGCCGCTGGTGTCGAGAAGGCTGACCGATGCATGCAGCGGCAGCGTCACCCCGGTGCGGGTCATCGCCTCGCGAGCGCCGAAGATCGCGGCGCGCACCTCGAGAATGTCCTGCGCGGTCTCGATGATGAGCAGGTCGCTGCCGCCCTCGATCAAACCCTGCGCCTGCTCAGTGAAGGCCTCGACCAGCTCGCCGAAGCTGATCTTCGACAGCGCGGGATCGCTGGAGCTCGGCAGGTAGCCGGTGGGGCCCATGCTGCCCGCGACGAAGCGCGACTGTTGGGGAGTGCTGTACTCAGCGCACAGCCGCCGTGCCAGGGCAGCGGCGTCGCGGTTCAGCTCGAGCGTGCGGTCCGCCTGTCCCCACTCCGCCAGACGCAGCCGGGTGGCCTGGAAGGTGGCGGTTTCCAGCACGTCGCAGCCCACTTCCAGGAACGAGCGATGCACGGCCTCGACGAGGTGTGGCGCATGCAGGACGAGCCCGTCCATCCAGCCCTCCAGCGCCGCACCTCCGAAGTCGGCGACGGTGGGCTCGAGCGCGTGCAGACCCGTGCCCATGGCGCCGTCAAAGACGAGGACACGTTTGCTGAGCGCTTCGAGAAAAGAGCGGCGACCGCTCTCTGCTGGCTGGGACATTCCCTCTCCTGTTAGTTCACCTGATTCTATAGGCGAATTCGATTCCCACGGCCCGCGGCTGTCGAGTGGGCCGTGCTACCCTCGACCGGCAGTTGCGGGCGCTCCCGCCCTTTACAGGAGATCCTCTTGGCACGACGTCCACCTCGTCCCGGCGGCGCACGCCGCCGCGGCCCCGCGCGCCGCCGCGATCCCGCGGCCGCTGCCGTGGCTGCCGAGGCCAAGGAGGAGACGATCGAGATGGACGCCACCGTCGTCGAGCCGCTTCCCAACGCGATGTTCAAGGTGAAGCTGCTCACCGGTCAGGAGGTGCTCGCCTACACCGCCGGCAAGATGCGCAAATTTTACATAAGGATTCTGATCGGCGACAAGGTGCGCGTCGAGCTGAGCCCGTACGACCTGACACGCGGACGGATCACCTTCCGCTACAAGTGAGGCCGTCATCGCGGTCTACATCATCGCGATCGTCCTCGTCATTCTCTTCCTGGTCGCCGCCTATCGTTCGCTGGGCGGCTCGACCCCGAAGGCCGGCGATTCCGGCCTCCTGCTGAGGGCGCTGCACGACCAGCTGCTGACCTCGGTGGCAGCGCTCACGGCCCAGCTCGACGCAGGCCAAGCGACCGCCGAGATGGCCGCCGACTCGGACGCGGCGCGCGGCGGCCGCAAGGTGAGCGCAGCCGTGCAGCAAACCCTCGACCGGCTCCCGCCTCACGAGCCGCTCGACAACAGAGACGCCACGGCGCGAACGCTGCTCGCGGCCGCCGCCGAGGACGCCGCGTGGGCATGGCGGATGATCCAGGCACCGTCCGCCAGCCCCGCATTGGCGGAGGCGGCGCGGGCACTCGCCGGCCACGCGGCGGAGTGCTGCGACCAGGCCGAGCCGCTACTGCGCTCTGCGCTGCTCGGCGAACCAGGCGACGGTGCGTGACAGCCCTTCCTCGAGGACTACGCGCGGTTGCCAGCCCAGTCGGTCGGCGGCGAGGCTGGCGTCGAGGCAGGAGACGCGCTGCTCTCCCGGCTTCGCGGGTCCATGCCGGGCGGGCCGGTCGACACCGGCCGTCTGCGCCATCAGCGCGTACAGCTGGTTGACGTCACAAGTCCGGCCGGTGCCGATGTTGTACGCGCCGAGCGTCGGCGTCTCCGCGGCTCGCAGGTTGGCCGCGACGACGTCGTCGACGTAGACGTAGTCGCGCGTCTGCTCGCCGTCGCCGTTGATGACCGCGTCCTCACCGCGCAGCAGCCGCTCCGCGAAGATGGCCACCACCCCCGCCTCGCCGTGCGGGTCCTGACGCGGGCCGTAGACGTTGGCGTAACGCAGTGCGACGAACTCCAGGCCGCCAACCTGCTGGAACACCGAACCGTACGCCTCGCCGGCGAGCTTGGCCGCACCATACGCGGACGCGGGCCGGCTGGGGTGCGTCTCCGGTGTCGGCAGCACATCGGTGTCGCCGTACAGCGCGCCACCGCTGGACGCGAAGACCACCCTACGCACCCCGGCGCGCACGCACGCCTCGAGCACGTTGACCGTACCGAGCACGTTGACCCGGGTGTCGAATACCGGCTCCGCCACGGAACGGCGCACGTCGATCTGCGCGGCCTCGTGGAACACCACCTCCGGCGCGATTGAGGCCACCAGTGCCACAAGTCGTTCGTCGACGACGTCGAGCTGGTGGAAGTCCGCCGCCTCAGCCACCTGCGCACGTTGCCCGCGCGACAGATCGTCGACGACGGACACCTGGGCACCGTTGGCCACCAGCGCGTCGACGAGCGTCGAGCCGATGAAGCCGGCGCCACCGGTGACCAGCGCCCTCACGGCGCCGCGCCCGTCACCGCCGAGTCGACCGGCCGGGGTACGCGAACATGCAGCACGGCGAACACCACCGCACCAATGATCACCACGCTGCCGTAGCTGATGCTGCGGTCGAGTAGCGCGATCGACAGCGCCGCCTCGCGGCCGAGGCCGCCGACGCTCACCAGCACCCCAACCATCCCCGCCTCGACGAGCCCGAGGCCGCCCGGCAGGAACGGCACGGTGGTGAGCAGCGCAGCCACCAGCGCGATCAGCAGAAGCTGCGCCGCGCCCAGCGACGACCCGTCGCCGAGCGCGTACACCACACATGCGAGACGGGCGCTCTCCATGATCCACACGAGCGCGGTCAACGCCACCAGCACCGGCATGTTCCTGAAGGAGTCGACGGTGCCCATGCGGAAGCTCTCGTAGCGATGGAACACCGCCTCGGGGAGCAGTCGGAGCAGCCGCTGGCCGCGACCCGCGCGCATCACGAGGATGGCCCCGATGCCGGCCGCGCAGACCGCCACGCCGGCGACGAGGTACGGGATCAGCACAGCCGGGGCACGATCGTGGAAGACGATGGCGCCCGCGACCAGTAGCAGCACCATCAGCACCACTAGGTCGAGGAGGCGCTCGGCGATGATGGTGCCGAGCGCACGCGCGGCCGGGACGTGCTGGCGCAACCGCGCCAGATAGGCCCGATAGATGTCGCCCATCTTGGCCGGCACCACGCAGTTGACGAAGAACGACACCATCAGGATGGGTAGCAGCGGCAGAGTGGGTTGGTCCTCGCCGGCGTTGCGGAGCAGCAGCTTCCAGCGCCAGGTGCGCACAAGGAAGGACGCGTAGTACACGAGCAGCGCGGCCACGTAGAGACCGAGCGTCGCATGGCGGATCCGTGACCACGCGTCCGACCAGTTGATCGGTGCCCGCCACACCGCCACAGCCACGATGATCGCGGCGGCGACGAGCGAGATGATGGTGCGGCGGTTGAGAAGGCGGGACGGCGGCGTCATCGCGCCGGCGTCGACCGCCGGCTCCGCCACCGCGGAACTGGGCGACACGGCCGACAACGGTACCATCGGCCGCCCCGCCGGCAGCGCCGGCCGGCTCAGGGGGCCCGGCGCCGGCCCATCCGGCTCATCAACGGACGCCGCTGCTCCGGTGTGGACAACTCCTCGAGGTGGCGTTCGCGTTCGGCGAGCACGCGCGTGACCGTGTCGATGCGAGTGCCGTCACCCCGTTCGGCCAGAGGGCGGCTGTCCCACTGGCGCACGTGGAACACCCCCTTGAGCGCGCAGTAGGGGATGGCCAGGGTGGTCAGCTCAACACCGCCCGGGGGGAAGACCTTCCAGATCCCGCCGTGGCGACCGAGCAGCGCGTCGGGCGCGATCGACGCCCGCAGCACCTGGCCGTCGATGAAGTGGAAGGCCGCCCGGTCCCATCCCGCCACCACGTCCTCCGCTGGGGGCGGCTCGGGCGCGCCCACGATGATCTGGGTAATCGCGGTCAGCGGCAGGATGGCGCGCTGGTTGTTGGGCTCGACGCCCCGCACCTCGGCCTCGATCACAGGCATCTCGAAGGTGAGCTCGGGGATCTCGGCGTGGAGCACCTCGCCGTCGACGAAGCTGATCACCACCGCAGGCATGCCCGCAGGGTACGGCAGCGCCGAGCGTTACCGCGCTTCTATCGTCACCGATCGGTCACAGAGGGTCGCTGCCGGCGGGACGTACGATGAGCCTGAGCAAGGCCATGCGCATCTTCACAGCCGTCCCGGCCCCCGCGGCGAAGCATCTCTCGCGACGCCGAACCCCTGGCCTTCGAACCGGAGCGGTCGGCGCGACGCTGATGCTTGTTTTCGCCTGCGCGCTCCTGTTGGCGGCGACGACCGCGGCCGCCGCCAACGAGGGCCCGAGGCCGACGCCGGCCTTCGCGGCGAAGCCACCGCTGTTGCCCACCCCGACGCTGGCTCCCCTCCCCGTCGTGGTGTCGCCGGCCCCCTCCCGCCACGTCGCCACACGTCCGCCGGCTGCGGCGACGCCGTCACCGCTGCTGCTGCCGATCGCTCCCCCGGCGCCGCGACCGGCTCCCCCGGCGACCTCTCCGCCCGGCGCGGTGGAGGGCATCCAGGTGCAGAGCCCCCGCATCCTCGCGCCGGTCGCCGTCCTGCCGGCGCCGGCGTCATCCAGCGGCGCCGGGTCGTCGGTTGTCCCGCTTGGACTTCTCGCCGCATTCGTCGCCACACTGCTGATCGCCACAGGGCTGACCGCGCGGCACAGGCTGTAATGCGCCGGCTGCGCTTTCGGCGGCTGTGGACGCGCCTCAACTTCTCGGTCAAGTTCGCGGCGATCATCGCCGTGGCCGGGATCCTGATGGCGATCATCCCGCTGACGCTGGCCAACAACGAGAACCGCAACCAGGCCGCCCAGCGAGCGACCGACAAGGCGGGCATCGTCGTCAACCTCATCGGCGGGCAGCAGCGCTCGCTGGCGTCATTTGCCTCGGGCATGTCACAGGAGCTGGCGGCGCCGCTCACCGCCCGTGACACGGCGACGCTGCGGAGCACCCTGCGCCGTTACTCGCAGGTCAACACCCCGTCCGACATCGTCGGCGCGAGCGGACCACTCGCCGACATCGCCGTCAGCGCCGGAACACCGCGGCCGGCAAGCGACGCCGTCGTCCGGGCACTGGTCGGCTCGTTGGGGTCCGCGCCGCTCGTCGTCGCTGGGCCTGACGGCACGCCGTGGCTGATCGCGTCGGCGGGCGTCACCGGCACGACCGAGAACGTCTTCATCGCCCGTCCCATCGACGCCGCCTTCCTCCGCGCGCTCGACGGCACCATCACCACCTCGGCCGACCCCGCGGGGATCGCCGTGGTGCGCGCCAACCGCGTGGTCTCGGCGGGCAGCAGCGTGGTGGACCAGCAGGTGACCCTGGGAGGCAACCTCGACAGCGGTGTCGTCGCTGTTCTCGGGCCGGACGCCGGCGCCCAGGTGGTCGCTGTGGGAGGGCGCGAGGCTGGCGCCGACGCACAGCCGCTCGGCGCGGGCTACTCCATCCTGGTCACCACGCCGGTCTCGGCGGTGACCACCTTCTGGCAGCCGACCGCGATCCTCCTCGGCCTGATCGTGGTCGCGATGTTCTTCATCGTCCTGGTGGTGCAGACCGACCTGCAGCGACCGCTGCGCCGTCTCGACCGCGCCGTCGCCGCGCTGGCCCGCGACGAGTACGACGTGCCGGTGCCGCACATCGCCAACGACGAGATCGGCCGTCTCGCCGCGAGCTTCGAGGCGATGCGCCGCCAGCTGCGAGCCACGATTAACGGTGCGCGCGCCCGCGCCGCGATCGCCAGCGAGCTCAACTCACCGCAGCCGCTGGAGACCGCGCTCAGTGAGGTGTGCGCGCAGCTGCGCGCCTCCGCGGGGGCGGACGCCTCGTTCATCCTGGTGCAGGGCTCCGAGATGGCCGACGGCTTCGCGGTCACCGAGGGCACCTCCGTCGAGGGCGACGTCGCCACCCTCCTCGGCGCCGAGGGCCCCATCGGCGCCGCATACCGCCACCTCGGTCCCGACGCGGTGCTCGTCGGCGCCGGCGCAGGCAGCGCGGAGGCACAGAGCGGCCTGCTCGAGTTCTGCACAGCACCGCTGCGCATGGGCCGCAACGTCCTCGGCGTCCTGGGCATCGCCCGCACCGCGGACGGGTTCACCAACAGCGACGCCTCCCTGGTGGCGAGCTCTGCCGAGCAGGTGGCGCTGTCCCTGGAGCGCTACCGATTCATCGCCATGATGCAGCGTCAGGCGAGCACGGACGACCTCACCGGGCTCTACAACCACCGCTTCCTCATCGACTACCTCGGCCAGCAGGTCGCCCTCGCCGAGCGGCTCAACACGCCGCTGGCGATCCTGGTCATCGACCTCGACCACTTCAAGCGGGTCAACGACACGTACGGCCATCCCGTCGGGGACGCCGTGCTCAGCGGCTTCGCGCAGACGCTGGTGGGCAGCATCCGTCGGGCCGACCTCGCCGCCCGCTACGGTGGTGAGGAGTTCATCGTGGTCATGTCCAACACCGCCGCCGTCGACGCCCGCCGCGTCGCCGAGAAGATCCGCGGCGCGGCTGAGGCGATGCTCGTGCCCATCGACGGCGGTCGCAACAACGTGTCCGTGTCGGTCAGCGTGGGCGGCGCCGCGTACCCGGAGGACACCACAACCGCAACCGAATTGCTGGCGACCGCGGACGCAGCCCTCTACGATGCGAAGCACGGCGGTCGCAACCGCGTGTGCATGGCCGGCGATCGGCACGCCATGGAGGGTCCCAGCAATGTCACCGTCATCCGCCCCCGTCGATCTGCGCAGTGACACCTTCACAACCCCCGACGGGGAGATGCGCGCGGTGATGGCGCGCGCGGAGGTGGGCGACGACGTGTGGGGCGAGGATCCCACCGTCCACCGGCTCGAGGAGGAGGTGGCCTCGCGGCTGGGCAAGGAGGCGGCAGTGTTCGTCCCCAGCGGAACCATGGGCAACCTGGCGTCGCTGTGCGCGCAGACCCGCCCCGGCAACGACGTGATCGTCGACTCGCAGTCGCACGTGGTGCTCAACGAGGCCGGTGG
>QHBU01000041.1:13555-18476 GCA_003244045.1 Candidatus Aeolococcus gillhamiae
CGGTGGAGCTCCGGCGGCCGCCCAGGTGACCGCTGTGCTGCGCGTGCCGGACATCCATCACCCGGTGGCGCGCCTGCTCTGGCTCGAGAATACGCATGGAGCGCGCGCCGGGATGGCGGTGTCCGCCGACGCGATGGCCGCGGCGGCGGGCGTGGCCCACGGCGCCGGCCTGCGTGTCCACTGCGACGGGGCCAGGCTGTTCAACGCCGCCGTCGCGCTCGGCGTCGATCCCACCCGCCTGGTGAGCGCCTGCGACACCGTCTCCGTGTGCCTCAGCAAGGGTCTCGGTGCGCCGGTCGGCTCGGTGGTGAGCGGCGACGCCGCCTGCATCACCGAGGTGCGGCTGTGGCGCAAGCGGCTCGGCGGCGGTATGCGCCAGGCGGGCATCCTCGCCGCCGCCGGCCTGCACGCGCTCAGCCACAACATCGACCGCCTCGCCGAGGACCACGCCAACGCCGCCGTGCTCGCCGCCGCCCTGCGCGGCACTCCGGGGGTGAGCGTCGTCGAGGTGGCGGTGCCCACCAACATGGTCATGCTCGACACCGACGTCCCCGCCCAGCAGGTGGTCGACGCGGCCGCTCACGACGGGGTGCTGATCCACGCGCTCAGCGACCACAGGGTGCGCTGCGTCACCCATCGCGACCTCGACCGCGCTGCGGTGGGTCGCGCTGCGGACGTCCTCAGCGGGTTCTTCGCCGGCCGGCTGACCGCGGCGGGCTGAAGTCCCGGGAGACAAAGAAAAGGCCCCGCCTTGCGGCGGGGCCTTCCTCTCTGACGACGACGTCAGCTGATGACTGGAGTGGCGGGCGTCGACGCTGCCGCTGCCGGCGCCGAGGCGATGGCACCGCGACGTGCGCCCACGCGCTTGGCGGTGGGGCGCTTGGCGGTCGACTTGCGCGCGGTTGCCCTCTTGGCGGTCGACTTGCGGGCGCCGGTGCGCTTGGCGGTCGACTTGCGCGCGGTGGTGCGCTTGGTGGTCGACTTGCGGGCGCCGATGCGCTTGGCGGTCGACTTGCGCGCGGTGGTGCGCTTGGCGGTCGACTTGCGGGCGCCGGTGCGCTTGGCGGTCGACTTGCGGGCGCCGGTGCGCTTCGCGGCGGTCTTGCGACGAGCCGAGGTCGCCTTGCGGGTGGCGGTGCGCTTCGCCGTGGTGGCGCGCTTCGCGACCGACTTGCGGGCGCCCGTGGCGCGGCGGCGGACGGTCCGCTTGGCGGATGTCGCCTTGCGGGTGGCGGTGCGCTTGGCTGCTCCGGTACGGCGCTTGGCCGTCCGCTTCGTGGCGCCGGCGCGGCGCGTGGTGGTCCGCTTCGCGGACGTGGCCTTGCGGGTGGTCCGGCGCTTGGCGGTGGTGGCACGCTTGGCGGTGCCGCCGACGACGCGCCGTGCTGCCTTGCGAATCTCACCTTCGAGGCGCGACACGCTCTTCTCGAGTCCGGCGAGTCTCTTCTCGAGCTCGTTGACGGGGAGGGCCTTGACGAGCCCCTGCACCGCTTTCAGTAGGTCGCCTCCACCACTGTTGGCGCGACGACTCACGCGTTTGACGGTGCGGCTGACAGCTTTGTCAATGCCGCTTCTCCTGCGTCTGCTCCTGGCCATGTGTACGGGCCTCCTTGGTGATGATCACTTCGCTCTGGATCACCACGACGGCTGTTTGTGACAGGAGGTGGTCAAAACACCCCCCGCCGGGTCATGCATAAGCATGGTGCCTATACACACTCTTGTCAACGTGTCACCGTATTTGTGACACAGCTGTCGTCATCGGAGCAACGTCGCAGAGTGCTGCAATGGGGGCTGTCGGCGCCGCGCACGAGCGTTGCGCGCGGCCCCGCATCCTTGTCTGCGCGCCCGGCGTGCCGCGTCACTCGCAGCGCTCTCGGGAACCCCCACGAATGCCACCTCCGAGAGATAAGGTGTGCCCATGACCGCGACCGTGCAGGGCAGCGCGACGCTCGCCATCGCCCAGCATCATTTCGACACGGCAGCGCGCCAGCTCGATCTCGATCCGTCGCTCACAGCGGTGCTGCGGCACATCAAGCGAGAGCTGGTTGTCCACTTCCCGGTGGAGATGGATGACGGCAGCTTCCACGTCTACACGGGGTTTCGCGTTCAGCACAACATCGCCCGCGGACCGGCCAAGGGAGGGCTGCGTTACCACCCCGCGATGACGCTCGCGGATGCCCGCGCCCTGGCCATGTTCATGACCTGGAAGGCCGCCGTCGTTGGGGTTCCGTTCGGCGGCGCCAAAGGCGGTGTCGTCGTCGATCCCAAGCTCCTCGGCCCCACCGAGCTGGAGCGGCTGACGCGCCGCTTCACCACCGAGATCTCGCTGCTGATCGGCCCCGACCGTGACATCCCCGCCCCGGACATCGGCACCGGTCCGCAGGAGATGGCGTGGATCATGGACACGCTCTCGATGCACGCCGGCTACTCTGTGCCTGCGTCGGTGACCGGCAAGCCCACCGTCATCGGCGGCTCCGAGGGTCGCCACGCTGCCACCGGACGCGGCATCGCAACGGTAGCCGTGCAGGCGCTCAACGACTCGGGCATCGACTCCGCCGGGGCGACCGTGGCGGTGCAAGGTTTCGGCCAGGTGGGTTCGAACACCGCGCACCTCCTCGCCGCCGCCGGGCTGCGTGTGGTCGCGGTCTCCGACAGCCGCGGCGGCGTGCACAGCGGCGCCGGCCTCGACATCCACGCGCTGACCGCCCTCAAAGAGGAGGGCGGCGCGCTCGCCGACTACGGCGGCGCTGAGACGCTGACCAATGACGAGCTGCTCACACTCGGCGTCGACCTCCTGGTGCCTTGCGCGCTCGAGGCGCAGATCACCGGCGCCAACGCCGCGGGGGTGCGCGCCCGCGTCATCGCCGAGGGCGCCAACGCGGCTGTCGACCCCGACGGCGACGCGGTGCTCGCCGACCGCGGAGTGCTGATCGTCCCTGACATCCTCGCCAACGCCGGCGGCGTGGTCGTCTCCTACTTCGAGTGGGCGCAGGACCTGCAGACCTTCTTCTGGGCCCCCGGTGAGGTGAACGCCAGGCTGCGCGAGGTGATGGGCCGCGCCTACGACGCGGTGCGCGCCAGGTCGCAGTCCCAGAACGTCTCCCTCCGCGAGGCGGCGTACCACATCGCGGTCGCCAACGTGGCCGAAGCCACGGAGGTTCGCGGGATCTACCCGTAGCGGAGCGCTCCCTTCGTTCCTGGGACCTGTTCGGTACCATCGACGCGCTGTTAAGGGAGGTTTCCACCGTGGCCCAGGGCAGGCGCATCCTCGTCACCGGTGTCTCGCGCTTCTGGGGCGCCGAGCTGGCCCGCCGGCTGGAGGCGGACCCGGGCGTCGAACAGATCGTCGCCGTCGACACCGAGGGGCCGATCCGTCAACTGGCCCGCACCGACTTCGTGCGCGCCGACATCCGCCACAGCCTCGTCGGCAAGCTGATCCGCGGGCTTGGCATCGACACGGTGGTGCACGCCGGCCTCATTGTCGACCCGCAGCAGGCGGGTGGCCGCACCGTGCACGAGACCAACGTCATCGGCACCATGAACCTGATCGCGGCCTGCAGCGGCGCCGACAGCCCGGTGCGCCAGCTGATCGTCAAGTCGAGCACGGCGGTGTACGGCAGCGAGCCCGACGACCCCTCCTTCTGGACCGAGGACATGCGCCGGCGCGGGCCCGCGCGCGACGGCTTCACCGGCGACCTCGACGAGGTCGAGTCGTACGTGCGCGACTATGAGATGCGCCACCCCGACGTGGCGGTGACGCTGCTCCGCTTCGGCAACGTGCTCGGCGACGTGCTCGACTCGCCCTTCGCCCGCCTCTTCGACCGCGCGGTCGTGCCGACGGTGTTCGGCTTCGACCCGCGCCTACAGTTCCTCGACGAGGACGACGCCATCGCGGCACTTACCCACGCCACGCTCAACAAGTGCCGGGGCACGTACAACGTCGCCGGTGCCGGGGTGGTGGTGCTCAGCCAGGCCATCGCGCTGATGGGCAAGATCAACGCGCCGGTGATCCCCTTTGTGGGCGGAACCATGGCGCTGCGCTTCCTCGAACGCTTCGGGCTCGTCGACTTCCCGCCCGAGTTCGTGCGCCTGCTCCAGCACGGTCGGGTGGTCGACACCACCCGCCTGCACGTCGAGCTCGGATTCCATCCACAGCGCACCACCATGGAGGCGGTCGCTGCCCACGGCCGCCAGCGCCGCGCCCGCGGCGTGCTCGACGCCGAGGCACCATACCGCTACGAGGCCGAGCTGGAGGAGTTCCTGCGCAGCCGCGGCCAGCGCGACGAGCCCGCGTCGACCAACGCCAACGGCCGCCGCAGCCGCCGTCGCCGCACCACCACGGTGGCGACCGCTTCAGCAGCGAAGCGCACCGCGCGGCGCACCTCGAAGCCCGCAAGCGCCTCGCGCAAGGCCACCGCCCCGCGCCAGGCGCCTACCCGGCGCAAGCCAAGCACGACCCCGCGCAAGAGCAGCGCCCGGCCGCGTCGCGCGCGTAGCGCACCGGACGCGGACGCGAGCGCATGACCCGCGCGGCGTCAGCGCGTCCCAGCGGCAAGCGCACGTCGTCCAACGGCCACCGCCCCCACCGCAGCGCCGACCTCAAGCCGGTGGCGACCGCGCCGCGACGTCGTGTCCCCGCTGTCGCTCCCTCGCCACCGCGCTGGTTCACCCGGCCGAGCCGCCCATCGCTGCCGTCGCTCTCGTCGCTCTCCCAGTCGTCCGGCAACTGCGGGACATGGTCACGGTCGCCCGCGTAGCCCGCCTTCATCAGCGCNNNNCCTTCCCGCCACGGCGATGGCCGCCACCGGGATGCTGGCCCTGCGGCTGCGCGAGCTCACCGGCCGCGACCTCATGGACCTGGAATCCCTCCAGGAGCTGATGAGCGTGTACTACCGCCTCGCCGCGGTGCGCGAGCAGCACG
>QHBU01000042.1 GCA_003244045.1 Candidatus Aeolococcus gillhamiae
GAGAAGGACGCCGCCCTCGAGCGACGCTTCCAGCCGGTGTTCGTCGACGAGCCGAGCCTGCAGGAGACCATCGAGATCCTGCACGGCATCCGCCCTCTGTACGACAAGCACCACCGCGTGGAGATCACCGACGAGGCGCTCAAGGCCGCCGCGGAGCTGAGCGTGCGCTACGTCACCGATCGGTCGTTGCCGGACAAGGCGATCGACCTCATCGACGAGGCGAGCGCGCGGGTGCGCATGAAGCTGACCACCACCCCCGACAACCTCCGTGAGATGCAGAAGGAGATTCGCGAGCTCCAGGCGCAGAAGGAGGAGGCGATCGCCGGCCAGGACTACGAGACCGCCGCGAGCTTCCGCGACAAGGAGAAGAAGCTCAAGGAGAAGTACGTCTCGCTCGAGATGCAGTGGCGCGACGAGCTCGGCGCAACCGTGCCCGAGGTCAACGAGGAGCACATCGCCGAGATCATCAGCTCCTGGACCGGGGTCCCCGTGTCACGGCTGGTGGAGGAGGAGACCTCGCGCCTGCTGCGCATGGAGGAGGAGATCCACAAGCGCCTCATCGGCCAGGACGACGCCGTCAAGGTGATCTCCCAGGCGGTGCGGCGCGCGCGCGCGGGCCTCAAGGACGCCAAGAGACCGATCGGCTCCTTCATGTTCCTCGGCCCCACCGGTGTCGGCAAGACCGAGCTGGCGCGTTCACTCGCGGCATTTCTGTTCGACAACGAGGACGCGATCATCCGCCTGGACATGAGCGAGTTCATGGAGCGGCACTCCACGGCTCGGCTGGTCGGTTCGCCTCCCGGCTACGTCGGCTACGACGACGGTGGGCAGCTCACCGAGGCGGTGCGCCGCCGTCCCTACAGCGTCGTTCTGTTCGACGAGATCGAGAAGGCGCATCCCGAGGTCTTCAACATGCTGTTGCAGATCCTCGAGGACGGGCGTCTCTCCGATGCCAAGGGCAAGGCGGTCAACTTCTCGAACTGCATCGTGATCATGACCAGCAACATCGGCATCTCCAACCTCAAGGCCAACATGTCGATGGGCTTCCAGCCGTCGGTACCCGACGAGCGGACCTCGTCGTCCGAGCATGGCAAGATGCGCGACCAGATCATGGAGGAGCTGAAGCGGGCGTTCCGTCCGGAGTTCCTCAACCGCGTCGACGCTGTGGTGGTTTTCCACCGCCTCGACCAGGCGCAGATGCGCAACATCGTCGACCTCATGCTCGCCAAGGTGGCGGTGCACCTCGCCGCCCAGGAGCTCAACTTCAACGTTACCGACCCCGCCAAGGACAAGATCGTCGAAGAGGGTTTCGACAAGGTCTACGGTGCGCGCCCGCTGCGTCGGGTCATCCAGCGCGTCATCGAGGACCCACTGTCAGAGGAGCTGCTGCGCCTCAAGCATGGCCCCGGTGACACGGTGATCGTCGACCTCACTGAGGGTGAGGTGAAGATGAACCTCGTGCCCAAGAGCAAGGAAAAGCGCGACCGCAAGGAGAAGCCGGAGAAGGCCGAGGCGGCCGCAGCCGGAACGCCACCGGCGGAGTAAAGCCTGACCACCGCGTGGATCCCCGAGGGGTGGGACGAGGGTGTGATCGCGTTGGGCGGACACTTCCTGCAGAGCAGCCGGTGGGCGCGCGTGCAGGAGCGGCTCGGCAACCGCGTGGTCGTCGGCGCCAGCCGCGACTGGTGCTGGCTCGGCGTCGTGCGCCAGGCTGGTCCGTTCCGCTACCTGTACCTGCCCTTTGGGCCGTCGCTGCGCTCCGCGGCCGCGCTTCCCGCCGCGCTTGATTCCGCGCGGGAACGGGCGCGCCGGCTGGGATGCGTGCTGGTGCGCTTCGAGCCGGGCACCGTCGATGCCATTGACGTCGCTGCGACGGGCGCACGACGGGTGAAGTCACGACAGTACGAGCACACCCTTGTGCTGCACATCGATGCCGACGAGGAGACGCTGCGCAAGGGGTTGAACAGCGGGCACAGGTCGCGGATCAACGCCGCGGACAAACGGGGGCTGCACGTGGTGCGCTCCAACGACCCGGCGCGCATGACCGACTTTGTCCGCCTGCTCCGCCAGGTCGAACGACGCAACGACTTCTTCTCGTACGAGGACCCCTACTTCGACGCCATCGCACACGAGTTGCTCGTCAGTGGTGATGCGTCGCTGTACTTCGCCACAGCCGGGAAGCGCGATGCTGCGGCGGCGCTGGTCTTCGATTTCGGACCGACGCGGTATTACGCGTTCGGGGCAACCGACACCGAGTCGCGAAAGCTGATGCCCGCCCCGCCGGTGGTGTGGCAGGCGATCGTCGACGCCCGGCGCGAGGGCCGCCGGCTCTTCGACTTCTGGGGAGCGGCGCCGCCCGACGCGCCGCCGGATCATCCCTGGAACGGGATCACCGACTTCAAGAAGGGATTCGGCGGGGACCGCCAGACCTACGCCGGCACGTGGGAGCTGACGGTGCGTCCCATCGCGGCGCGGCTGTTCGGCCTGGCCCGGGCGGCCAAGCGCTAGGGCGAGGGGGAGCAAGCTCCCCCTCGGTCACGGTGGCTATGTCCTGACGCCGGTCCCGATGGGGCAGCTGACCCCGGTTCCCTGCAGGCCGCAGTAGCCGTTGGGATTGGCGTCGAGGTACTGCTGGTGGTAGGGCTCGGCGAAGTAGAACGTCGGCGACTCGACGACCTCGGTGCTGATCTCCCCCTTGTGGGCGGCGCGCAGCCGCTCCTGGTACGTCGCGCGCGAGCGGTGCACGGCCTCCGCCTGGGCAGGCCCGCAGGTGCCGATCAGGCTGCGGTACTGGGTCCCCACGTCGTTGCCCTGGCGCATGCCCTGGGTGGGGTCGTGCTCCTCCCAGAAGACGCTGAGCAGCTTCTCGTAGCTCACCGTGGCGGGGTCGTACACGACCAGCACCACCTCGGCGTGGCCGGTCCGCGCCGAGCACACCTCCTCATAGGTGGGGTTCGGGGTGTAACCGCCGGCATAGCCCACCGCGGTGACCCAGACGCCCTCGAGCTCCCAGAAGAGCCGCTCCGCGCCCCAGAAGCAGCCCATCCCGAAGATGGCGGTCTCGAACCCGTCCGGGTAGGGGGGCGTCATCGCTCGGCCGCTAACGCGGTGCCTCCCGGTCACCGGCGTGGGCTCGCTCCGTCCCGGCAGCGCCTCGGCTGCCGATACGGGCTTGGTCTTGTGAGAGCTGAGAAAGCTGAACATCGACGACCTCCTGGGCACCATTGTGCCCTCCGCAATGAGGTTCCACACCCCGCCGCGTAGCCGGATGGGCGCCCCATCTGCCAGGGCGAAGGGAACGCATGTGCGGGTACGCTTAACGATCCATGCCCCACGACACCATCGACATCCGCGGAGCTCGCGAGCACAACCTCAAGGGCATCGACCTGAGCCTTCCCCGAGACCGGCTCATCGTCATCACCGGGCTCTCCGGCAGCGGCAAGTCCAGCCTCGCGTTCGACACCATCTACGCAGAGGGGCAGCGCCGCTACGTCGAGTCGTTGAGCGCTTACGCACGCCAGTTCCTCGGTCAGATGGAGAAACCGGACGTCGACCACATCGACGGCCTCAGCCCGGCGATCTCGATCGACCAGAAGGGGACGAGCAAGAACCCCAGGTCGACGGTGGGCACGGTCACCGAGATCTACGACTATCTCCGCCTCCTGTACGCGCGCATCGGCCATCCCCACTGCCCCAACTGCGGTCGCGAGATCAGCAAGCAGTCCATCGAGCAGATCACCGACCAGGTGCTGGCACTGCCCGAGGGCACCCGCCTCATGGTCACAGCACCGATGGTGCAGGGCCGCAAGGGCGAGCACCGCGAGGTGTTCGCCGAGGCCAAGCGCAGCGGCTTCGTCCGCGCTCGCGTGGACGGCGAGCCGCGCGACCTCAGCGAGCCGATCACGCTGGACAAGAAGTTCAAGCACGACATCGAGATCGTTGTCGACCGCGTCGTCGTCAACCCCGAGCTGCGCAGCCGTTTGCACGACTCGCTCGAGCAGGCCGCCAAGCTGAGCGACGGCCTGATCCTGCTCATCCCCGTCGATGAGGGCGCTCCGGTCGGAGAGATGCTCTTCTCGAAGGACTATGCGTGCGTGTACTGCGGCATCTCCATGGAGGAGCCGGCGCCGCGCAACTTCTCATTCAACAGTCCCCACGGCGCCTGCCCGGTGTGCACGGGATTGGGGATGCGCATGGAGGTGGACCCGGAGGCGGTCGTCCCCGACCCCTCGCTGAGCATCAACGAGGGCGCGCTCTCCGGGTGGACGCGCGGGCCATCGATGTCGTGGTTGATGGACGTGCTGGAGACGGTCGCGCGGAAATTCAAGATCTCGCTGAGCACGCCGTGGAAGAACCTCTCGACCAAGGAGCAGCGGCTGATCCTCTACGGGCTGCCCAAGGACGAGACGGTGCGCATCCGCTACGTCAGCCATAGCGGCTACTCGCGCAGCTACGACGCAGGGTTCGAAGGGGTCGTCAACAACCTCGAGCGACGCTATCGCGAGACCGAGTCGGACTGGGTCAAGCAGGAGATCGAGCGGCTGATGATGCAGAAGCCGTGCCCCGCGTGTCATGGCGGACGCCTCAAGCCCGAATACCTCGCGGTCACGGTGGACGGCATGAACATCATGGATCTCTGCCGCCACAGCGTCGTCGCCGCTCTCGGACGGATCGAGCGCCTGCACTTGAGCGAGCGCGAGATGCTGATCGCCCGCCAGGTGCTCAAGGAGATCCGCGAGCGGCTCGGCTTCCTCCACGACGTCGGGCTCGACTACCTGACGCTCGATCGCGGCGCGGCCACGCTCAGCGGGGGCGAGGCGCAGCGCATCCGCCTGGCAACCCAGATCGGCAGCCGGCTCATGGGGGTGCTCTACATCCTCGACGAGCCCTCGATCGGTCTGCACCAGCGCGACAACCACAAGCTCATCCGCACCCTGGAGCGTCTGCGCGACATCGGCAACACGCTGATCGTCGTCGAGCACGACGAGGACACCATCCGCGCCGCGGACTACGTCGTCGACGTGGGACCCGGGGCCGGTGAGCACGGTGGCTACGTGGTTGCGGCCGGCACCATCGACGAGGTTCTCGCCACCCCGGAGAGCATCACCGCGCAGTTCCTCAATGGGCAGAGGTCGGTCCCGGTGCCGCTGATCCGCCGGCGGGGCAACGGCAAGGAGCTGGTGGTGCGCAACGCCACCGAGAACAACCTCAAGGGGATCGACGTGGCGCTGCCGCTGGGCACGTTCATCTGCGTCACCGGGGTCAGCGGCAGCGGCAAGAGCACGCTGATCAACGACATCCTCTACCGGCGCCTCGCGCAATTCCTCTACCGGGCCAAGCAGCGCCCTGGCCGGCACGACAGCATCGAGGGGCTGAAACTGATCGACAAGGTCATCGACGTTGACCAGTCGCCGATCGGCCGGACCCCGCGCAGCAACCCGGCGACGTACGTCGGCATGTTCACCGACATCCGCGACCTCTTCGCCAAGCTCCCCGAGGCGCGTGTGCGCGGGTACAAGCCGGGGCGCTTCTCGTTCAACGTGGTCGGCGGCCGCTGTGAGGCGTGCGCGGGCGACGGGATGATCAAGATCGAGATGCACTTTCTGCCCGACATCTACGTGCCCTGCGAGGTGTGCAAGGGGAGGCGGTACAACCGGGAGGCCCTCCAGGTCCTGTTCCGCGAGAAGAGCATCGCCGACGTGCTCGCCATGACCGTCGACGAAGCCGCGACGCTGTTCGAGAACCAGCCTCGGATCGTGCGCAAGCTGCGCACCCTGCAGGACGTCGGCCTTGGCTACATCCGGCTCGGGCAGCCGGCCACGCAGCTCAGCGGCGGCGAGGCGCAGCGGGTCAAGCTGAGCACCGAGCTGAGCCGTCGCGGCACCGGCAGCACGGTGTACATCCTCGACGAGCCCACCACCGGGCTGCACTTTGCCGACGTCGAGAAGCTGTTGACGGTGCTGCACCGGCTGGTGGACGCCGGCAACACGGTGATCGTCATCGAGCACAATCTCGACGTCATCAAGACTGCTGACCATGTGATCGATCTTGGCCCCGCGGGCGGCGAGTCGGGAGGCGAGGTGATCGCGGTCGGCACACCGGAGGAGATCGCCGTGGCTCCGGCGAGCGCCACCGGGGAATACCTGCGCCCGCTGCTACGCAAGCGGGTTCCGGCGGTGAGCGCAGTCACCGCCAATGGGCTGTCGTCGGGCAAAGGGCGGCGCAAACCAACAACAGCAGCCGTCTAGCTGGGGCGCACTTCCAGTCGCACGATTTGCCCCTCAGCGCAGGCGAATTCATTTCGCCGGAGCTGAGACCGCTGGCTGGGGGGTGTCCGAGGGGGGAACGCAGTTCCCCCTTCGCCGTCTCAGTTCCCCCATCGCCGCCCCATGCGGTACCGTGCAACAAAATGGTGCAACTCGACAACGGTGGAGAGGAGCGGCGTGTTCGGCTGCGCCGCCTCGACGACTGCCTGACCATCCTCGAGCAGGCACATGAGCTCGACCTCACCCTGGTCACCGCCGGGATGGCCGAGGCGCTCTCCGAGCGTGTGCCCACGATTCGTGAGGGGATGGTGATCGCGGACGCCATCGAGGAGGTGCTCCGCCAGCAGGAGCCGTACATGATCCAGGTGCGTCCCGAGGTCACCCGCCGCGTCCGGCGGCGTCGCGACCCGTTCGATGTGAGGCTGCTGCTGCAGCGTCGCTGAACGGGACGCGCGCGGCGCTGTGTTCGGAGCCGGACAGCGGTCCGGCGGCCGGCTCGGGCTACACTCCGCAGCCACGTGAGCGCATTCGGCTTCGATCCCGAGGAGATCCTCCGCCGTCGCCGCGGTCCACGCGTGGTGCGGACCGGCGGAGGACCACCGACCCGCCGCCGCGGCCGGCGCATCGTGGGCATCCTCGTCGTGGCCATCATCGCGGTGGTGGCGCTGGGGCGCTGGCTCCTCGGTCTGCGCGCCAGCTACCTCTACTACGCGAGCCTGAACCACACCAACGTCTTCTGGACGCCGTTCCTCGCTCAGGTCGTGCTGTTTGTGATCGGCGCGGCCATCACCGGCGGTGGTGTGGGGCTCAGCATCTATGGCTGGGTGCGCGCCGCGCGCAACCTCGACAGATACGGTGGCCGAATCGCCTTCTGGGCGGGCATCGCCGTCGCCGTGATCGCCGCGATCGCGGGCGGCGGCTTCCTCGCCAGTCACTGGCAGGACGTCCTGCTGTGGCTGCACGGCCAGTCGTTCGGGGCCCAGGACGCGGTCTTCCACGAGGACTACTCGTTCTTCGTCTTCACGCTGCCGGTGCTGGACGCGATCCAGGCGCTGCTCTGGGCGGTCGCCCTGGTCGGTCTCCTCGGGGCTGTCGGGCTGGCCGCCTTCGCGTTCTCAGTGGCCAACGCGCCGACGGAGGTGACCCTGCCCGTCAAGCCACCCGAGGGGCGAACCTTCGAGGACGGCTTCCGCGTCGCCGTCATCCACGCCGGAATCTGCCTGGCCGGGGTCTTCGTGCTGGCTGCGCTCGGAGCACATTTCGGCGTCTACCACCTGGCCACCTCGCAACACGACAACTTCGTCGGCCTTGACGCCACCCAGCGCAACGTCACACGCCCCGTGCTCGGCGTGCTCCAGTGGGTGGCGCTGGCGCTCGCCGTGCTCACCGCCGCGCTGGTGGTGGTGCGCCGCAACCGGGGCACCGGTTCCACGGGGGCGGTCTTTGCGGGCACGCTGGTCGGCTGGCTCATCCTCGCCGGCGTCATCCAGGGCGTCCCCGGCCTCATCTATCAGAGCGCGTCGGTGAACCCCAACGCGCAGGTCGCGCAGACGCCGTCGATCAACGACTACCTGGCCACCAGCCGCTACGCCTGGGCGCTCCAACCGTCCAACGTTGACGTGCGCTCTTTCGGGACTGTCGCCGCGCCCACGCTCAACGACCTCGCGGCCGACCCGGGGACCTTGCGCAACGTCCGCATCCAGGACACAAGCCAGCTGCCCGACACGTTCGCGCAGATCGATCGCAGCCGCAGCTACCAGACCTACCCGACCATCACGGTGGACCGCTACCCGTCGGCACCCACCGTGGGCACCGGCGACACGGAGGTGATGCTCGGTCCCCGGGAGATCGCCGAGACCGACATCCCCAACAAGTCGTTCATCAACAGCGCACTGAACTACACCCACGGATACGGGATCACAGCCGTTTCGGTCAACGCCGTCGCCGCCGAGGGCAAGCCGCAGGTGCTGGTCGGCCAGCAGCCACTCAAGCAGGTCTCGCCCGACGCCCCTCCCGGGCTCACCTTCAACGGCTCCACGGGCGATCCGCGCATCTACTGCGGGCTCAAGACGACGCAACCGGTGGTCACCGGAACGCAGCAGAGCGAGTTCGACTACCCGTCCGGCGGCGGCGACGCCACCTTCCACGCCGGCACCGAGATGCAGGGCATCCCGGTGAGCAACGTGCTCGACAAGCTGGCTGTCTCCGTGGATTCGTTCGGCAGCCTCGACCTGTTCCTCAACAACTCGCTCACCGACGCCAGCCGTGTCCTGGTGCACCGTGAGATCACCGACCGCATCACCAGCATCGCGCCCTTCCTGCACGTCGACGGCGACCCCTACGTCGTTGCCGACGCCAGCACCGGTCACCTCGACTACGTGGCCGACGCGTACGTGCAGACCGATCGCTTCCCGGAATCCGCCGTGCAGAACAGCGTGTCGTACATGCGCAACGCCGTAAAGGCGGTGGTCGACTCGCGCACCTGCGCCGTCAAGCTGTACGCGGTCGATCCCAACGAGCCCATCACCGCCGCCTGGAACGGCATCTACCCCGGCCTGCTGCAGCCGCTCGACAGCATGTCCGCCTCTCTGCGCAGTCACCTGCGCTACCCGGAGGACCTCTTCACTGCGCAGGCCCAGGTCTACGCCAATGTGCACGTCAGCAACGCATCGGTCTTCTTCAACGGCAGTGACCGCTACCGCATCGCTCAGCAGCAGATCTCGGGCCAGCAGCAGGACACGCAGCCGTACTACGTGGAGATGACCCTTCCCCACGACAACCAGCCGAGCTTCGTGCTCTTCCAGGCCTTCTCACCGGCCAGCTCGAGCGGGGGAGGCGCCAACAACATGACCGCCTGGCTCGCCGCCCAGTCCGACTACACGTCGACCAATCATCCGAAGTTGGTCGCGGTGCCGCTCAACAACTCCTCCAACGTGCTCGGTCCTCTGCAGTTCGACAACAACATCAACACCGACCCGGTCATCAGCCCGGAGATCAGCCTGCTCAGCCAGCACGGCTCGTCGGTCATCCTCGGCAACGTCATCGTGCTGCCTTTCAACAACGACTCCTTCCTCTACCTGCGGCCGCTGTACGTGCTCGCGTCGGGGAGCGCGGGCGGGACGGCGTTCCCGCAGCTGCACGAAGTCATCGTTGGAACCCAGAACAGCGTGGCCCAAGGGCCGTCCTTCGTCCAGGCGCTCCAGGCGCTCTTCAACACCACCCAAGCCATCCCCGGTCTAGGGAGCGCTCCAACCACGCCGACGACGACGACGCCGCCGGGCACCACGACCACGCCGCCGTCCACCACCACCTTCACGGCACAGCAGCTGGCCCTGCTCAACGACCTGCTCACTCATGAGCAGAACGCCCAGGCAGCGCTCCAGAAGGGCGACTTCACCACCTTCGGCAAGGAGGAGGACGCGATCAAATCGGACACCGCCCAGCTCACCGCACTCCTGAAGAATTCGCCGTCAGCCTCGGCGTCGCCGCGGCCGACGCCGAGCGCGACTCCCTGAGCGAAGTCGCGCGGCGCTGCCCGGACCGCGGGCGGGTTGTATAGGCTCAAGGGCGTGGAGTTGATCGCGCCGGGCATTCACCAGATCGACACGCTTCTCGGCGGCATGGATCGCATGACGGCGGGGTTCCTCCTCGACGGCTCGCAGCCGGCGCTGGTCGAGACCGGCTCGCAGAGCAGCGTGGGAGCGGTCCGGGACGCGCTGACCGACGCCGGGCTCGGTCCCGACGACCTGCGCTGGATCATCGTCACTCATATCCACCTCGACCACGCCGGCGGTGTCGGGGACATGGCGGCGGCGTTCCCCAACGCCACCGTGGTGGTCCACGAACGCGGCGCCCGCCACCTCCTCGACCCCAGCCGGCTGATCGACAGCGCGGCGCGGGTTTACGGCCCGCTGCTCGACGGGCTCTACGGGCGCATGCTGCCGGTCGCCCAGGACCGCCTGATCGCGGCCGCCGACGGGCACCGCGTCGACCTCGGCGACGGCCACCACCTCACCATGGTCGATTCCCCCGGGCACGCCAAGCACCACCACGCCGTCCTCGACGAGGCCACCGGGACCCTCCTGGTCGGCGACGCCGTGGGCGTCAAGCTGCCCGATTTCGGGGTGCTTCGGCCGGCGACGCCGCCGCCGGAGTTCGACCTCGAGCAGGCCACCACCAGCCTGCGTCGCTTCGCGGAACTGCGGCCGGAACGGGTCGTGCTCACCCACTACGGTCCCGTCGACGAGCCGCTGGAAACGCTCGCCGAGGCGGAGGAGATGCTCCACCAGTGGGTGGAGGTGGCCGACCGCACCATGCGCGAGAGCGAGGAGGCGGGCATCGACGACGTCGCCGCCGCCCTCGCTGAGGCGTTTGCCAGCGCGCCTCCCGACCTCGCCGCCGACGTGCGCGAGAAGTTCGAGGTGCTCAACGGCGTGCACAGCAACGCCGCGGGCATCGTCCGGTATCTGAAGAATCGCCAGCCCGCCGTCGCGGAGTGAATGCAGGCAGCGCTCGCGCCTCGGGAACCCGGCTGCTCGCGGCCGTCGTGCTGAGCGCGTGCGTCGGGGTCATCGGGGGCGGGCTCGGCGCCTGGGGCGTGTACAGCCGCTTCGGCCCGGTCGAACGGGTGATCACCCAGACCAAGGCGGGGGGTGGGGCGGTGTCGGTGGGTGACATCGCCACCGCGGTGCTGCCGTCGCTGGTGACCGTCAGCACCCAGCCCGTCACAGCCGGCAGCCTCGCGAGCGGATCGGCGACCGGTCTCACCGAGGGCTTCGCGGTCACCAGCGACGGCCTCGTCGTCACCTCCGCGCACGCCGTGCGCGGCGCCACCCGGCTGCGCGTGGCCACCGCCGACGGCAAGGGCTACGACGCCACCGTGGCGGCGAGCGACCTCGCCGACGGCATCGTGGTGCTGCGCGCCGCCGGCGCGTCAGGGCTGACCCCCTTGCATTTCGCCGGCCAGGACCCGCGCATCGGCGACCTCGCTGTGGCCGTGTTCCGACCGGCGCTGGGCACGCTCACCACCCGCAGCGGGGTTGTTGCCGCCATTGGCGTCAACGCAAGCGACGGCGTGGTCGACCTCGGGGACCTGCTCGCCTTGGACGCCACCGCAGCCCCGCAGGCGGACGGTGCGCCGCTGGTGGACGGCACCGGTGCGGTGATCGGCGTGGTGACCACGGTGCCGTCCGCTGCCGGCGTGGTCGCCGCATCGGGAAAGGATGCGGCGGCGCTGGTCAGCGGTGTCCAGCGCGGCTCGACGACCGCCACCGGCTCCTTCGGCGTGACCAGCGTGCTGGTGGACCCGGCGCTGGCCGGCGCGACTGCAGTGCCGCAGGGTGCGCTGATCCAGTCGGTCAGCCCCACCGGCGCGGCCGCGGGCCTGCTGCAGCCCGGCGACGTGGTGACGGCCGCGAACGGCAGCAGCGTCGTCACCGCAGGTGCCTTCCAACCCAGCGACTTCAGCCTGGCCATCGGCGATAAGGCGATCCTCGAGGTCACCGCCCCGGGCGGCGCCGTGCGCAGTGTCACCCTCACCGTGAGTGCCAGCTGAGCGGGGACGCAGTTACCCCTTCGCGTACCATGCCGCGAGATGGAGATCACCTATCTCGGCATGTCCTGCGTGCGCCTGCGCGGTCGCGACACCCAGGTCATCGTCGATCCGCCTGATGGTCAGCTCCCCGGGCTGGGCAAGGCGGGCCTCGACCTGGTCGTGCGCACCGAGGGGCGCACCGATACAGACAAGCTGCGCGCGCATGACGGAGGAAGCCAGGAGATCGCCGGGCCCGGCGAGTTCGAGGTGCGCGGTGTGACGGTCCGAGGTGTCGACGCCGGCGACGGTCGCACCGTCATGCGGGTCGAGATCGATGACGTCCGGGTGCTGAGCGTGGGCCGCCTCGATCGCCAGCTCACCGAAGAGGAGATCGACGCGCTGGGCCACATCGACGTCCTGGTGACACCGGTCGGAGGCGGCGACGCTCTCGGCGCGGTGGCGGCGGCCAAGCTTGTCAACGCCGTCTCGCCGGCAATCGTGGTGCCGGTGCGTTATCGCTCACCGAGCTCGGCGGGTAGCGGCGACTACGAACCCGTCGAAACCTTCGCCAAGGAGATGGGCCTCGCCGAGGACAGCTACCAGGCACAACCCAAGCTCAACCTCAACGGCGCAATGACGGGCTCCGATGACTCGCGCGTGGTGATTCTCGAGCCCCGCGTGTAGACCCTCAGCGCAGGCAACTTCACGTCGCCGGAGCTGCGGACCGCTGAGCGGGGGGCGCCCGAGGGGGAGCGCAGTTCCCCTTGGCCATCGAACGCAAGTTCCCCCTTCGCATGTAGACTGTCGAAAACCTCTAGGGAGGCTCCCCATGGCCAAGTTCGTGTTTGTCACCGGGGGAGTGGTTTCCTCTCTGGGGAAGGGAATCACCGCCGCATCGATCGGCACGATCCTCAAAGCTCGCGGCTTGCACGTGGGCATGCAGAAGCTCGATCCCTACCTCAACGTGGATCCCGGGACCATGTCGCCGTACCAGCACGGCGAGGTCTTCGTGACCGACGACGGTGCCGAGACGGATCTCGACCTCGGCCACTACGAGCGCTTCGTGGACGTGGCGCTGAGCAAGGCGAGCAACGTCACCACCGGCAAGATCTACTCCAGCGTGATCGCCAAGGAGCGCCGCGGCGACTACCTCGGCGGTACCGTCCAGGTGATCCCGCACATCACCAACGAGATCAAGCAACGCATCCTGCGCGTGGCCGAGAACGAACTGCCCGAGCCGGACGTGGTCATCGTCGAGGTGGGCGGCACCGTCGGTGACATCGAGTCGCTGCCCTTCCTCGAGGCCATCCGCCAACTCAAGAACGACGTCGGCCGCAACAACGTCTGCTACGTGCACCTCACCCTGGTTCCCTACGTGGGCGCCAGCGAGGAGTTCAAGAGCAAGCCGACCCAGCACAGCGTCAACACGCTGCGCAGCATCGGCATCCAGCCCGACGTCATCGTGGCGCGCAGCGAGCAGCCCATCGGCGAGAACCTCAAGGACAAGATCGCGCTCTTCGGTGACGTCGAGCGCCGCGCCGTCATCAACGTGCCCGACGCCCGGTCCATCTACGAAGTGCCCCTGCTGCTCGAGGACACGGGGCTCGGCGATTACATCGTCGAGATGCTCGGCATCGAGTCAGAGCCGCCTGAGCTTACCGGCTGGCGCGACATGGTGGCGCGGATCTCGGCGACCAAACCGGCGGTGCGCATCGCCGTGGTCGGAAAGTACGTGGAGATGCCGGACGCCTACATCAGCGTCACCGAGTCGCTTCGCCACGCCGCCGTCCACTGCGGGGTCGAGCTCACCATCCAGTGGGTCAACTCCGAGCAGCTGGACGAGGACGCCGCCGAGCTGGTGGGCGTCGACGGCATCGTTGTTCCCGGCGGTTTCGGCCACCGCGGCATCGAGGGCAAGATCCTCGCCTCGCGGTACGCGCGGCAGCACCTGGTGCCCTACCTCGGGCTCTGCCTCGGTATGCAGTGCGCCGTGGTCGACATCAGCCGTGAGGTTCTGGACGCTCCTGATGCCAACTCGACGGAGTTCAACGCCTTCTCCTCAGTGCCCGTCATCGACCTCCTCCCCGAGCAGCGCGACATCGAGAACAAGGGCGGCACGATGCGCCTCGGCGTCTACCCATGCAAGCTGCTGGCGGGCAGCAGGGCGGCCACCGCCTACGGTGAGGCGCTGATCTACGAGCGCCATCGGCACCGCTTCGAGTTCAACAACCACTATCGCGAGCGTCTTGCTGAGGCGGGCGTCGTCTTTAGCGGCACCTCCCCGAACGGCAGGCTGGTGGAGATCATCGAGCTCCGCGACCATCCCTTCTTCGTCGGCTCGCAGTTCCATCCGGAGTTCCGATCGCGGCCCAACCGCCCCCACCCGCTGTTCCGCGAGTTCATGCACGCCGCCGGTGTGCAGGCGAAAGCCATCGGGAATGAGTCGGGCGCCCGGTTGCAGGTGCGCGGCGTCGTCGAGGGGCGGACCACCACGCTTTAATCAGCGGCGATGGCCGAGACCGTCGTCCCTGACCTGACCGCTCCTCCCGCTCGTGTGGGCCGGGACCGCCACCGCGGCCTCGAGTTGCTGCGCGCGACGGAGGCGGCCGCGCTGTCGGTCGGTCGCTGGCTCGGCCGCGGCGACAAGTCGGGCACTCGCGACGCCGGCCAGCTGGTGATGGAGGAGGCCCTGGTCGGCATGCCCTTCGACGGCCGGGTGGTGATCGGCCCGGAGGGTGGCAACAGCAATCTCGCCCCCGGCCGGCGCATCGGTGTCGGCCGCGATCGTGTCGACCTGGCCATCATCCCCGTCGACGGTCTGAGCCTCGTGTCGCGCGGGCTCAGCCAGGCCCTGAGCATCGCCGCCGCCGCCGAGCCCGGTGGCATCCTCTCACCGCCTCCCGTGGCCTACATGCACAAGATCGCCGTAGGCCCGGCCGCCCGCGGGGCGGTCGACATCGCGGACACCCCGGAGAACAACCTCCGCCGCATTGCCTTCGCCATGGACGTGCAGGTGCAGGACCTCACCGTGATCATGCTCGACCGTCCTCGCCACCAGACGCTCCTCGAGCGCGTTCGCTCGCTGGGGATCCGCGTCGCGCTCATCTCCGACGGCGACGTGGGCGCCGCCATGATGGCCGCCTGGCCGGGCAGCGGCATCGACGTGATGATCGGTTCGGGCGGGACCCAGGAAGCCATCGTCGCCGCCTGCGCGATGCGCTGCCTGGGCGGCGAGCTCCATTGCCGGCCCTGGGTGCGCCACGAGGACGAGGCGGTGGCGGTGCGTGCCGCCGGGCTCGACCCCGAGCAGACGATCACCATGGAGCAGCTCGTCCCCGGGCGCCAGGTAAGCATCGCGGTCACCGGCATCAGCGGAGGAGGGATGCTGCGCGGAGTCCAGTACCACAACTGGTGGGCAGAGACCCACAGCCTGGTGATGCGCGCTCAGAGCGGAACGGTTCGCGAGATCCGCACCAAGCACCACGTGGCGCTGCCCCCAGAGGGAGCCCGCCGCGTGAGGTAAGTAACGAAGGGGGAACTGCATTCCCCCTCGGGCACCCCCCAACTGAGCGGTGTCAGCTCCGGCGACGTGAAGTCGCCTGCGCTGACGGGTTGCACGGGATTTGCTTGAGACAGGCATTCTGTGTAATCATGTAATTATGAAAGCACAGCGAGAGGCGCAGGCCTCCTTCAGCGACGACGAACTGTCCGGCTGGTTCGCGGGACGCATCCCCGACGACCTCTACTCCGGAGCCGCGACCATCACCGGTGACCGCGACGAGATCCTCATCGTGGGAACCATCCCAGAGCCCGAACTGGCGGCCGACGCCAATGACGCGGCGCGCGGCGCGGCCCGCTCCGCTCGCATCTCGCGGTTCCGCGAAGAGACGCGTGAGCGCCGCATCGCGGTGGCCTCCGAGGCCGAACGACTCTTCGGTCGCAAGGTGTCGTGGGGAGCACGCTGCGGGGAGGTCGAGGAGCACTTCACCACCCTGGGTGTCCCTGTCATGACCCGCCTCCGCCTCGGCGACCGGGCGGTCCTCGACACCCTCATCGACGCCGGCGTGGCGCGCAGCCGCAGCGAGGCGCTGGCGTGGTGCGTGCGACTGGTGAGCCGCCACCAGGACGACTGGATCAAGAGCCTACGCGAGGCTCTGACCGCGGTCGAGAAGGTGCGCAGCGAGGGGCCGACCCCCGCCTGAGATGAGCTCGGAGATCCCCACCGGGCCGACCCATGAGTCGCCGATGGACGCCTATTCGCGGGTGGTCAGCGGCGTCGCCGCCGCGCTGGCTCCGTCTGTGGTCAGCCTGCTCGTCGAGCGGCGCACCCGGAGCGGTCGTGGTCGGGCGGGGAGTGGCTCCGCGTGGGTGCTCACGCCCGACGGATACCTGGTGACGTCGGCGCATGTCGTCCACGGCGGGGTGGGTGGCGCGGCGCACACCGCCGACGGTCGCCAGCTCCCCTTCGACGTCGTCGGCGAGGACGCCCTGTCCGACATTGCGGTGGTGCGCGCCGCCGGTGGCGACCTGACGGCGGCCAGCGTCGGCGACGCCGACCGCCTGCAAGTCGGCGAGCTGGTCGTGGCCATCGGCAACCCCCACGGCCTGGCCGGCTCGGTGACCGCCGGCGTGGTCAGCGCCCTGGGGCGATCGCTGCCGACCCGGTCGGAGGGACATCTGCGCCTTGTCGAGAACGTCATCCAGACCGACGCGGCGCTCAACCCGGGCAACTCCGGTGGAGCCCTCGCCGACAGCCGTGGCCGCGTCGTCGGCATCAACACCGCGCTCGCCGGCTACGGCCTCGGCCTCGCAGTGCCGGTCAACGCCACCACGCTGGCGATCATCGCCGCGCTGATGCAGCAGGGCCGGGTGCGTCGCGCGTTCCTGGGGGTGGCCGGGCGGGCGCAGCCGCTGTCTCCGCGCCTGGCCGCCCAGCTGGGCCGGGCGCGGGGCCTGCGCGTGGTGGAGGTGGTGCCCGGCAGTGCCGCCGACGGCGCGGGGCTGCGACCCGGCGACGTCATCATCGAGCTCGACGGCCACGCCGTGCAGACCGCCGGTGACGTGCAGCGTCTGATGATGGCCGAGGTGGTGGATCGCTTCGCCCTGCTCCGGGTGGTCCGGGACGGCGAGGTGCGCACGGTCACGGCCATCCCCGCGGAGCTGCGCGCCGCCTGACGACGGGGTCCGGTCGGACCGGAAATGAGGCGCACGCATAATCCCTGGGATGCGTGTCATCGCCGGGCGGCCCGACGGCTCCATCGAGATCCTCGACGGCTACCGCGCGGCCGCACGCAATGGCCGCGAGTTGGTGGCGCTGGAGATCGACGACCTGCTCCCGCTGCCTGAGGAGGCGACGCTCACCCACCTGCCCGGTCGCCGCCCCGTCGCCATCGACAGCGACGGCGCGGCGGTGGGGGTGGCCGGGGAGTGGCTGGCTGTTGCCGCCGTTCTGCCGGTGGGACACCTGCGCACGCTGTTGCCGGCGACGCTCCGTGAGCCGGCTGCACGCCGCCTGCCGCTCTACGGCTACACCGCGGTCGTGGAGCACGACGGTGAGCTGCTCTGCGCGGCGATGCGCACCGACAGCTTCGCGTGGTGGCAGCCGGCGAGGTACGGGCGCGTCGATCTGCCCGCCGCCGTGCAGGCAGCCCGGGCGGCGCTCCCCGGCAACCGCCTCGTCGACCACCTCGCCCGCTGCGCCCTGGAAAATCGCTGCTACACCGCGCAGAACACCTTCCACCGCCGCTACGAGGGCGCCTTGCCGGCCTCGCCGGCGTGCAACGCCGACTGCCTCGGCTGCATCTCGCTGCAGAGCGACGGAGAGGTGCCCGCACCACAGGACCGGATGCGCTTCGCTCCCACTGCCGACGAGCTGACGGCTCTCGCCGACTGGCACCTTCGTGGCGACGACGCCGCGATCGTCTCCTTCGGCCAGGGCTGCGAGGGCGAGGCGCTCACCCGCGACGACGCGCTCGTGGAGGCCACCCGGCGCATCCGGGAGATGCACCCGAGCGCGACCATCCACGTCAACACCAACGGCAGCAAGCCGCACGTGCTCGAGCGGCTCATCGACGCCGGGCTCAACAGCGTGCGGATCAGCGCGATCTCGTTCAACGACGCCGTGTTCCGCCCGTACTACCGGCCCATCGGCTACGACCTTGACGACGTCATCGCCTGCGGGCGGCTGATGCACGAGCGCGGCGGCCAGGTGTGTCTCAACATGCTCACCTTCCCCGGGGTGACCGACGTGGACCAAGAGGTCGACGCGACGGCGCGCGCGTGCGAGTCGATGGGGGTCGACCAGGTGCAGTGGCGGTCGCTCAACGTCGACCACGACTGGCTGCTCGACGTCCTGCCCGCGCTGCCACCCGGCGCCGGCATCCGTGCCGCCCACCAGCGCATGCGCGAGCTCCTCCCCGGGGTCGAGCACGGCAACTTCACCCGCCCGGTCGGTGCGCTCGTCTGACCCTCGGGGTTCGAATTCAGGCCCCATGGTATGCTGGACTCCGTTCCCACCCCGCTGTTTCCGAGTGCCCATGAAGACCGAGATCCATCCGCAGTATCACCTCGACGCCGTCGTCACCTGCCTGTGTGGCAACACCTTCACGACCGGCTCGACGCTGCCTGAGCTGAAGACCGAGGTGTGCTCCGTCTGCCATCCCTTCTTCACCGGCACGCAGCGCATCATCGACACCGGCGGCCAGGTGGAGCGCTTCCGCCGCCGCGCCGCCGCCAAGACCGGCAAGCAGACCGCCGACGCCGGCTGACCGGCGGCCCGGTCGAGTCACGTCCGTGTCGTCGCCGAGTCAGCGCGCGCGTACAGTGACCGTGATGCGCCGTCCCCGGATCCGCGACATCGTGCTCACCGCCGCTCTCAGCGCGGCCACCGCGCCGCCGCAGATGTTCTTCTACGGTGGCCAGGCGGTGATCGAGGGCGTGCTCATGCGCGGTCGCCACCACTATGCAGTCGCCGCCCGCCGCCCCGACGGCAGCATCACCGTCACCTCGGAGATGCTCAACTCTCGGGTCAACACCAACCCGGTGTGGGCGAAGCCGTTCCTGCGCGGGGTTGCGGGCCTCTACGAGATGCTCGCGCTGGGCATGCGCGCGTTGCAGTGGTCGGCGAACGTGCAGCTCGGTGAGGAGGCCCAGCTCAGCGCCAACACGCTGCGCGGCACGGTGGCTGTGTCGATGGTCTTCGCGCTGGGACTGTTCATCGGTCTCCCCTTGCTCCTGGCCGGCGTCCTGCATCGCGGCTCGCAGAGAAGCGTGGTCGGAGTGCTCATCGAGGGCGCGTTCCGCGCCCTCATCCTCCTTGGCTACCTCGCTCTCATCGGGCGGCTGCGCAGCGTTCGCCGCCTCTTCGAGTACCACGGCGCGGAGCACAAGGCGATCAACTGCCTCGAGTCCGGCGCGGTCGTTGACGTCGCCCACGTGCGTCCATCCAGCCGCCTCCATCCGCGCTGCGGCACCGGCTTCCTTGTGGTGGTGGCGCTGGTGAGCGTCATCGTGTTCGCGCCGCTCGGCGTGCTGCCGATCCCGGTGCGCATCGCCCTGCAGATCGCCCTGGTCCCAGTGGTGGCCGGCATCTCCTACGAGTCCATTCGCGGCCTGGCCCGGATCCGTCACACCACCTTCGGCCGCGTCGCGCTGGTCCCCGTGCTCGCCACCCAGCGGCTGTCCACGCGTGAGCCCGACGACCGTCAGATTGAGGTGGCCATCACCGCCCTGGCGGCGGCGCGCGCCGGCGAGGACTCCGTCAGCGAACTGCACGACGCCACAGCCACCTAACCTTCCCGGCCATGGCAGCCATCGACGATCGCTTGCGCGCGCTCGAAGAACGCTTCGACGAGATCGGGACCCTGCTCGCCCAGCCCGACGTCTACGGTGACGTCGACCGCGTGCAGCACCTCTCCCAGGAGCAGGCACGGCTGCGCGAGGTGGTCGAGACCGGGCGCGCCTGGCGCAGCGCCCACCAGGCCGCGACCGAGGCCGAGGAGTTGCAGCACAACGAGAGCGACCCCGAGATCGTCGCCATGGCAGCGGAGGAGGAGGCGACCCAGCAGCGTCTCGAGGAGGAGGCACATCAGCGGCTGCGCAGCCTGCTCGTCCCCACCGACCCCAACGACGAACGCGACGTCGTCGTGGAGATCCGCGCCGGCACCGGCGGCGACGAGGCGGCTATCTTCGCCGCCGACCTCTTCCGGATGTACAGCCGCTACGCAGAGCGGCAGCGCTGGAACGTCGAGGTGCTGGAGGCGAGCGAGTCCGGGACGCACGGCTTCAAGGAGGTGATCTTCGAGGTGCACGGTCGCGGCGCCTACTCGAAGCTGAAGTTCGAGTCCGGCGTGCACCGCGTCCAACGCGTCCCGGAGACGGAGTCGCAGGGCCGCATCCACACGTCGGCGGCGTCCGTGGTCGTGCTTCCCGAGGCCGACGAGGTCGAGGTGACCATCGCCGAGAACGAGCTGAAGATCGACGTCTACCGCAGCACCGGACCGGGCGGGCAGAGCGTCAACACCACCGATTCGGCGGTGCGCATCACCCACCTGCCCACCGGCCTGGTCGTGACCTGCCAGGACGAGAAGTCCCAGATCAAGAATCGCGCCAAGGCGCTGCGCGTGCTCCGGGCCCGGCTCTACGACATCGCCCAGGCCGAGCGCGATGCCGAGCTGCGGGCGACCCGCAGGTCCGCCGTGGGCAGCGGCGACCGCAGCGAGAAGATCCGCACGTACAACTATCCGCAGTCGCGGATCACCGATCATCGCATCCACCTCGACGTGTTCCAGCTCCCCAAGGTCATGGACGGTGAGCTCGACCTCCTCATCGAGCCGTTGGCCCAGGAGGATCAGGCCCGCCGGCTGCTCGAGGACGACGGCGATGACTGAGCGCCCACGCCGCGGAGCGCACCCTCCCCGGTGAGCCCGCTGCGCACCGTCATGGAGGTGGTGCGGCTCAGCACC
>QHBU01000043.1 GCA_003244045.1 Candidatus Aeolococcus gillhamiae
GTTGTTGGCGGCCGACGAGAGGCCCACCGTCGTCGTCACCGACAGCGTGTTCTCCATGGACGGCGACGTCGCCCCCGTCGACGACGTGGCCCGGCTGTGCCGGTCGCAGGGTGCGTTCCTGGTGGTCGACGAGGCCCACGCCATGCTCGGTCCCGCTCCTGACCTGGGCGGGGTGGCCCACGTGCGGGTGGGCACCCTCTCCAAGGCCCTGGGCTCGGTGGGGGGCTTCGTCACCGGCCCTCGCCCCTTCGTCGACCTCGTGCGCAACAGGGCCCGCCCCTCGATCTTCTCCACGGCCGTGCCGCCCTCGGCTGCGGCCGCGGCCTTGGCCGCCCTGGATGTCGCCTGCTCCGACGAGGGGGCACAGCTGAAGGCGCGCTTGGCCTCGCTCGTGGCCCGGGTCCGCCCCGGGCACCCGTCGCCGATCATCCCCGTGATCCTGGGCGACGAGGAGGCGGCGCTGGCGGCATCCGACGCCCTGCTAGCCGACGGGCTGCTGGTGCCCGCCATCCGACCTCCGACAGTGGCGCCCGGGACCTCGCGGCTGCGCGTAACCCTGTCGGCTGCCCACACCGACGACCAGGTCGACTCCCTGGTCGAGGCGCTGAGCTCGTTGGCGTCCCGTGCGCCCTGAGACGGTCGTCGTCGCCCTGGGAACTGGTACCGACGTGGGTAAGACTTGGGTGGGCGCCGCCGTCCTGGGCCTCCTCCGTGCCCGGGGAGTGCAGGTGGCGGCCCGCAAGCCGGCCCAGTCCTTTGCGCCCGGCGACGGGCCGACCGACGCCGATGTGCTGGCGGCGGCCACCGGGGAGCGGCCCGAGGAAGTTTGCCCGCCGGCACGCTGGTACGAGGTGGCGATGGCGCCACCCATGGCCGCCGCCGTCCTGGGACGGCCGGTGCCCACCCTCGGCGATCTGGTGGCCGAGACGCGATGGCCGCCTGGTACCGAGCTGGGCTGGGTGGAGACGGTCGGCGGCCCTCGCTCTCCGGTGGCCACCGACGGCGACAGCGCCTCGTTGGCTGCCGCGCTGGAGCCCGACCTGGCGGTGCTGGTGGCCGATGCCGGCCTCGGAGCGGTCAACGCCGTGCTCCTGTCGGCGGCAGCCATCGACGCACTCACCGTCGTGGTGCTCAACGGTTACCAAGACACCGACCTCCATCGCCGCAATCGCGATTGGCTGGCGCGAAGCGGGCTCGACGTGCTCACCGGGCCGGAAGAGCTCGTCGAGCGGTTGTCTCGGCGCTCGTGAGGGAACACTCCTAGCCCGAGGGCGTTCCAGGAGAGGAGCACAAGGTGAGGCGACTGGTCGGACTGACAGGGGTGGCACTGGCGGCGATGCTGGTGCTGGTTGCTTGTGGGACTTCGAAGTCCACCACCGATGCCACCGTGGCGGAGTGCAACGCCGATCCCGGCGGGGGCAAGCCCACGGCCAAGGGCCAGGTGGTGAACACATCGTCGAAGTCCAGCAGCTTCTTCCTGCGTATCGGGTTCTACGACAGCAGCGCCAACAAGGTCTCCGAGGGCGTCGACCAGGTGGGCAGCGTCGACCCCGGCAAGGGCAGCCCCTGGCAGACCACCGGGGCAACCGGCGCCAAAGGCCCCCTTACCTGCAAGGTGATCACCCTGCGCCGGACCGTCTCTGTCGGCGGCTGAGGGTTCAACTTCCAGTCTGCCTCGAAACCTGGCCTGCGGGGGCGCGTCAGGATGAGGTTGGTGCGGACCACCATCGACCTTCCTGAAGACCTTCACCGGCTCGCTATGGCTCTAGCCGCTCTCTCATTTACCGCGCACCCGACCGGCCTCCCCTTCAGGCAGGGGCGGCAGGGGCGGGTGAGCACCCACACCT
>QHBU01000044.1 GCA_003244045.1 Candidatus Aeolococcus gillhamiae
ACTTCGTAGTCCATCGAGAGGCCGAAGAGGATGGCGAACATGATCATCGGTACGAACGCGGGGATGGGGGTCTCGGGGATGTTGAACAGCCTGCCCAGCCATGTGCCCTGCACCGCGAACGACATGACGCCATAGGCGGCCGCGATCGAGAGCAGGTTCATCACCCCGGCCTTCAGGGCCACGAGGGGTGAACGGAAGACGGTCGTGAGGAGGACGAACGACAGCAGGACCACCGAGCCGATGAAGATCGGGAGCCGGCGGCTGATGTAGTCGCTCTGGTCGATGGAGATGGCCGTGAACCCACCGACCAGGACCTTGGCCCCGCTGGAACCGACGGCGGCAGGCAGCACCGAGTCGCGCAGCCGGTGCACGAGGGCGGCGGTGGCCTTGTCCTGCGGCTTGTTCTTGGGGAACACGTTGACGATGGCGGTGTCGCCTGTCGGGTTGGGCAACGGTGGCGCCACGAACGCGACACCCGGCGTCGCCCTGGCCGCGCTGGTGACCGCGGCCAGTGCACCGGCGGGATCCGAGGCGCCCTTCTGGTCGACGACCAACAACAACGGGCCGTTGAACCCGGCCCCGAAGCCCTTGGTCAGCTGGTCGTAGGCCTGGCGCGACGTCTCCGACTTCAAGTTGTTGCCCTCGTCTGGGAAGCCGAACCGCAGCGACAGCAGGGGCAACGTGATGACAAGCAGCACCAGGGCGCCGCCACCGAAGGCGAACCAGGGTCGATGCTGGACCACCCGGCTCCACCGGTACCAGAATGCGCGCGTGCCCTGATGCGATGCTCTCCCCGTGAACGGCACGCGCAACCGGTCGATGTTCTTGCCCACGAACCCCAAGATGGCCGGCAACAGCGTGAGGGAGGC
Organism: Candidatus Aeolococcus gillhamiae; assembly: GCA_003244045.1. GTDB lineage: Bacteria > Chloroflexota > Dormibacteria > Aeolococcales > Aeolococcaceae > Aeolococcus > Aeolococcus gillhamiae. The sequence goes on from QHBU01000044.1 coordinate 870, forward strand.
CGTCAACATGGTGAGTACGGCCAGCACCGACGACGCCGCCACTCCGTTCAGGTAGGACAGGCCCATGGTGAGCATGCCCAGGAGCGAGACGACGACGGTCCCGCCCGCGAAGAGGACGGCGCGGCCCGCGGTGCCCATGGCTGTGATGTTGGCCTCGCGGGGGGACAGGCCGCCCGCCAGCGACTGGCGGTAACGGGTGATGATGAACAGGGCGTAGTCGATGCCCACGCCCAGGCCGATCATGGTGGCGACGGTGGCCGCCCATTCGGGGGTCTCGATGAGCCGCGATGCCATACCGCCGAGCGTGGCGCCGATGCCCAGGCCGAACAGAGCGGTGACGATGGGCAGGCCCATGGCCAGGGCCGAACCGAAGGCGAGCAGGAGGATGAGGGCGGCGAAGATCAAACCGATCATCTCCGAACCGACCTGTTGCTCGGCCACGAAGGTGCTCACCTCCATGTCGACACCCGGCCTTGGCCCGGGGTGGACGGCAGCCAGGAAGTTCTTCTGGAAGTGCGGGTCGCTGTTGGCCAGCTTGTCGAACGGCTGGTCGAAGTAGACCTCGGCGTATGCCACACGGCGGTCGGTGGAGACCTGCGATGCCGCCTCGACGGCATACGGGCTGCTCACTCCGCTGACATGGGGTCGTGACGCTGCGGTGGCGATGACAGCGTCGACCTGAGACCTGACCGCCGGCGCGTCGATGTCTCCGGCGAACACGAGCTTGACGGAGTCACCCTGGCGGGCCGGGAACCGCCCCTTGAGCAGGCCATAGGCCTTGGTGGACTCTGCCCCCGGGGTCTGGTAGTTGGCCCGGTACTTGGCGGGCAGCGAGGAGCCTGCCACGATGACGCCGGCGAGGACGAGCACCCAGGCCAGCACCACGTAGCGGCGTCGGCGGTAGCAGAAATCAGCGATTCGAACCACGGTTGCCTCCTCGGGCTGGGCCAGCGACATGGAACCAGATTTGGTGGATGTTGTCAACTGTCTAGTTCATCGACTATCATCAGCATCCATGGTCGAGCCGGAAATCGACGAGGTGGTGGCGCTGTTGTTTCAGCTCACCACCGACCTGCGCCAACGCTTCGCCGACCGGGCCGCCGACTGCGACCTCTACCTGGCCCAGGGTCTGGCCCTACGCCACCTCGACCAGCCGCTGCCCATGCGCGAGCTGGCCCAGCAGCTGTGTTGCGACGCCTCCAACGTGACGGGCATCGTCG
>QHBU01000045.1 GCA_003244045.1 Candidatus Aeolococcus gillhamiae
GGTGCGGCGCTCCAGGAGTGAGCGGCATGGGGGGTGTGGCCAGGCCTTTTGCGGTCTGGGACCGTTTGAGGCCGTGATGAGGGTGCTATCGGGGCGGGGGGTCCGGGTGGCGGTGGCGCTATGGGTCCCGGAGGGGAGGGCGATGTCGGGGCACGGAAGGGGTCGGGGTGCCAGGGGGGTTGCCCGGGCTCTCGGATTGCTCGAGGGCGTGTAGGGACGCGATCTCGATTTTGGCGGCGATCTCTTTGAGCCGTCGGGCGTTGTCGAACCAGGGCTGGTAGCGGGCCAGCTGGTCCTCGCTCAGGTAGCGAGTGACGGTCTTGCCGCCCAGGGTGCGGGTCCATTGGATGTAGGGGCCATGCAAGCTGGGTGGGTCATCCCGGCAGGCGCATGTGGGTTTCCCGCAACGCATGCGGCGGACGACCACGCTGCCGGGGAGCAGCCCGTCGATCTCGGCGAGCTGGTTGGCGAGGCCCCGGCGGCTCGCCTCCCAGGGCCGCTTCGCATCCATGTCTGGCACTGCTTCTCCTTCATAGCAACTCGGACCATCCCCCGACCGGCAGCCTACAGCGTTCACGCTGTAGGAAGACACGGTCCGACCGGTGCCGTGCCCACCCGCCAAGGAGAGAGCCGATGGACACCGCCACCGCCGACAACGACGCCTTCGCCCCGACGCGCAGATGCTTCGAGGAGATGCTGTCGTGGCTGGAAGGGACTGAGTCGGCGTCGATGTCACACGCAGAGCTGGAAGACCACATGGCACGACGCGGCCGGGAGGTGCAACGCCTGGCGTTCCAAGACCATCTCGACCTGCGTGCCCTGCGCGAGCGGCGCGTCGAGGTTGCCGCCACCAACGGCGTCGTCCACTCGAACGTGGAGCCCGGCCATCACCGCCAGCTGTCGACGGTGATGGGCACCGTGACCGTGGAGCGTCTCGCCTACCGCCACCCGGGGACCCCCAACCTGTGTCCCGCGGACGCCGCGTTGAACCTCCCCGACCAGCTCCACTCCCACGGTCTGCGCCGCCTGGCCGCCATCGAGTCAACCCGGGGATCGTTCGACGACGCCAGCGCGGCCATCTGCCGGGCGAGCGGCGTGGTGGTAGCCAAGCGCCAGGTGGAGTACCTGACCGCCAAGGCCGCGGCCGACGTCGATGACTTCTACGCCGGCCGAGCCCCCGCGCCGGGGTCGACCGATGACGTGTTGGTGATCTCGGTTGACGGCAAGGGGATCGTCATGCGCCCCGACTCCCTGCGAACCACGACGGCCAAGGCGGCGGCGACCGCTACGGCCAAACTCGGGACCCGGCTGTCCAAAGGCGAAAAGCGCTACCGCAAACGCATGGCCGAGGTCGGAGCGGTCTACGACGTCGGCCCAGTCGCCCGCAGCCCAGCCGAAGTGCTGGCCTCCACGCATGGCGAAGCGCCCCCGCCGGCACCAAAAGCCAGCGGCAAATGGGTGACCGCCAGCGTCTCGGAGGAAGCGGCCGAGGTAGTGACCCGTGTCTTCGACGAAGCCGAGCGGCGCGACCCGGACCACCAGCGGCGCTGGGTGGCACTGGTCGATGGCAACAACCACCAGATCGACCGCATCAACCAAGAAGCTCAGAACCGCATGCGGAACGTCGCCATCGTGATCGACCTGATCCATGTGATGGAGTACATCTGGGCCTCGGCATGGTGCTTCTTCGACGAGGGCGATCTCGCCGCCGAGGCCTGGGTGCGCGGCAGAGCCCTCGCGGTGTTGGACGGCAACGCCCGCGAAGTGGCCGCCGGGATCCGCCGACGAGCCAGCACCATCGGCCTGGCCAAACCGAAACGCAAAAACGCCAACGCGTGCGCCACCTACCTGACCAACAAAGCCCCCTACCTCGACTACCCCACAGCCTTGGCCGCCGGATGGCCCATCGCCACCGGGGTGATCGAAGGCACCTGTCGATACCTTGTGGCCGATCGGATGGACATAACCGGTGCTCGCTGGTCGGTCGATGGCGCCGAAGCGGTCCTCAAACTACGCGCCGTGCGGTCCAACGACGACTTCGAGACATACTGGAAATGGCACCTCGACAAAGAACTACAACGCACCCACCAGTCCCGATACGCAAACGGTGCCCTCCCAATCGCCGCGTAGCTCACTCCTGGAGCGCCGCACCCTTTTCAAAAAGGTCCCTGACCAGCGCGTTTGTCCAGGCCGGGTGCTCGCGATTGTTAGCGCAGTGTGGTATTACCTAGATATGGCCTCTATTGTGGGTAAGAAGCAGGACGGGAAGACGTATTACTACCTGGTGGAGTCGGCCCGCGTCGGCGGCAAGCCCCGTATCGTGTCGCAGCGTTACCTGGGCTCGGCCGAGGAGATCGCCGCCCGGCTTTCGGAGCGGGGACCGGGAGAGCCGGACCGTACCCGGCATTTGGCGTTCGGGGATGTGGCCGCGGTGTGGTCGATATTGGAGCGTCTCAAGGTGGCCGAGATCGTCGACGAGGTGGTCGGTTCCCGGCGTCAGGACGCGGTGGCGTCGGTGGGGACCTACATCGCTCTGGCCAGCTTGAATCGGGTGGTCGACCCGTGCTCGAAACGAAAGTTCGCGGATTGGTGGAAGACCACCGCCAGCGACCGCTGGGTGCGTCTTCCCGCCGCCGCGTTGGACCACCGAAGGTTCTGGGACGCTATGGACACCATCAGCGAAGCCCAGCTGCAACAGATCGAGCGGCGGATCGTGGCGGCCATGGTCGCCGAGTTCGGGCTGAACCTGTCGGCGCTGGTGTTGGACATGACGAACTTCGCCACCTACATCGACTCGGGGAACACCCGGGCGCCGATCGCGCAGCGGGGCCACGCCAAACAGAAACGGACCGATCTGCGCATCGTCGGCCTGGGGTTGATCGTGTCGGTCGACGGCGGGATCCCGCTGGTCTCCCACGCCTACGCCGGGAACAAACCCGACGTGACCCAGTTCGGCGACATGGTCACCGAGCTTGTCACCCGCTTCGGCGCACTGGCCGGCGACGCCGCCGGTGATCTGACCTTGGTTTTCGACGCGGGCCAGAACTCGGCGGACAACTTGGAACTGATCGGCGACACGGCGTTGCATTTCGTGGGCTCGCTGCCGCCGTCGGATCACCCCGACCTGCTCGCCGTTCCCAAAAACCGCTACCGGGCGGTCGACGCGAAGCGTTACCCGGGGCTACGGGCGTTCGAGACCAAAAAGGTCGTCTTCGGCGTCGAGCGCCGCCTGGTGGTCACCCACTCGCAGAACCTGGGCGACAAGCAATCCCAGGGGTTCGACCAGACGTTGGCCAAAGCCCGCCGCCAGCTCGGCGAGCTGTCCGCCCGCCTGGCACGGGGCAACACCCGCAGGCCCCGCGACCAGGTCGAAGCCGAGATCGCCGCCATATTGAAACCCCGCTGGCTGGCCCGGGTCATCACCACCACCCTCACCGGCGACACTCCCGCCGAGCTGCGCCTCAGCTTCGGGACCCAACCCCAAGGCCGCTCCGCCCTGGAAGCAGAACTGTTCGGCAAACGGATCCTCTTCACCGACAAGACCGCCGACGTCGCCCCGGTGGCGGTGATCGTGGCCGACTACCG
>QHBU01000046.1 GCA_003244045.1 Candidatus Aeolococcus gillhamiae
CCGTCGACGTCGCGGGCCAGCAGCGGGTCCCACTCCCGCGCCCAGATGACCTTGACGACGTTCCAGCCGGCGCCGCGGAACACCGACTCGAGCTCCTGGATAATCTTGCCGTTGCCGCGAACCGGACCGTCGAGTCGCTGCAGATTGCAGCTGACCACGAAGATGAGGTTGTCGAGCTGTTCGCGCGCGGCCAGCGACAGCGCCGCCGTCGACTCCGGCTCGTCCATCTCGCCGTCGCCGAGGAAGGCCCACACGCGCGACTCGCTGGTGTCGGCGATCTTGCGCTGGTACAGGTAGCGGTTGAAACGTGCCTGGTAGATGGCGTTGAGAGGGCCAAGCCCCATCGAGACTGTGGGGAACTCCCAGAAGTCGGGCATCAATCGCGGGTGCGGGTACGAGCTGAGCCCCTTGCCGCCGCTCTCGTGGCGGAAGTTGTCGAGGTGTTCCTCGGTCAGGCGACCCTCGAGAAACGCGCGCGAGTACATGCCCGGCGCCGCGTGTCCCTGGTAGTAGATCTGGTCACCGGCGCGGCCGTCGTCCTTGCCACGGAAGAAGTGGTTGAACCCGACCTCGTACAGGGACGCCGACGAGGCGTAGGTGCTGAGGTGGCCGCCGATGCCGTCGCTGCGTTTGTTGGCACGGGTCACCATCACCGCGGCGTTCCAGCGGACGATACGCCGGATGCGCCGTTCCATCTCCTCGTCGCCGGGGAACCACGGTTCCTCCTCGGGCGGGATGGTGTTGATATAGGGCGTGGAAACCATCGCCGGAACGCCGACGTTTAGGCTGCGGGCACGCTCAGTGAGCTTGCCGATCACGAAGCGCGCGCGCGACACCCCCTCGGTGGCGACCAGGGTGTCCAGCGACTCCAGCCACTCGGAGGTCTCGGCCGGGTCACTGTCGGGAAGCTGGTGCAGGAAGGCGTCGAAGGTCATGTCACACCAGCGTACCGCTCAGCGCGAAGGGGAACTCCGTTCCCCCCTCGGGCACCCCCAGCAAGGACTATGTCCGGGCTCCCACCTCGGCTTCCGATGCGTGGTCCGCAGCCTGGGCGCGCTGCAGGCGCAGGGTCTGGTCGCGGCTCTCCACGACGAGACGCCGGCCCGACTCCTTCAGCTCACCACCCTCCAGCAGCCGGTCGGCGGCAGCCACGACGGCATCGTCCACCCGGTACACCGGGTACATGCCTGCGGTGAAGAACTCAGCTTCCTCCGAGCTCCTCTCGCGCCAGTACCGGGGCACCGTCTCGACCCACCGGTCGAGGAAGTCCGCGAAAAGATCCTGCTGGTCGCGCTCCTGGAGGCCGCGAATGAGCGCCTTCTGGGTGGCCAGAGGGGTCTCGGGGTCGATGAGCCGCTCCCAGGCCGCCTCCTTGGCGGCGGCGTCAGGGCGGGCGGCGCACGCGGCGGCGGCCTTACGCAGGCCGACGTCTGTCTTGTCGCGCGCGGACTCGGCGTTGATCACCTCCTCGTCGACCCGCCCAGCGGCGGCCAGGCGGCGGATCAGGAACCAGCGAAGGTCCTGGTCGACGACCACGCCCGGGGGCAGTTCGCTGCCCTCGAGCAGCCCGGCGGCGGCATCGAGCTGTCCGTCGGTGTCCGACGTGGTCACGGTGACGCGCAGCGCGGTGAGCTGATGCGGCGTGCCGGGCGACGCCGCCTCCAGGATGCGACTGCTCGTGTCGTGCAGGCGCGCGCGCAGCGCGGGGCGGTTGCTGGGGTGGCTGTAGAGCTCCACGGCGCCAACCGCCTGGCCGAGGATGTCGTCGACGATGGTCGGCACTCGCTCGTTGGGCGCGTGGCGTGCCACCAAGTCGATGTAGCGGCTCGCCGGCAGCTCCCCGTCGCGGGTCATGTCCCACACAGCCGCCCAGATCAGCGACCGCGCCAGCGCGTCGTCGAGGTCGCTGAGGTGGTCCATGACGGTCTGCGTCGACACGTCGTCGAGCCGGATCTTGGCGAACGTCAGGTCGCCGTCGTTGAGCAGCAGCAGCGCCGGCCGCGCGCGCCGGCGGAGCGCCTCGAGCTCGGTGCGCTCACCGGCGACGTCGAGCTCGAGCCGTTCGGTGCGCACGAGGCGGCCGTCGTCGTCGAGGTCGTAGAGACCGACCCCGACGCGATGTGAACGCAGCGTCGGGAACTTCGGGTTGGCGGCGGACTGCACGATGGTGCAGCTCTCGATCATGCCGTCACTGGTGGTGACGACCTCCGCCTGCAGAACGTTCATGCCCGCGGTCTGGAGCCATTCGCGGCTCCAGGCGGCCAGGTCACGCCCGGAGTGGCGTTCGAGCGGGGCGAGGAAATCCTTGAGGGATGCGTTGGCCCACTGATGCTCGGCGAAGTAGTCGCGCACCCCGCCGAAGAAGGCGTCCTCTCCAACCCATGCCACCAGCTGGCGGAGCACGGACGCTCCTTTCGCGTAGCTGATGCCGTCGAAGTTGAGACGACCTGTGCTGACGTCGGGGACGTCGGCGGCGATCGGATGGGTGGTGGGCAGTTGGTCCTGCAGGGCGGCCCACGACTTGTCGCCGTTGGCAAAGTCGACCCACGCGCTGGTGTACTTGGTTGCCTCCGCCTGGGCGTCGTTGCCCATGTACGTCGCGAAGCTCTCGTTCAGCCAGAGGTCGTCCCACCAGCGCATGGTCACCAGGTCGCCGAACCACATGTGCGCCATCTCGTGGAGGATCGTCCCGGCCCGCCAGGCCAGGACCGTCGCCGGCACCGGCCCGCGGTAGATCGTGCTCTCCTCGTTGAACGTGACACAGGCGACGTTCTCCATCGCGCCGGCGTTGAACTCGGGGACGAAGAGCTGGTCGTACTTGGACCCGAACGGGTACGACATCTTGAATCGGCTGGCGAAGTGGGTCAGCCCCTGCTTGGTGATCTCGAAGATCTCCGCGTCGTCGAGATAGCGGCGGAGTGACTGGCGGCAGTACAGGTTGAGCTCCACACCCTCGTGCGAATCGGTCACCCGCGCGTAGGGTCCGGCGACGATGGCCACTAGGTAGGTCGACATCACCGGTGACTCACGGAAGACCGTCGTGGTCGACGCGCCCGCCGCCTCGGCGCGGTCCACCGGGGCGTTGCTGACCAGCGTCCACTCCGACGGCGCCGCGACGCTCAGGGTGAAGGTCGCTTTGAGGTCGGGCTGGTCGAAGCAGGCGAAAACGCGGTGAGCCTCGAACGGCTCGCACTGGGTGTACAGGTAGACGTTGCCGTCGGCCGGGTCGACGACGCGGTGCAGGCCCATGCCGGTGTGCGAGTACCGGCAGTCAGCGACCACCCGCAGCGTGTTCTCCGACTGCAGCCCCGTCAGGGCGATGCGATTCTTGGCGAAGGCAGCGACGTCGACATCACGGCCGTTGAGGACGATCCCCTGAACGCCGGCGGCGTCCAGGTTGAGGAACGTGGAGGAGCCGTCGCGCGCGGAGAAGGTCACCTCGGAGGTGCTCAGGAAGGTCGGTTGAGCGGGCTCGCCTGTGAGGTCGAGCCAGATGTCGTAGTGCAGGCCGGAGATCAGGCTGACGCGCTGCTCGGCCTCGGAGCGCAGAAGATCGTCAGGAGTCACCGCCCTAGCCTATCGTCCCGGCGCTCGCCCGTGCCGGGGCCTCAACCGGCCTGTTGCAACGCCTGGCTGAGATCGGCGAGGAGATCGTCGAGGTCCTCGATCCCCACCGAGAGACGGAGCAGGCTGTCCCCGAGCCCGATGCGATGGCGCTCGTCGACGGGCACGGAGACGTGGGTCATCAATCCGGGGTGCTCGGCGAGGGACTCCACCGCGCCGAGGGATTCGGCCAGGGTGAACAGGCGCAGCGCTTCGAGCACGCGCACCGCGGCGGCCTCGTCAGCGAGCTCGAACGACACCATGCCGCCGAAGACGCCGCCCATCTGGCGCGCGGCCACCTCGTGCTGCGGATGTGACGCCAGCCCGGGATGATGGACTGCCCGCACCGCCGGGTGGGCCTCCAGGTACCGCGCCACCGCGAGCGCGTTGTCGCTATGACGCTGGACCCGCAGCGCCAGCGTCTTCAGGCCCCGGAGGAGCAGCCAGCAGTCGAACGGCGAGGGCACCCCGCCGGCGGCGTTCTGGTGGAAGCGCAGCCGCTGCGCGAGGTCGTCATCGCCGGTGACCAGGCAGCCACCGAGCACGTCGCTGTGACCGCCGAGGTACTTGGTGGAGCTGTGCATGACGATGTCGGCGCCGAGCTCCAGCGGGCGCTGGATGTACGGGCTCGCGAAGGTGCTGTCGACGGCCAGGTGGACCCCGTGGCGGTGCGCCTCCTCCGCCGCGGCGGCGATGTCGACGATGCGCAGCAACGGGTTGGTGGGGCTTTCGATCCAGACCAGCCGGGTGCGGTCGGTGATGGCGGCCTCGATCGCGCCGGGCACGGTGGCGTCGACGGCCGTGAACGAGACCCCGTAGCGACGCATCACCTTGTCGAACAACCGATACGTGCCGCCGTACGCGTCCTCCATGTACACCACGTGGTCGCCGGGATCGAGCAGCAGCAGGGCGGTGGTTGTCGCCGCCAGGCCCGACGCGAACGCGAGGCCATGACGACCGCTTTCCAGCGACGCCAGGCAGGTCTCCAGCTGCTCGCGCGTGGGATTGTTGCTGCGCGCGTACTCGTAGCCGCCGTGGCGTCCGATGCCCTCCTGCGCGAACGTGGTCGCGAGGTGGATCGGCTGCACGACAGCGCCGGTGGCGGGGTCAGGCCCCTGGCCCACGTGGATGGCCCGGGTCGCGAATCCCGGTCGTCGCATGTTCATCTCAGCGGTGGTGGGCGACGTACTCGAGAAGGTCGGCGCGGGTGATCACCCCCACCGGGCGATCGGCGTCGATGATGGTCACCGCGGCCTCGCCGGAGAGGAGTGGCGCAAAGGCCTCGTCCAGGGGCGCGTCGGCAGCCACCGACGTGAACGGAGGATCCATGGCCGCGGACACCGAGGCGGTCACCACTGCAGGGTCACGGTAGACGCGGTCGAGCAGGGTGCGTTCGGCGATGCTCCCGACCACTGTGGTGTCGCCATCGCCGCCGTCGACGACCGGCAGCTGGGAGATGTTGTAGAGCTGCATCAGGTCGATGGCCTCACCCACCGACTTGCCGGCCTGCACGGCGACGAGCGACGGCACCCTTCCGTCGGCGGCGTGCGAGGCGAGGACCTCGCGCACCCGCGCGGGGCCGAGGCGATCGAGGAATCCGTTCTGGCGCATCCACTCATCGGAGAAGTACTTGCTCAGGTAGTTGCGCCCGGTGTCGGGAAGGAGCACCACGATGACGCCGTCCGGATCTGTGTCTGCGGCCACCACCAGCGCCGCGTGCAGCGCCATGCCCGCCGACCCGCCCACCAGGATCCCCTCCTCACGCGCCAGCCGTCGCGCGGCCACAAACGCCTCGCGGTCCGTGACCTGGATGATGCGGTCGACGATGGCCGGGTCGAACGTTCCCGGCCAGAAGTCCTCGCCGACGCCCTCGATCTTGTAGGGGGCGATCGGTCCGGAGAAGATCGATCCCTCAGGATCCGCTCCGACCACCTGGATCGCCGGGTTCTGCTCCTTGAGGAAGCGGCCGGTGCCGCTGATCGTCCCGCCGGTGCCCACCCCGGCGACGAAGACGCTGATCCGTCCCTCGGTCTGGCGCCACAGCTCGGGACCGGTGGTCTGGTAGTGCGCCTCCGGGTTCTTGGCGTTGAAGTACTGGTTGGGCTGGAAGGCGCCGGGGATCTCGCGCGACAGGCGGTCTGCAACCGAGTAGTACGACTGCGGTGAGTCGCGGTCCACGTTGGTGGGGCAGACCACCACGTCGGCGCCATACGCCTTGAGCAGGCTGATCTTCTCCGCCGACATCTTGTCGGGCATGACGAAGATCATCTTGTAGCCCTTGATCGCTGCCACCATGGCCAGGCCGTGGCCGGTGTTTCCCGAGGTGGGCTCGACGATGGTGCCCCCCGGGCGGAGCTGCCCGCTGCGCTCGGCCTCCTCGACCATCCCCAAGGCGATGCGATCCTTGACGCTGCCTCCGGGGTTGAGCTGCTCGAGCTTGGCGAGCACGGTGGCAGCGACTCCCCGGGTCAGAGCGCGCAGCCGCACCAGGGGCGTGTTGCCAACCAGGTCGAGGATGCTCTCCGAGTACTCCACCGCCGCGATTCTAGGCGTGTCACCGGTTGCGTCCGGCGGCTACTCGGCGGCGGCGCTGGCCAGCAGGTAGGCGCTGTCGATGTAGTCGTGCACCATCCGCGTCGCCGTGAAGCGCGGGCCGTTGGTGCGCAGGGAGCGCTTGATGCGGCGAACCCAGTCGTGCGGGACGCCGTCACTGCCACGCGTGTAGAAGAGCGGCGCCACCTCGTGCTCGAGCAGGTCGTACAGCGCGGCCGCGTCGCGCGAGTCCTGCACGTGGTTGTCGTACACCGCGTCGCCGGAGATGGCCCAGCCATTGGCGCCGTCATAGGCCTCCGTCCACCAGCCGTCGAGGACCGAGAGGTTGAGCCCCCCGTTGAGCACCGACTTCATGCCGCTGGTGCCGCTCGCCTCGAGCGGCGGCCGGGGAAGGTTGACCCAGAGATCGCACCCCGCCACCAGCTGGGACGCGATACCGAGGTCGTAATTGTCCAGAAATGCCACTCTCTCAGCCGCGTGGGCGAGCTCTTTGAACGTGAACACCCCCTGCGCCGAGCGCTTCCCCTCCTCGTCGTTGGGGTGCGCCTTGCCGGCGAGGATGAGCTGCATCGGCCGCTCCAGGTTGGAGATCAGCTGCGCCACCCGGTGCGGCTCCAGGGTGATCAGGTAGAGGCGCTTGTAGGTGGCCAGGCGGCGCGCGAAGCCAATGGTCAGCGAGTCGGCGCTGAAGCCGCGTTCGGCGGCGGCCACCATCTCGCGCTCCTCGCTGCGCGCCAGCCGCGTGGCGACGCTGCGATCGCGCACGTACTCGACGAACTCGCCGCGCAGCCGGCAGCGAAGCGCCCAGAGCTCCTCGTCGGGGATGTTGTCGACGGGCGCCCACGTCTGCGGATCGGCGGCGCGGGTCACCCAGCCGGGCTCGAGGTGGCGGTCGAGCAGGGCGCGCATCGGCGCTACCATCCAGGTGGTCAGGTGGACTCCGTTGGTGACGTGCCCGATCGGCACGGTGTCGACCGGCCGCTCCGGGAACAGTGGCTGCCACATCTGCCGCGCCACCTCGCCGTGGCGGCGGCTCACACCGTTGGCGGCGCGGCTCATCTTGATCCCGAGCGGGGTCATCACGAACGGCTCATGGAGGTTCTCTGGGCGCGTGCGCCCCAGCTGGAGAAAGCTGTCGAAATCCATGCCGATCTCGCCCGGGAAGTCACCCATGACCTCAGCGATCTCGGCGACGTCGTAGCCCTCGTTGCCGGCCGCCACCGGCGTGTGCGTGGTGAAGACGGTGCGCTCACGCGCTGCCGCGAAGGCCGTGTACCGGTCGGCTCCGGCGGCGATGTCGCGCCGGGCGAGCTCCAGCGGCGCCAGGGCGGCGTGGCCCTCGTTGAGGTGCACGATCGCGGGGTCCATCCCCATGGCGTCGAGCACGCGCATCGACCCGATGCCGAGCAGCGCGTACTGCGCGAGCCTGATGCCACGGTCGCTTTCGTACAGCCGCGCGGTGATCCAGCGATCGATCCGGGAGTTCTCGGGGCGGTCGGCGTCGAGCAGGAAGAGCGGGACGCGTCCCACCTGGACGCGCCACACCTGCACCACGAGCTGCCTGCCGCGCAGCGGCACGCTGACCGTCAGCGGCTCAGCCGCAGAGTTACGGACAAGAGCGGCAGGAACACGATCCGGGTCGAGCGGCATCCAGTACTCGTGCTGGTAGCCGGTGCGGTCCATGCGCTGGATGAAGTAGCCCTGGCGGTAGAGGAGACCCACCGCGACCATGGGGACCGCCAGGTCGCTGGCCTCCTTGAGGATGTCGCCCGCGAGAACGCCGAGCCCGCCGGCATAGATCGGCAGCGACGTGTGCACGGCGAACTCTGCGCAAAGAAAGGCCACCGGGTGCGCCGCGGATGCCCGGCCCTGCATCGGCGGCCGGGCCCGGTCGGCCTCGATGGTCGCCAGGACGGCGTCGGCCTGGCCCATAAGCTGCGCGTCGGACGCGACCCGCTCGAGCGTGGCCGCCGACGACTCGAGCAGGAGGCGCACGGGATTGCAGTTGGCGCGCTCCCAGCGGACGGGGTCGATTGCGGCGAAGAGCTCGCGGCCCCCCGGCGTCCAGGACCAGAGGTAGTTGTAGGCGATGCGCGCGAACGGGGCCATCGGTTGGGGCAGGCGCGCGGCGAGATCCTCGGCAGCACGCACCAGGTCGTAGCTGCCGTCGAGCAGGCCCGGCGCCGCGGCCGTCTCGGTCATTGCCGCGCGATGGTACCGTCCGGTGGGAGCGCCGGCCGGGGATGATCAGCGGGGCGGCAGCGTCGCCGTGATCGCTCTGACGCCGGCCGCAGGCCCCTCGGCATGGCCGAACACCGCGGTTCCGGCGACGAGCACCGTGGCGCCGGCAGCGGCGCAGGCGGCGGCGTTGGAGGCCTCGACGCCTCCGTCCACCTCCACTTCCGTGGAGAGTCCCCGGCGATCGATCTCGCTGCGAAGCTCGGCGACCTTTTCCAAGGTGTGCGGGATGAGCTTCTGCCCCCCGAAACCCGGGTTGATGGTCATCACCAGGGCGAGGTCGCAGAGGTCGAGGACGTCGTGGAGCGTTCTCACCGGCGTGCTGGGATTGATGGCCGCGCCGGCGCGGCAGTCCAGCGCCCGGATCGATGACAGTGTCCGGTGGAGGTGCGGAGACACCTCCTGGTGGACGGTGATGCCGTCCGCGCCCGCCGAGGCGAACGTCTCGAGGTGCCTCTCCGGTTCGCGGATCATGAGGTGAAGCTCGAGCGGGAGGTCAGTCTCGCGTCGCAATGCGCGCACGGTGTCGGTGCCGAACGTGAAGTTGGGCACGAAGCTCCCGTCCATGACGTCGACGTGCAGGCGATTCACCCCACTCCCTTCAAGTGCGTGAACTGCGTCAGCCAGATGGGCGAAGTCGGCGGCGAGCAAGCTGGGAGCGATGCACAGCGCGTCGGAGCAGGCTCGCCAGTTCGGACGGGGCACATTTCCAGCCTACCCCATGATGGGCGCCTGCCACGGAACGGCCGCGTTCAAAGTGTGACTGATCGGTAGCGTACAGAATGGAAACGGCCCCGTCGCATAAAGTTAGTGTCCTGATGGTGGGAAGGTGACCTCTCGGCCGGTGGCGGCGGGCCTCGATGTGGAGCGCGCGCTCGGCGGTGCTGTCAGCGAGCTGGCGGCCGCGCTGCGTGGTGACGCGCGCCCAGCAGACGGCGGAGCGTCGCTGGCGGGGACCCTTGCCGAGCACGCCCTGACCGAATCGGTGCGCGGCTGCGCGGTGTGCGTCATCGATGGCACAGAGGCAGTGAGAGTGGTCGGGGTGGCGGGCCGCACCGGTGTCCTGACGGCGGGGTCGGTCTGGGAGTTGGCCGCCTCGCCCGTGCTCGAGGTTCTTGCCGGCGGTGAGAGGCTTCACCGCGTCGAACCGTCGGCCAGCGCGCTCGGGCAGGCACTGGGGGTGGCGGAAAGCGGGGAGTTGGTGGGGGCGGCCCTGCGGGTCGACGAGGATGACGCTGAGGGGCCGAGGCCGGTGGGTGCGTTGCTGCTGGTGCGTGACCGGCCTGCACCGCTGGCGGACGACGAGTCCGCGTTCATCGAGGACTACACGTCGCTGGCAGCGCTGGCCCTGCACAGCTCACGGCACACGGGCAGCCAGGTGGCGTCCGAGGCGATGCTCTCCTTCCTCAACTTGGTGGTCCACGACCTCCGCGCACCGCTCACGGTCCTCTCGGGGTACGTCGACCTGCTCCGCGCCGGAACCTTCGGCGAAGGCCCCAAGGCATGGGAGAAGCCGCTGGAGATGATCGCCGCCAAGGTCGGCGAAACCCATCGGCTCGTCGACGACATCCTGCTTGCCGCGCGTCTCGAGAGCGGCGCCGTGCCGCTCAGCATCGAGACACTCGACCTCAACGACGTGATCGCGCGGGCCGCTGTGCGCAGTGAGGCTCGCGCCGGGCTGGCCGCGGCGACGATCGAGACCAAGCGCAGCCCGCAGTCTGTGCTCGCGTCGGCCGACAGGTTTCAGGTGGATCGCATCGTCGACAACCTGATCAACAACGCCATCAACTACGGGGGCCACTCCCCGTGGATCCGACTGTCCGTCGATGACGCTCAGCCGCCCGCGATCCGCGTTGAGGACCGAGGCGTGGGCATCAGCCCCGAGCTTCATTCGCGCATCTTCGATCGGTTCTTCCGGGTCGATAATCGGATCCCCGGTACCGGGTTCGGCCTGCACGTCGGTCGAGTCCTTGCTGAGGCATGCGGGGGATCCCTGCGCGTCGAGCGCAGCGTCCCCGGCGAGGGCAGCGTGTTCCGCCTCGACCTGCCCACCGCCGCCGCGCCGAACTGACGCGCTCGATGCGCTTCGGTACGAGCGCATAGCATCGACGAGAGACGGTCAGGCCCATGTCGGCCGTTCGTGCTGTTGTTCAACAACGGGAGGCTCACCCATGCCGGCTCAGGACGGAATCGCGTTCCTGCGCGAGGATCATCGTGCGGTCAAGAAGCTCTTCAAGGAGTTCTCCGCCACCGGCGATCGCGCGTATGCGCAGCGCCGCCGGCTTGCGGACAGGATCATCACCGAGCTGTCCATCCACGCGGGCATCGAGGAGAACGTGCTGTATCCCCGCGCGCGTGTCGCGGTCCCCAAGTCGAACGATGATGTGCTCGAAGCTCTCGAAGAGCATCACGTCGTCAAGACCATCCTTGCCGAGCTCGAGAAGATGCAGCCCAGCGACGAGCGCTTCGCCCCCAAGATGAAGGTGCTCATCGAGAACGTCAAGCACCACATCGATGAGGAGGAGAGCGAGCTCTTCCCCAAGCTGCGCAAGGCGTTCTCCCGTGAGGATCTGATCGTGATGGGTGAGGACATGCGCGCCGCCAAGCGCGTGATGCCCACTCGCCCGCATCCGACCGCTCCCGACGAGCCTCCCGGCAGCATCACGGCGGCCGTGGTCTCGGCGCCGGTGGATGCGGCGCGCAAGACCGTCGGTGCCGCGGTCCGGCGCGGGCGCAAGGCGGTCGCCGGCGTGGTGGACGGATCGGGTCGGTGAGCCGGCGCGAGGGTGCGCGCGTCGCCTGACCCGCGCCCACCGGGTTCTGCACCGGGCAACGCGGACCTCTCGGAGTTGCTCGCCCGTGCTGCGGACGAGCAGGAGGAGGGCAGCCAGCGTCAGCGGGCAATGCGCCGTGCATCCCGCGCCGCACTCGGCTGGGACGTACCTGCAGCCGATGTGGTCGCTGCCGGACTGCCTCTGACGACCCTCGCGCGGGTCGGCCCGTGGCTCGCGCAATTCATTGGCGACTGGGTGGCCGCGGGCACCACCGCGCCGCCGGCGCCACCGCTGCGAAGCGGTTTCATGGCCCGTGCCGACGCGCTGCGCATCGTCGCCGGCGGCCAGGGCTGGTCATCCGCAGTCCGCTGTGACCTGCAGATGCACACGCTGAGCAGCGACGGCCACGCCTCACTGGAGGCCATGGCGCGACGATGCCTAGAGCTCGGCTACAGCCACATGGCCGTGACCGACCACTCCGAGGGCCTGCGCATCGCGCATGGTATGGACGCGACCACGCGCGCAGCGCAGGCGACTGAGGTGCGCGACCTCAACGCTCTGCTCGCCGCCGAGGGACACCCGTTCCGCGTCCTGCACGGCCTCGAGATGAACGTGGACCCGGAGGGCGGTGGAGACACCGACCCGGACGTCCTTGCCGGGCTCGACATCGTGCTCGGCGCCTTTCATTCCAAGCTGCGCCTGCCCGAGGACCAGACCGATCGCTACATCCGCGCGCTGCACAACCCCACTGTCGACGTGCTCGCGCACCCGCGGGGACGCATGTACGACCGTCGCCTCGGTCTCACAGCTCGGTGGGACGAGGTGTTCGAGGCCGCCGCAGAGCTCGGCGTCGCGCTCGAGGTGGACGCCTACCCGGACCGGCAGGACCTCGACGTCGAACTGCTGCGGCTGGCCGCCCGGCACGAGGTGTGGGTCGCGGTCGACACCGACGCGCACCATCCCGTCGACCTCGACGCAATGCCGCTGGGAATCGCCGCCCTCATCGTGGCGGGCATTCCGCGCGAGCGGGTCATCAACACGCTGGCTCATGACGCGCTCGTCGAGTGGGTCGCCGCCCGGCGCGCCCGCGCCCGCGCGCGAGCGCGCTAGTCAGCGGCGGCTCAGCCGACCGGAGCCTCATCCAGGCTGGGCACGCGCGTCGGCCTCAGCCCGGCGCGCGCAGCGTGGCGCGCGAAACGTACCGCGTCTCGCACCGCGCACCCCTGCGGGTCGTTGTTGAAGAACGTGTAGACCTCCTCCTCCGGGCTCCAGAGGTCGGCGATGCGCGCCGCCCACCTGCGCAGCGAGGCGTCGCCGTAGCACGGCCAGGGCGTCGCGCGACCCTCGTGAAGGCGCACGAATCCCCAGGACGCAGTGCGCCACATCGGCTGCTGCGGACGCCCGCGGCGATCGGTGAGGCAGAGCGCCGCGTCATGGTCACGCAGGCAGGCCGCGACCTCCCCGGTGTACCAGCTGGCATGGCGGAACTCGACGGCGATGCGGCAGCGTTCCGGAAAGCAGGCGAGCGCGGCGTCGAGGCGTGCGACGTCGCAGCGCATCGTTGGGGGCAGCTGGAGCAGCAAGGGACCCGTCTTGGCGGCCAGCGGGGCGGCACGTTCAAGAAAGAGTCGCACCGGGTCCTCGGGCTCGCGGAGCCGGCGGATGTGGGTCAGGTAACGGCTCAGCTTGAGCACGAACCGGAAATCCGCCGGCGTCTCCTCACCCCACCTCTGGAAGGTCTCCGCAGCGGGCAGGTTGTAGAAGGTGTTGTTCACCTCCACGCAGGCGAACCGATCGGCATAGTGCGCCAGCCAGGCGCGTTGTGGGAGACCGCGGGGATAGAAGCGTCCGCGCCACGACGCGTACTGCCATCCCGAGGTGCCGACGATCAGAGGCACCGCATCCTCCCCGGGTGGCTCGGTTGTGCCACGCGTCGCTCAGCTCAGGCGCGCAGCCTGCCCAGGACGCCGACGATGAGAGCCACGATGGCGATGATCAGGAGCACATGGATGGCGAAGCCGGCGACGTGCACGATCACCACCCCGATCAGCCAGAGGATCACCAGTACTGCCACCACGGCCACCAGGATCGCCACTGTCAACCTCCGCACCGTTCGGCTCCCCCGGGCATGATGGCAGGCCGTACCGGCCGCGGGCCGCACCGTGCGCGGTGCTTCGCCTGGCTCACCGCACTAGAATCGGGCCGCCGGCAACTCGCGCGACTCCAGGCCAGGAGGCACATCTCATGAGCGTTTTCCGACGCTTCAGCAACATCTTCCAGCAGAAGAGCAGCGCAGCTCTCGACCGCCTGGAGGATCCGTCCCAGGCGATCGACCTGTCGTACCAGCAGTTGCTCGAGCAGCAGCAGCGATTGCGCACCGCATTGGTGGAGGCGACCAGCGGCCAGAAGCGCCTGGAGAATCAGGCGGCCGAGATGGACAAGCGGATCGCGCAGCTCAACGGTGCGGCGCAGCAGGCCATGCAATCGGGCAAGGAGGACCTCGCCACCCAGGCGCTGACCCAAGCGGAAGTGCTCGGCCAGCAGCGTCAGCAGCTGAACCCGCAGATCCAGTCGATTGCGGCGCAGGTTGCCAAGCTCCAGCAAGGCATCCAGCGCTACCAAGCCAGGGTGCAGGCATTCGCGAGCCAGCGAGAGACGCTCAAAGCGTCGTATGAGGCGTCGAAGGCGACCAGCGCCGCCGGCGACACGCTCGCCGGGATTGGCGAGCACACATCTGACACGGCGATGATGATGCAGCGCGCGCAGGACAAGATCGCACGGTCACAGGCGCATGCGGACGCGGTCGACTCCCTGTTGGACAGCGGCGTGCTCGACGCCCCACTTCTGTCCGGAGGCGGAACGGCTCTCGACGACCAGATCACAGCGACGGTCGTGGAGAGCAACGTGCAAGCGAAGCTGGCGGCCATGAAGGCACAGCTCGGGCTTGCCGCACCGGCGGTCAGCGCAGCACTCCCGGAGGGGAGCATCGTGGTGCGCATCCACGGTGAGGAGCAGTACCGCATTGCCACCTCTGCTCGCCTACACCTCGACACCTACGACCAGCGGTTGGTCGCCGCCGTCCGCTCCGGTGACGACGCTGCATTTCACTCCGCTCTCGCCGACGCCACCGCCTTTGTCAAGTCCACGGGAACGCAGCTGTCACACGAGGACCTCTCCACGAGCGACATCATCCTGCCCAGTGCGGACATGTCCCTCGACGAGGTGAAGACGTTGCTGCAGCAGGAGAACCTGCTCGGCGAACCGGCCTGACCGCGGGGCCGGCTCAGCTCGTCATCGAGCGCAGCGCGGTCACCGCCGCGTTCCGTGTGCGCGCAGCCTGGGCGGCGCTGGTGAGCAGCGCTGCCGTCCAGCCGGCCACGTCCATCTCTCCAGACGTCGGCAGGCCGCCACCGACGCCATGGACCGCGTGGCTCTGATGACAGATCACCCGCTGCTGCGCAAGCTCGGCGACGAAGGTGTCGTCGCCGAGCTGGACGGTCACCCTGCGCGCCAGCCGGCGGTTCTTGAACATGCTGTGGTCGTGCTCGACGGTGGTGTTGTCAGGGAGGGCGTCGGTCAGGGCCGTGCACATCACCCGAAAGAAGACGGCAGCGTCCCGGGCATCCGATTGGAGGGATGCCGCCAGGGCGCTGAAGTCGGTTTCGGACGCAGCGTCATCGCTCACCGTTTCCTGCCTGATGATCGGGGTGCTGCGCGCGCCTTTGACCGCGCAGTCGCCGCGCTTTTCCTGCGCGGGCGCGCGGCGTGGGGCTTCGACCCCGCGGAACCACCCGCCGGGTCGGTGCGAGGCGGGGTGCTCGTCGCCCGTTCGGGGCGCTCGAGCTCGGTTGCGACAGCCTCGAGCACTCGACCCAGCCCGGCTGCGACCGAGGTGACACTGGCCGCCGCGGCCCGCAGAACCGCCGGGATCCCGCCGTCGTTCACTCTCCCACCGTAGCAGCAGAGGTGTCGCCACGGAAGTCCGCAATTGGCGACCGCCGCGGCGTCAGCCGATGGAACGAGCGGCGGCGGCGTCCAGGAACCAGACGAGCTCGCCGTTGTCCGGCCGTACCCGAGCGGCCGGTACGGTGCCGTCGATCACGCCCCGCAGCGCGTCCGCTTTGGGGGCGCCGGTCACCACGAACGCGACGCTCGCCGCGGCGTTGAGCGCGGGCAGTGTCAGTGTCAGGCGCTCGTACGGAGGATAGGTGGCCCGGCTCGGCGTCGCCCAGGTGTCTGCGACGCTCAGAGCGGCGGTGCCGGGGAAGAGAGAGGCGGTGTGGCCGTCGGAACCGAGCCCGAGGAGGACCACGTCGAGACGCGGTGGGCGCCCGCACTCCTCCTCGAGCAGCCGCGCGTAGTCGGCCGCGACAGCCTGGAGGTCGGGCCGCTCAGCCTCCATGCGGTGCACGTGTTCGCTGGGGACGGGCACCTTGGACAGCAGGGTGTCGACGACCAGCCGGTAGTTGCTCTGCCCATCGTCCGGTGGCACCGCGCGTTCGTCGCCCCAGTACACATGCCAGTGCTGCCAGTCGATGCTGGTGCGAAACGTAGACGATGCCAGCGCCTCGTACAGGAAGTGCGGGGTGTTCCCGCCGGTGACGGCGATTCGGAACCTCTCCACGTCGCGACACAGTCGCGCGATCCAGCCGGCCGCCTCGGCGGCCACCGCGATCGGGTCGGTGAGGACCCGGACTTCTCCGGGCAGCTCACCGCTGCTCATCCCTGTTCTGCGGAGAGCGACCCCGCACTGTGCAGCGCGGCGCGGTACACCGTGTCCTCCCCGCTGCCCTCGAGCAGGCGGCCGACGAGGTCGATCGTGTCCAGCTCCGCGAAGGGCACAGCCCGCTCGGCGGTGAGCCCACCGTCCACGTCGATGACGGTGTGCAGCGCCGCGTCGCGACGCTCGAGCGTCACCAGTGCCTCGTGGCCGCCGGCGCGGCAGTGTACGGCGATGCGCACGATGTCGTGGGCGCTGACATCTTCGTCGTGGCGTGAGGCGGCGATCACGCGGGGACCGTCCGACGACGTCGGCCAGTCGAGCCTGCTGGCCAGCCAGCCGGCGACCAGCCAGGTCTGCGCGGAGATCCGGCCGCCGCTGCACTCCACGTCGACGCGGGTGATGCCGCGCACGAACCGCCGCATCTCCTCGCCGTCGAACGACTCGGCGAGGAGCTGCCGCCAGATCCGGGTGCGCTCCCAGGCGACGTCGCAGAGCGAGATGGCGTCGCCAACCGCCTCCAGCTCGTCGGAGAGCATGCGCAGCGTTCCCCTGTGATCCTCGTACTCCCCACTGTCGATGATCAGCCGCTCGCAGATCGCCACGGCGTCCTGGCCGAATGCCTGGTGCAGCGGTGGCGCGCCGACGAGCCAGACGTACACCGGGATGTCGGGAACGAGCAGCGGCGTCACCACGCTCGCCATGTGGTACGCGGCCTGCCCGCCGACATGAAGACGGACCTGCTCGGCACACACCTGGCCCTCGTCGACAGCTGAGCACTGCAGCGACAGGTCGGCCTCCATCTGGTCGGGGCCTTCCGGGTCGGCGAGGATGATGATCGCGCGGGCGGGATGCCTGGCCCCGAGACGGCCCACCGCCTGGGTGGCCAGGTCGGCGCTATCGACGTCGATGCACGCGGCCACGAGGTTGAGCACCGAGAGCCGCACCACGCCGCCCTCGATGCCGCCGCTGCGGAGCATCTCCCGGTGCATGTCGGCGAGCACTCGGTTCACCGCGTGCAACCCGCTGGCATGCGTGACCTGCAGCGGCGCACCGACGGAGGTCATCTCACAGGCGCCGCCACTGGCGGCCGTCGCGAGCCATGAAGTCCCTGGCGCTCTGCGGGCCCCAGGTACCGGCCTCGTAGTTGGGGAACTCGTCCACCTTGGGTGGGTGTGCCCGCCAGCCGTCGAGGATGGCGGTGCAGAAGCGCCATGCCTCCTCCACCTCGTCCTCGCGCGCGAACAGGGTGGTGTCGCCGAGCATGCAGTCGAGAAGGAGGCGCTCGTACGCCTCGGGCGACTCCTTGAGGAAAGCACTGTCGTATAGGAAGTCCATGTTGACCGTGCGGATGCGCATCGACTGCCCTGGCACCTTGGCGCTGAAGCGCAGCGTGATGCCCTCGTCCGGCTGGATGCGAAGCACCAGAAGGTTGGGATCGATGCTGTCCGAGGGCAGCAGCCCGGACGGCATGGCCACGTTGCCGCCAAAGGGGGAGTGGGGCACACGCCGGAACTGGATGGCGATCTCGGTCGCCCGCTTGGGAAGGCGCTTGCCGGTACGCAGGTAGAACGGCGTCCCCGCCCACCGCCAGTTGTCGATCTCGACCTTGACGGCGACAAAGCTCTCTCGCACCGAGTCCTTTCTGACGCCCTCCTCCTCGCGATACCCGACCTCGCGTTCACCGTCGATCCATCCCGGCCCGTACTGCCCGCGCACGGTGTGCAGCGGCGCGTCGTCAGGGTGGATCGGGCGCACCGCCCGGAGCAGCTTCACCTTCTCGTCGCGAACCGTCTCGGCGCGGAAGTTACTGGGCGCCTCCATGCCGACGATGGCCATGAGCTGCATGACGTGGTTCTGGATGATGTCGCGGAGCGCGCCCGATTCCTCGTAGTACCCGCCGCGACCCTCGACGCCGATGTTCTCGGCGACGGTGATCTGCACGTGGTCGATGTACTGGCGGCTCCACAGCGGCTCGAAGATGCCGTTGGCGAAGCGGAAGACGAGCAGGTTCTGGACCGTCTCCTTGCCGAGGTAGTGGTCGATGCGGTAGATCTGCTCCTCGGTGAAGGCGACGTGGAGCTTGCCGTTGAGCTCGCGCGCGCTCTCCAGGTTGTGCCCGAACGGCTTCTCCACGACCATGCGCGCGAAGTTGCCACCCTCCTGGGCCGACAGGCCTTCGGCGCCGAGCCGTTCCGCCAGCGGCGCGAAGGCGCTTGGTGGTACCGAGAAGTAGAAGATGCGGTTGCCGGCCGTGCCGCGCTCACGGTCGAGCTCTTCGAGGGTGTCGCGGATCGCCTTGAGGCCGTCGTCGGCGTCGAGGTCGAACGAGCAGTAGCGCAGGCCGTCCGCGAAGACGCTCCAGACGTCGTCTCGCAGAGCCACGCGCCCGTACTTCTTGACGCTCTCGCGCATCAACTCGCGGAACTCGTCGGTGGACTGTTCCGTGCGGCCGGCGCCGAGGATGCTGAAGCCCGGGGGCAACTGCCCGTCGGCGGCGAGCGCGTACAGCGCGGGCATCAGCTTGCGCTTGGTGAGGTCGCCCGTGGCTCCGAAGATCACCACCACGCACGGCAGCGGGACGCGCCCCTGGCGCAGGCCTTCGCTAAGCGGATTGGACTGCGCAGGCGCCTCGAGGGTGACCGCGCCCTTGACCTCGGTCTCGGTCACTGCGTCATCGCTGTGGAGGCCGGTGGACCGTTGCCCTTGTCCTCGGTCTTCACGGCGTGGCCACCGAACTCGTTGCGCAGGGCGGCGATCACCTTGTTGCCGAACCCGTCGGGCTGACGGGACTGGTAGCGGGCCATCAGGGACAGCACGAGGACCGGTGCCGGCACCGAGAGGTTCATGGCCTCGTCGATGGTCCAGCGGCCCTCGCCGGAATCGTCCACCCAGCCACGCAGCGAGTCGAGCTGGGGGTCCTTCTCGAAGGCGCTCTCAGCGAGCTCGAGGAGCCATGAGCGCACCACGCTTCCCTGGTTCCAGAGGTGCGCGATGGCGTGCAGGTCGAGGCCGGGAAAGTCCTTGCTGGCATGGAGGATGTTGAAGCCTTCCGCGTAGGCCTGGAGCATCCCGTACTCGATGCCGTTGTGGACCATCTTCACGTAGTGCCCGCTGCCTGCCGGGCCGACATGCAGGAAGCCGTCCTTGGGCGCGAGGGTCTCGAAGATCGGTCGAAGCCTCTCCACGGCGTCGGTGTCACCACCCACCATCAGGCAGTAGCCGACGCTCAGCCCCCAGATGCCCCCGCTGGTGCCCGCGTCGATGAAGGTGATGCCCCTGTCGGCGCAGCGCTGCGCTCGGGCGACGGTGTCATGCCAGTTGCTGTTGCCTCCGTCGACGATGGCGTCGCCGCGCTCGAGGGTGTCGAGGAGCGTGTCGATGACCTGCTCGGTGATCTCCCCGGCAGGAACCATGATCCACACCGCCCGCGGCGCTGCCAACTGCGGCGCGAGGTCGGTGAGGCTGGCCACCGCGGTCGCTCCGAGCGCCTCGGCAGCAACGCGGGCCTCCGGGTCGCGATCGAACGCGACGACTGCGTGGTCGCCGTCGCGACGCAGCCGGTGGACCATGTTCGCGCCCATGCGTCCGAGACCCACGAACCCGATCTGCATCACCGCGCTCCGGTGGCGGCGTGGATCACCGAGTCGGTGAGCCGGCTCAGACCGACCGCGAGGTCGCCG
Source organism: Candidatus Aeolococcus gillhamiae (assembly GCA_003244045.1). Classification (GTDB taxonomy): domain Bacteria; phylum Chloroflexota; class Dormibacteria; order Aeolococcales; family Aeolococcaceae; genus Aeolococcus; species Aeolococcus gillhamiae. Next base: position 19,572 of record QHBU01000046.1, read on the forward strand.
CCGATGTGCAGGCGGATGACGCGGCGCGCATGGTCACGCAGGGATTGCAGGTCACCCTCGGCCTGCGCCTGCTTGAGGATCGAGAAGGTGAAGGGCTGGTCGGGGATGGGGACGTCGACGGCATCGTCCGCGGTGATCTGGATGTAGAGGCCCGTGCCAGGACCGCCCTTGTGCAGCTGTCCAGTGCTGTGCAGGAACCGTGGTCCGAAGCCCAGCGTGGTGGCGACGCGATGCTCGTCGCGGATGGCCACTCGCAGACGCTGCAGAGCCGCCTCGTTCTCCGCGTTCGGCGTCACGTATGCCATCAGCGCCACGTAGTCGCCGGGGCGCACAGCCGAGAGGAATTCCGTCAGCGTGCCGTCGATGTCCCCTCGTCCCGGGGCACCGAACACGGCGATTCCGTCATCGCTAGCGGTCGCCGACTCGTCGGTGAAGGTGCCACTCTTCACGTACTGCTCGAGCACGCGCTTGGTGTTGTCCTTCGACTCCTGGACGTTGGGCTCGTCGAACGGATCGATCTCCAGTGCAGCGCCCGCCACGGCGGTGGCGAACTCCCAGGCAAAGAATTCGGCGGCGAGGTCGAGCAGGTCGTCGAGCTGCATAGTGATCTGGGGGATTCCCGCGCTGCGCAGCGCGCCCACCTCGGCGTCGAACTCGGGGTGGTCGTCGCGAAGCCGCAGCACGGTGAGGATGCGGTCGTCCCCGTAGACACCGGGCTGTCCGATGGGCTCGTCGCCGATGGGGATCAGCCCCTTGCCCTCCTTGCCCGTGCTCTCAGCGATCAGCTGCTCGGCCCACAGTGAGAAGGCGGCGATGCGCGGCGGTGCCAGGATGGTGACCTTGTCGCGGCCGCTTCGCTTGAGGAGCCCGAGGACAGTGCCGAGGGCCAGCCCGGGGCTGAGGTCGGCGGGGGTCCCGGGATGGGACTGCAGCCGCATCCGGTCGGCACGGTCGAGGAACGCCTCCACGTCGATCCCGATGATTGCCGCCGGTACCAGCCCGAAGTAGCTGAGCGCGGAGTAGCGACCACCGATGTCGGCGGGGTTCTCGAAGACATGGCGGAACTTTCGCTCGGCAGCGGTGCCGGCGAGAGCCGACCCGGGGTCGGTGATGCAGATGAAGTGCTGGCCCGCGTTCAGGACTCCAGCGGTTGTCAGCCACTGCCAGAAATGCGCGAGGTGGCTGAGCGTTTCCAGGGTGGTGCCCGACTTCGACGCCACGATGAACATCGTGGTGCGAGGATCCAATCGCTCCGTGAGCTCCGCGATGGTGGCTGGATCGGTGGTGTCGAGCACGTGCAGCTCGGGCTGGCCGGCAGCGCTGCCGAAGGATGTGCGCAGCACTTCGGGGCACAGACTGCTGCCGCCCATGCCGAGCAGCACACAGTTGCGGAATCCCGCCTGCTGCACCTCCGCGGTCAACCCGATCAGCCGGGGCAACTCGCCGCGCATGGTGTCGATGACGTCGAGCCAGCCCAGCCGGTTCTCGATGATCTTGGCGTGGGCCGCATCGCCCGTCTTCCAGAGGTCGGGGTCGCGATCCCAGACCCGGCGCGCCACCTCGCGTGGAGCATCGGTGTGCAGCGCGCCGAGCACCGCGTCAGTGCTGGTGGCCAGGTCGAGGTACTGGCGGCTCCCGTAGCCGCCGCGCATGGCGTCGACCTTCTCGGCGATGCCGCGGATGAGCTCATCGTACGAGTCGGCGAACGACGTGACGCCGGCGTCGAGGAGGTCGGCGGTGACCTTCTCCATGTCGATGCCCACCTCGGCGAGCTGCTCCATGACCCGCTTGGCGCCCGCGTAGTCCCGGTTGACCGTGTTGCCGTCGACGATGCCATGGTCGCGGAAGGCGGTGATCGTCGACGGCGGCATGGTGTCCACTGTGTCCGGTCCCACCAGGGCTTCCGCGTACACGACGTCGCGATACTTGGGGTTCTTGGCGCTGGTGCTGGCCCACAGCGGTCGCTGCACCGGGCCCCCGGCCTCGGCGAGGGGAGCGAACTCGGGGCCGCGAAAGTAGCTCTCGAACTTCTCGTACGCGAGCACGGCGTTGGCGATGGCGGCCTTGCCGAGCAGGTCCTCGAGCGTGGCGTTGCCCGGGTCAGCGGCGAGCTTCTCCTCGATGAGCTTGTCAACGGCGGTGTCGACGCGGCTCACGAAGAAGGACGCCACTGAATGGACGTCGAGCGACCGCCCCTCTTCCTGTCTGGCCTTGAATGCATTGATGTACGCGTTGATGACGTTGTCGTACGACTCCAGGGCGAAGATGAGCGTGACGTTGATGTTCACCCCCGCCGTCAGCGCACTCTGGATGGCCGGCACGCCCTCGGTGGTGGCGGGGATCTTGACCATCACGTTGGGGCGGTCCACACGCTTGTTGAACTCCTTCGCGTAGGTGACGCTGCGTTCGGTGCTGTGCGCCGCCTCCGGTGGCACCTCGAGGCTGACGTAGCCGTCCGCCCCTTTGGTGCGGTCGTGCACCGGTCGGAGGATGTCGGCGGCGCGCTGGATGTCGGTCACCGCCAGCCCCATGAAGATCTCTTCGGGGTCGTCGACGCCGGCGGCGAGGAGCTCGCGGATCTGGTCGTCGTACTGGGTGCCCTCGGCGATCGCCTTCTGGAAGATGGTCGGATTGCTGGTCATCCCAGTGACGTTGTCCTCGGCGATCATGCGCTCGAGCTCGCCACCGGTCAGCAGGTCGCGGCTGATGTAGTCGAGCCAGATCGACTGACCCTGGCCGGCGAGCTGCTGGAGCGGGTTGGCCGCCATCAGTGCGCCTCTTTGACCAGCGATCGCGCCGCCGCAACGATGGCATCGGCGTCGATGCCGGCGGCCGCCATCAGCTCGGCCGGGGTGCCGGATCGCGGGAGGCCGCGCACGGCGAGATGGACGACGTGGCGTGGATGGGTCTCGGCGGCGAGCGCCTCGAGCACGGCGCTGGCGATGCCGCCCTCCGGGTAGTGGTCCTCCACGATGACGATCCGGCCGGCGGTCGCAGCCGACGCTTCACCGACCGTGCGCGCGTCGACCGGCTTGATCGAGTAGAGATCGATGACCCGGCAGTGCACGCCGTCTGCGGCGAGCCGCTCGGCGGCGGCGAGGCAGTTGTGCACCGTGACCCCTGCACCGATCAGCGTCACCGCATCCTCGTCGCTGCTGCGCAGCACCTTCGACCGCCCGATCTCGAACTCCTCGTCGTTGTCGTATAGCGTCGGGTAGGCACCGCGGGTGGTGCGCATGTACAGGATGCCGTCGGTGCTCGCCATGTGCAGCACCAGCTTTGCCGTGGAGACGGGGTCGCTGGGGTACAGGACGATCGAGCTGTGCACAGCGCGCATGGCGGCGATGTCCTCGAGGGCCATCTGCGAGGGGCCGTCGGCCCCGATCTCGCTGCCGGCGTGCGATCCGACCAGCCGGATGTTGGCTCCGGAAACGCCCGCCATGCGGATGAAGTCATAGGCGCGGCTGAAGAAGGCCGCAAATGTCGACGCGAACGGAACCAGCCGGCGCACGCTCATGCCCACGGCCGAGGCCACCAGCTGCTGCTCGGCGATGAACATCTCGAAGAAGCGCTCCGGGTAGGCCTTCTGGAACTCCTCGGAGTACGTCGAGTTGCTCACCTCACCGTCGAGCGCGACCACGTCGGCGCGCGCCCCGAGGGCCGCCAGCGCGTCTCCGTACGCCTTGCGGGTGGCCACCTTGTCGTCCTTCGAGTACCTGGGGAGGTTGATGGTGACGCCGCCCCCGCGACGCACCGCCGACTCGCCCGGCTCGGGCAGCGGCGAGTCCACGTGCAGGTCGCGGATGCCTCCGAGCTCGGCGATGGCGCGCTCAGCCATGTCCTCCGGGAGGGGCTTGCCGTGCCAGTTGTCCTTGTTCTCGATCTCGCTGAACCCCTTGCCCTTGATGGTGCGGGCCAGCACGACCGTCGGGCGCTCGCGTTCCGCACGCGCGGTCGCCAGCGCCTCGTCGATCTGCTCGATGTCGTGGCCGTCGATGACCAGGGCGCGACAGCCGAATGCCTCGACGCGCCGCGCGTACGTCGCCATGTTCCACTCGAACTCTGTGGGTCCGCGCTGGCCGAGGCGGTTGACGTCGACGATGGCGGTGAAGTTGTTGAGGCTGTAATGACCGGCCTTGTCGAGGCCCTCCCAGATGGAGCCCTCGGCGATCTCGGAGTCACCGCAGACGGTCCACACATGGAATGGCAGCCGGTCGACCGCGCGCCCCGCCAGGGCGACTCCGACCGCGATCGGCAGGCCCTGGCCGAGCGAGCCGGTAGCGACGTCGACCCACGGAAGGACGGGTGTAGGGTGACCCTGGAGGCGCGACCCATGGGTGCGGTAGGTCATCAGCTCGGCGTCGTCGATGGCCCCGCACGCCTTGAACAGGGCATAGATGAGGGGCGACGCGTGTCCCTTGGAGAAGATGAGGTGGTCGTTGTTGTCGAGGGTGGGGTTCTTCCAGTCGTAGCGGAGGTGACGGGCGATCAGCACGGCGAGGAGGTCACTCGCCGACATGCTCGAGCTGGGGTGCCCCGATCCGGCCTTGGTGCTGGCCCGGATCCCATCAACGCGCAGCTGCTGACCGAGATCGCGCAGGAACGCGAGATCCTCAGCAGTCAGAGACTTCTCGAGACTGCCAGTCATCGCCATGTCACGACCTCCGGGGTTGCTTCCTGATCCGTTCCTACTCATCATGCCGCGCCAGCGCTGACCGCCGCAGGCGGCGGTCAGCATGCCCGGGGGAGCCGCCTGGCCTCGTGTAAACTCGGAGGCCGCTCGAAAGTCGGGCCGCGCGCCCATAGCTCAGTCCGGATAGAGCGTCTGACTACGGATCAGAAGGCCAGGGGTTCAAATCCTCTTGGGCGCGCCACCTCTCAGCGGAGGAACTGGAAGGGGTCCTCGGCTGTCGTTCGGGCCCGCCGTCTACGCAGGAGCACGGTGCCCGCGATGGCCGCGGTGATCACCAGGATCGCGGCGATCCCCACCAGCAGCGCAGCCGGTGGGCCGGAGCCGCGGCCGTTGCCCGCGGCGAGTGGCGTGGCGGCCGAGCCGGGGCTGGCGGTGGGCGCCGGGGTCGGGAGCGCGGTTGGCGTGTCCGTGGGTAGCGGGGTGTCGCTCGGCGTCGGCGTCGAGGTCGGGGCCGGGGGTGGGGTCGGGGTCGGGACCGGGGTGGGCGTCGGTGGCACGGTGACGGTGAACTGCTGGCCCGGCAACACCCTGCCCGTGTTGCTGTTCTTGACGATGGCATTGCCTCTGCTCGACGGCTCCTTGAGCGCGGCGCTGGGGAAGTGATCGCCCCCTGTGGCGCCGCTTGGCACGGTTCCGCTCACGGTGCCCTGGCACTTCCCGCTGGCTTGTCTGGCAGTCACCGGCGTCGTGCCGATCGGCGTCGTGGCGCTGTCGTCCCAGTAGAGGACGATGGTCAGGTTGGTGGGGTCCGGTGAGTTGCTGGCACAGTCGGCGTAGTTCCACGTGTACTTGTATTTCACCGTGCTTCCCGGCGCGCCGGACGCCGCACCGCCGGCGGCACGCAGCAGGGTGGGGGAGGCGCCGGCCGACGCGCCGATCGCAGGCAGCGCGACCACCGCGGTGGCGACCAGGGCGGCCATCATGGCCATGGCTTTCATCGCCGCACGAACCGTGGACATGACGCTGAGAGTACCCCGGACCAGGCTGTTCTCATCGCCTAGACTCCGTGCGCGATGAAGGGCCTGGGACGGATCACTGCTGCCCTCGGTGCCGGCGTGGCGGGTCTGGGTGCCGCGGTCTTCCTGCACCCGCGCTCGGGGGCACGCAATCGCAAGGCCGCGGCCGGGGTGGCGCGACGCCAGTCGGCGAACGTGGCCACCATGGTCGGCGACTCGGTGGCGAATCCGGGCCGCGGCGGTCGCCGGGAGGTGCAACTGGTGGAGAGGGTTCGCGCCGAGCTGGACGTTCGGCACCCTGACGCCGCCGCCGGACTGCACGTCAGCGCGCGCAAGTCGACGGTCACCCTGCGCGGCGAGGTCATCCACCTCGACGACATCGACGCCTTCGAGGCAACCGCGCGGTCGGTGGCCGGCGTCAGCGACGTCAACAACCTCCTCCGCCTCGCCGCGCCCGCCTCCGCGGGGTGACGCTGCCAATCACGCCGCCGCTGGAGCCGATGCTTGCCCGCGCGGCGGAGCAGATCCCGTCGGGCCCCGGTTGGCGGTACGAACCCAAGTGGGACGGCTTTCGCGCCATCGTGTTCCGCGACGGCGACGACGTGCACGTCGGTAGCCGCAAGGGCCAGCCCTTGCTCCGCTACTTCCCCGAGATTCTCGACCCGTTGCGGCACGCCATGCCCGAACGGGCTGTCGTGGACGGCGAGATCATCATCGCCACCCCGCGCGGGCTCGACTTCGATGCCCTGCAGATGCGGCTGCACCCGGCCGCTTCAAGGGTGGCGAGGCTGGCGGCCGAGACTCCGGCCACGGTGATCCTCTTCGACCTCCTCGCCGACGGCTCGGGCGACCTGCGCGGCAGCCCGCTGGTGACCCGGCGCGAGCTTCTCCTCGGAGCCATCTCCGGCAATGCGCGCGTGGCGTTGACCCCGCAGACTGCCGACTTCGAGGAGGGGAAGGACTGGTTCACCCGCTACGAGGGCGCTGGGCTCGACGGCCTGATCGCCAAACCAGAGGACAGCACCTATCGCAGCGGCGAGCGAGGCTGGACCAAGATCAAGCACCTGCGCACGGTCGACTGTGTCGTGGGCGGGTATCGCATGGAGGTGAAAGGGCGAGGAGTGGGGTCGCTTCTCCTCGGCCTCTACGACGGCGACGGCGTGCTCCACCACGTCGGCCACACCTCCTCGTTCTCCGCCACGGAGAAGCGCGAGCTCGTCGGCACGCTCGAGCCGCTGGTGGGTGGGGACAGCTTCGGCCACGGGCGCACCCCGGGAGCGCCCAGCCGGTGGACCAAGGACAAGGATGCCGACTGGACGCCGCTGCGCCCGACCCTGGTCTGCGAGGTTTCCTTCGACCATCTCCAGGGGCGGCGCTTCCGCCACGCCGCTCGATTCCTGCGCTGGCGCGAGGACCGCGACCCCGCGACCTGCACGTACGACCAACTGACCGCCGCCGACGCCTTTCATCTCAGCGAGATCGTCCACCTCCCCGACGCCGGATAGGTACACGCCGCCTAGCATCGCCTGGTGCCTCGCCGTGTTCGTGTCCTTGACAGCGACCCCGTCGCCACCGCTCGCGCGGCGGGGCTGCGCTATGTCAACGACGGTTCCCCCGGGATACGCCGTCAGCCCAAGCCGCGTGGAGGGTTCCGCTACGTCGGCGTCGACGGCCGGGCCATCACGAGGGCGACGGAGATCCAGCGCATCGCTCACATCGCCATCCCGCCGGCGTGGACCGACGTCTGGATCTCCCCGGCCGCCAACGGGCACATCCAGGCCACCGGTCGTGACGCGCGGAAGCGCAAGCAGTACCGCTACCACAAGAGGTGGCGCGAAGCGCGCGACGCCACCAAGTACGAGCGCACCATTGCCTTCGGCGAGGTGTTGCCGCGGATTCGGGTGCGCGTCGACAAGGATCTGCGTGGCTCCGAGCTCAGCCGCGAGCGCGTCCTGGCCACCATCGTGCGCCTGCTCGACTCGACGTACATCCGCGTCGGCAATGAGGAGTACGCACGCGAGAACCGCTCCTTCGGGCTGACCACCATGCGCGACCACCACGTCGAGGTGGAGGGCTCCAAGCTGCGCTTCCAGTTCCGTGGCAAGAGCGGCAAGCAGCACACCGTCGCGATCGCCGACCGGAGGGTCGCGCGCGTGGTCAGCCGCCTCCAGGATCTTCCCGGTCAGCAGCTGTTCCAGTGGCAGGACGACGATGGCGAGCTGCACGGCGTCGAGTCGGACGACGTCAACGCGTACATCCGCGAAGCGTCCGGCGAGGACTTCACCGCCAAGGACTTCCGCACCTGGGGCGGGACAGTGCTGGCCGCGTGGGCACTCCAGGAGCTGGGCGAGTACGCCTCGCAGACGCAGGCCAAGCGGCACGTGGTCGAAGCCGTCGAGTCCGTCGCGCGCCATCTCGGCAACACCCCTGCCGTCTGCCGGCGCTGCTACGTCCATCCCGAGGTGATCAGCGCGCACCTCGACGGGGCTCTCCTGGCCAACCTGGAACGTCGCGCCGAGGAGACCCTCGCCCAGTCTCTCGACGACCTCTCTGGTCGTGAGGCCGCCGTGCTCGCCTTCCTGCGCCGGAGGATCGCCGAGGCAGCCTGATGCGGGATACAGTGGCGGGCGATGGGCGTGCCCACCGACTACGCCACGTACCTGCGGATCGATGAGCTGCTCGACCTGCAGCAGCCGCTCAGCGACGGCGCCCACGACGAGATGCTGTTCATCGTCGTCCACCAGGTGTACGAGCTGTGGTTCAAGCTCATCCTGCACGAGCTGGACGCCGCCGCCGTCGCCCTCGACGACGCCCGTGCGCACGCCGCGCTGCGCCCCATGCACCGCGCGGTGGCGGTGGAGCAGCTGCTCATCGACCAGCTGCACGTGCTCGAGAGCATGAGCCCCGACGGCTTCATGCGCTTCCGCGACCCACTCGCGCCGGCGTCGGGGTTCCAGTCAACGCAGTTCCGTGAGATCGAGGCGCTCTCCGGCGCCGGCGATGCCCGCCACCTCGACGCTGCCGGACGCGACGAGATCCATCGCGCCCAACTCAGCGAACGGCTCGGCGGCCGCACGCTGTACACGGCGCTGGGCATGTCGATGCGCGCCGCCGGCTTCGACGCTCCCGACGGGGATCACGCCGACGCACGGGCGCGCCGGATGAGCGCTCTCGCATCGCTGTACCGCGATCATGACGATGCCCCCCGGGCGGTGCTGCACGAGCTCTGTGAGGCATTCGTGGACCATGACGAGACAATCGCGCGCTGGCGTCACCACCACGCCCTGATGGCCGCCCGAGAGATCGGCAGCAGGACGGGATCGGGCGGCAGCCTCGGCGTCGCCTACCTCCAGTCAACGCTGGACCGGCGGTTCTTTCCCGAGCTGTGGGAGGTGCGCAACCAGCTGTGATCTCCGCTGTCGACCGCGCCACCTGCGCCGCCCGCGATGCTGTGGATCCGCTCGCGTCGGTTCGTGAGCAGTTCGTCCTCCCGGATGACCTCATCTACCTCGACGGCAACTCGCTCGGGGCACTGCCGGTCCGCACCCCGGCTCGCCTGGCGGCTCTCGTCGAGGAGGAGTGGGGCCGGGGACTGGTGCACAGCTGGTCAGATGCCGGCTGGATCGAGGCCCCCGCCCGGGTGGGGGCCAAGCTGGCTCGCCTGATCGGCGCCGGCAGCGACGAGGTGGTCGTCGCCGAGAGCACCTCGGTGTGCCTCTTCAAGCTGGTGTGCGCCGCACTCGCGATGCAGCCCGACCGCTCCGTGGTGCTCACCGAGGAGGAGAATTTCCACACCGACGTGTACGTGGCCGCCGCTGCGGCACAACTGTGCGGTGCCACGGTCGAGGTGCAGCCCCGTGCACGCCTCCTCGACGCGCTGGACGACCGGGTCGCCGTGCTGGTGCTCACCCACGTCGATTACCGCACCGGGTACATGCACGACATGCGCGCGCTCAGCGCCGCCGCGCACGACGCCGGCGCGCTGGCGCTGTGGGATCTTTGCCACAGCGTCGCGGCGGTGCCGTTGCAGGTGAACGCCGACGGCGCCGACATGGCGGTGGGCTGCGGCTACAAGTACCTCAACGGCGGCCCGGGCGCCCCGGCGTTGCTGCACGTACGCGCCGGCCTGCACGGGGCGCTGCGCAATCCTGTGCCGGGGTGGCTCGGCCACGCCGAGCCCTTCGCCTTCGAGCTCGCGTTCCGACCTGCCTCCGGCCTGCGCTCGATGATCACCGGTTCTCCGCACATCCTCCAGCTGACCGCGCTCGAGTCAGCCGTGGACCTGTGGCTCGAGGTCGACATGGCGGCCGCGCGCGCCAAGTCGGTCGCGCTCACGGAGCTGTTCATCGAGCTGGTCGAGGAGCGCTGCGCACGGATGGGTTTCGAACTTGCCTCGCCACGCGACGCCGCCCGTCGCGGCTCGCAGGTCGCCCTCCGCCATCCCGACGGGTACGGAGTCGTGCGTGCCCTCGCCGAGCGCGGGGTGGTCGGGGACTTCCGCGCTCCCGACATCTGCAGGTTCGGGCTGGCGCCACTGTACGTGCGCTACGTGGACGTGTGGGATGCCGTCGACCACCTACACCAGGTGGTGGCCGAGGGCGCCCACCTGGACCCCCGTTTCGCGGAGCGCGCGGCGATCACCTGACGCCGCGTCCGATCAGCCCTGTGCTGTTCCGAGGTGGCTGACACAGGATCGTGACCCGCGCATCAGAGGGTCCGTGGACAGCCCCTGCCACCGTGTCCCAAGGCACCGTGTGCGCGTGCCCAGCAGCACAGGAAGACAACACCACGATGGGGACCCGCCAACAGGGCGATCGCGACGCTCAGATCCGCAGAAGCAGGGAATGGGACCGACGTCCCGGCCTGGCCCGTGCGGTGCGCATCACTGTCTTTGCTGCGCCGGTGGCCGCCTCGTTCGGCGTCGCGGCGCTGCTGACACACGTCTTGCCGCGCGCCGACAGCGCGGCCACCACCGTCCTCTGGATCGGCGTCATCGCCGCCGCTTCGCTGGTCACCCTGGTGGCGTTCGAGCGTGCGGCGCGCCGTCTTCTCCCGCTGGCTGCGCTGCTCAACCTGTCGCTCATCTTCCCGGACAAGGCGCCCGCGCGCTTTGCAGTGGCGCGGCGCACCGGCCGTCCCCGCGACCTCCAGGAGAGCCTCCACCGCGCCCACGAGACCGGCCACGACGACGACGTCCGCAGGATGCAGACGATCATCGAGCTGGTGCTCGCGCTCTCGGTGCACGACAAGGCATCCCGGGGGCACTCAGAGCGCGTTCGCGTGTTCACCGATCTCCTCGCCGACGAGCTGAAGGTGCCCGACAGCGGCCGCAACCGCCTCCGCTGGGCCGCTTTGCTCCACGACATCGGCAAGCTCGAGGTCCCGGCGACGATCCTCAACAAGCCGGGCACGCCCGACGAGGCGGAGTGGGCGGCACTGCACCGTCATCCGGAGGAGGGCGCGCGCCTGGTCGCGCCGCTCCTGCCGTGGCTCGGCGAGTGGGGCGCCGCTGTTGAGCAGCACCACGAGCGTTTCGACGGCACCGGCTATCCCCATCAGCTCAAGGGTCATGAGATCTCGCTCGCTGCCCGGATCGTGGCGGTCGCGGACGCCTACGAGGTGATGACCGCTCCCCGGCCGTACAAGCGGCCCATGAGCGTGTCCGCAGCCCGCCAGGAGCTGGTTCGAGTGGCCGGCACGCAGCTCGACCCGGTGATCGTCCGCGCGTTCCTGAACGTGTCGGTGGGGCGTCTGTGGCGGACCATCGGCTTTGGCGCGTGGATCGCGCAGGTGCCTCAGCTCGGACGCATCTTCAGCTTCGGCGGGTTCACCGGCTCGGGCATGGGGATGGGCATCGTCACCGCGACGACCGCAACGGTCTTCGCCGTCACTGGCGTGGTCGGGACGCCGCCCGGCCCGGGCCTCGCCGGCCCCACCTCACGCGCGGTCGCCGCCGCGCCGTCGCGCACCCCCGGTCAGACTCCGAAGCCCACGGCCACATCGCGCCCTGCTACGGCCGCCCCCACCGCGCCGCCAACGACGACCGCGCAGACTGCGGCGCCGACCGCCACCAGCGCGCCCGTCGCCGGTTCGACAACCGCCGCGACCCCGCCGCCGACCGCCGTCGCCACCGCAAGGCCCACGGCCACACCCGCCCCGAATCCGACTCCAACCCCGACGCCCACTCCGCCCCCGACGCCCAAGCCGACACCAACCCCGACTCCGACCCCGAAGCCCACTCCGGATCCCTGGAGCTGCGCGGGATGTAGCAACACCGCCCCCAGCTGCACCAGCTACTGCAAAGGCGACAACAACAAGAATTGCCTCACCTTCTGCCTCGGGAACAACAACAAGTCGTGCACGTCGCACTGCTTTGGCGACAACAACAAGTCGTGCCTCTCATACTGTCAGGGCAACAACAACAACAGCTGCCGGATGAACTGCCGCAGCATGATCGTTCCAGCCGCCGCCCTGTTGCAGGAGAACCGTGCTCAAACCTCGCGGTGGCGGGTCCTCTGCCAAGCGGACACCATGCTGAAGATGACGATCCCCACCACCAGCGCGATGGTGATCCGACCGCTGTACTGACCGACGGCGTCGGCGACGTTCTCGGCGGGCTTGCCGATGACGAAGCCCAGCGAGACCCATAGGGAGATGAAGAGAAGGGTGCCCACGAAATCGGCGGCCAGGAACCGCCAGATGTTGATGCGGGCATCACCGGCGCCGAAATAGAGAAGGTCGTTGGGAACGGGCAGGAAGTACGCGAAGAGGATCGTCCAGAGGCCCCAGCGCGCGAAGAATCGCTCGGCTCGACGTGCCCTGCGGTGCCACCGTGGATCGTGTTTCTCGAGGTAGGCGACCAGCGGGCGACCGTACCGCCGCCCCGCCCAGTAGTAGAAGGGATCGGTGAGCATGGTGTACGGGATCGGTGCCAGCAGCACCGCCCACAAGGGCAGGCGACCGCTGGACGCGAATGCGCCTGCGATGATCAGCGAGATCGTGCTGCCGCGGAGCAGCTCGGCGTACAGCGGCTTGGTGAACTGCAGCGCCACCCCAAGGGGGATCCCGGCGTAGTAGTAAATCGACTTGACGAAGATGGGCCCGAGGCAGAGCACGTCGCGCAGCCCCGCGGTGGCGAACAGCCTCTGTCGGGCGTCCTCGTCGACGTCGCCGCTCACCGACGGCGCCGACAGGTCGCCATCCTCGGGCTGCATGCCGGTCACACCGCGTCTGCCCCGGGAACATCGGGGCGTGCCCTTGCGGCGGCCGGGGGTTGGGTGAGGATGACGGCCACGGCAACCACGATGAGGGCAGCCGCCAACAATGTCTGCCCGGTGATGCGCTCGCCGAGGAAAGCCCACCCGAGAAGCACCGCGACCAGCGGGTTGACGTAGGCGTACGTGGCCACCGCTGTGGTCGGCACCTTGGTGAGCAGCCAGACGTAGGCGCTGAACGCCACCAGCGAGCCGAAGACGATCAGGTAGAGCACCGACAGCCACGACGCCAGGCTCACCTGGCCGAGGTGCAGCGCAGACCCCTCCCCAGTGAGCATTCCGACCACGAGCAGGAGCGCCCCGCCACACAGCATCTCCATGCCGGTCGCCACCAGGGCGCGCTTGGGCACCGGGCCGCGCGTGGCGTACAGGGAACCGATCGCCCAGCTCAATGGCGAGGCCAGTACCAGCAGCATGTGGCCGAGGTCGCCGCCACCGCCGGCACCTGGCCGGAGCAGCACAGCGGTCCCCAGCAACCCGATGACGATGCCGCCCACCGCGATCCTGCCGAGGCGGCGGCCCAGCGCGACCGCTCCGAAGAGGGCGATGAAAAGAGGGACGGTCGCGACCTCGAGCGCCACCACCCCGGAGGGGACGTACTGCTCACCGAAGGCGACCCCGCCGTTGCCGCCGAGCAGCAGGAGCCCGCCAGTGATCGCCGTGGCGCGCCACTGCCGCCACCCGATCGGATCCCGTGCCGCGCCGCGCATGCGGCTCGTGACGGCGAGCAACGCTGCGCCCGCGATGAGAAAGCGCACGCCGGACATGAGCAGCGGCGGCAGCGTCTCGACCGCGACCTTGATGAAGAAGTAGGTCGACCCCCAGATGATGTAGACCGCGGCGAAGGCGGCGACCACCCCGCCGCCGACCCGCTGCAGAACGGGAGGCCGCACCAGCGTGGTCATCGCCGATCACCCTACGGCATCAGCCTCGAGGGACGCGGCAGCGCGCCTCCCCCTACCATGATCGCGAGGAGGACAGCAGATGGCCGTTGAACTGCAGCAGATGCACTCCGTCAACCCCGCGACGGAGGAGCACATCGCCACATACCCGGTGCATTCCGAGAGCGATGTGGACGCCATCCTCGACGCCGCGGTGGCTCGGCAGCCCTCCTGGCGCACCACTCCCATCGCCGACCGGTGTGCGCTGCTGTCCAGAGTCGGTGAGCTGCTCCGCGAGCGCCGCGACGCGCTCGCCGGCCTCATCACCGCCGAGATGGGCAAGACCATTGGCGAAGCGCGCGCGGAGGTCGAGAAGTGTGCTTTCACCTGCGACTGGTTCGCCGCGCATTCCCCGGAGTTCCTCGCCGATCAGCCATTTCCGAGTGACAGCCCGCGCAGCTTCGTCGCCTTCGAACCGCTCGGCACCGTCCTGGCGGGGATGCCGTGGAACTTCCCTCTGTGGCAGGTCTTCCGCTTCGCCGCGCCGGGGCTGTGCGCCGGCAACTGTGCCGTCCTCAAGCATGCGTCCAATGTCAGCGGCTGCGCGCTCGCCATCGCTGAGCTCTTCACGGACGCCGGTTTCCCGCGCGGAGTCTTCGCGGTGGTGCTCATCCCCAACGACCGCGTCGCGGCTGTCATCGAGGACCCGCGCATTGCGGCGGTGACGCTCACCGGAAGCACCGCGGCGGGACGCAGCGTCGGTGCCGCAGCGGGGCGGAGTCTCAAGCCGGCGGTCCTCGAGCTCGGCGGCTCCGATGCGTTCATCGTCCTCGAGGACGCCGACCTCGCCGCGGCCGCGGCCACCGCCGCCAAAGCGCGCTTCCAGAATGCCGGGCAGAGCTGCATCGCCGCCAAGAGGTTCATCGTCGTCGAGAGCGTGGCCGCGGACTTCGAAGAGCTGCTCGTGGAGCAGGCACTCGCGGTCGTGGTGGGCGACCCGCTGCGCGACTCGGTGACCATGGGACCGCTGGCGCGGGGTGACCTGCGTGCGGTCCTGGAGCACCAGCTGCGCGAGTCGGAAGCCGCCGGCGCGACGCTCCGCTGCGGCGGGGGCCGGCCGGAGGGCCGCGGCTACTTCATCACCCCGGCCGTCCTCACCGGTTGCACGATCGACATGCCCGCGTTCCGTGAGGAGACGTTCGGCCCCCTCGCGGCGGTGATGCGCGTCGGCTCGGCGGACGAGGCGCTCGCCGTGGCCAACACCTCCGATTTCGGCCTCGGAGGGAACATCTGGACACGCGACGAGGAGCGTGGCGTGGCGCTGGCGCGGCGCCTGGACAGCGGTGGCGTGTTTGTCAACGGGATGACCCACTCCGATCCGCGCATCCCGTTCGGTGGCGTCAAGGACAGTGGCTACGGGAGGGAGCTGTCGAGCTTCGGCATTCGCGAGTTCGTCAACGTCAAGACGATCTGGCGGCCGGGCCCCGAGGCCTCGACGGCCGGCAATACGCCGGCAGAGTGAAGCAGAACCGGGACTGTCACATATCCTTTGCGTAGGCGCGCTCTCTTCCGGGCAGCGCAGGCCCAGATTCAGGCATGACAGCAGACAGTCCCGCTTCCCGCCAACGACGCCCCGTTCGCCGACTCGCGGCCACCGGACTGGTGGTGCTGCTCGCCGTGCTCTCAGCGATTGGCACCATCAACCTCCTACCTGTGGGTGGCGGCATCGCCGTCGAAGGACCGCTGGCTGTGCACCGCACCGCCCAGACGGCCTCCCCGCCCGATGGTGAGCTGCCCAACGATGCGCTGCTCCCGCCTGGAGCTCCGTCGCCGGTCACGCTCTCGGTCCCGGCTGGCCCCCATCTGGCGGTGCCGATCCTCTACTACCACTACATCCGTACCATCCAGCCGACGGCCCAGAACCTGCTGAGCTTCAACCTCTCCATCCCGCCTACGCTCTTCGCTGAGCAGATGGCCCTTCTCCAGGTCGAGGGCGCGCATCCGATCACCCTGGCCACGCTGATGGAGGCGCTCGCCGGCAAGCGCGGCCTGCCGGCGCGCCCGGTGGTACTGACGTTCGACGACGGCTACGCCGACTTCGCCACGGTGGTGCAGCCGGTGCTGGCGCGGTACGGTTTCGTGGCCACGGATTTCGTGGTCAGCGGCTTCGTCAACAAGCCGCGGTACATGAGCGCTGCGCAGATTCTCAAAATGGAGGCCGCGGGTATGGTGGTCGGCTCGCACACCGTGCACCACGTCGACCTTGCCGCCGTCCCGCTGTCCGCCGCGTGGCTCGAGATCGCCAATGGCAAGAATGCGCTCGAAAAGCTGCTCGGTCATCCCGTGTTGGACTTCGCCTACCCGTATGGTGGCTTCAACGCCGTGGTCGCGCAGCTGGTGCAGCAGGCGGGGTTCCGCGAGGCCGTCACCACCATGAACGGCAACGAGCAGTCACTCAACGGGCGCTACGAGCTTCACCGCACCGGGATGGGCGGTGCGCCGAGCCTGGCGACGTTCGCGCAGGCAGCGGGTGTGCCCCTGCCGTCGCCGGTGCAGCTCGCCTCTATCTCCGTCCTGGCAACGTCTCCGTCAGCGCCGCGCAGCGAGTGAGGCCACGCCCTCACTCCGGCGCCGAGCGTTCGGGCTCGCCACCGGTATGGCCGCTGCAGCGGAGCACCGGAAGCGCTGGGTAGCGGGCAAATCTCGGGTCGACCTCGGACAGGCGACACATCCAGAACTGTGAGCGGGCCCCGCGGATGACGCGGGCACGCTCACAACTCGCGCAGAGCCCGGGCGGTGTTGCGGACATGACCGTGGGCGCGGCGCACGGCCGGACCCGAAAGAGTGGCCACGCGAGCCGGCACGCGGCTCAGCCGGCCAGGGCTGGGCCGCAGCGAGATGCGCTGGAAGCGTTCGATCGGCCAACCGAGTCGTTGGGCGTGGGCGGTGAGCGCGCGATCGCCGTTGACGCAGACCGGGTGACCGACCGACTCCAGCATGGGCAGGTCACTGGCAAAGCTGTCCCCGTACGCATGTGAGAGGGCGAGGTCCACGTGGTGGGCGGCGGCCAGCTCGCGGACCGCGTCGGCCTTGCCGGTTCCGTGGCAGAGCCGCAGGATGCGGCCGGTGTAGCGGCCGTCGCGGAGCTCGGCCACGGTGCCTGCCACACCGTCGACGCCGATGATCGACCCCAGCACGCTGATGAACTGCGCCGGTGACGACGACACCAGGAACACGAGGTCACCGCGCTCGCGATGCCAGGCGATGCGGGCGCGCGCCTCGGCGTGGACGCGTGGCAGGACGTGCAGCGGGACCTCACGGCGGGCGAAGTCCATCAGTTCCTCTGCCTTGACGCCGGCCACGAGCGCGCCGGCACCGCGCACCGCATCGCGTATCTGCGCCTCGTCGAAGCCGGACACGCTGAAACGGGCCTGGACCACAAGCGAATGAAGCATGGCGCGGGTGGGCATGAATCCGGCGCGCCGCATGGGACGCGCCACAGCAAGCAGCGACGATCCGCGCAACAGCGTGCGGTCGACGTCGAAGAAGGCGGCTGCCCGACGGGTGGATCGGTCCTGCTCGGCTACCATGCGCGCAATGTCCAGGGTTGCGAGCCGCGGCGCGGTCTCTGCGCAGTCCAGTGTACGGGCCACCGGCGCTGAACTGCTCTCGCGCGCGCAGATGCGCATCGCAAAATCGCGCAACATTGAGCACTGGCAAGCGGGTCTGGCGCGCTGGGATGCGGAGGTGCTGCTCGCCCATGTCCTGGGCGTCGACGCGGAGGATGACGAGGTCCTGCGCGACAGCGCTGTGTCGCCCTCGCAGCAGCGTCGCTTCGACGCCATGGTGCAGCGCCGTCTGACGGGCGAGCCGGTCAACTACATCACCGGGCACTTCCGTTTCGCCGGGCTCGACCTGGTGGTGCGCCCCGGCGTGTTCTCGCCGCGGGCGTCGAGCGAGCTGGCGGTGGACCTTGCTGTTGCTCGCCTGCGCCGGCGTCGGGGACGGCGCATCGCGGTCGACGTGGCCACCGGGAACGGCGCCATCGCGCTGGCGATTGGCGCGGCGGTGACGGCGGCCGAGGTGTGGGGTATCGACATCTCGGCGGAGGCGGCGCGCCTCGGACGTCTCAATGCACGACGCCTGGACCTTGACAACGTGCACTTCGCGACCGGCGACATGCTGGCCGGGTTGCCTGCAGCGCTCCGCGGCGCGGTCCAGGTGCTCACCATCCATCCGCCCTACGTCGCGCGCGACGAGGTGCGAACGTTGCCGGTGGAGATTCGCCGCTTCGAGCCTCGCCACACCCTCACCGATGGTTCGGACGACGGACTCGGGCTGGTCCGGCGACTCGCGGACGACGCTCCCGGCTGGCTGCGCCCCGGCGGCCATGTGCTCGTGGAGATCGCTCCATACCTCGCCAGGGAGACCGCGACAGCGCTGCGACGCGGTGGCCTGCGCGATGTCCGTTCCCATCGCGACAGCCTCGGGGTCACGCGCGTGGTGATCGGGCAGTTGTGAACGAGTCTGCGTCGCCTGCTGTCGGACCGCCGTGGCACCGTCCGCTGCGCGGTCGGCTCGACGAGCTGGCCATCGACAGCGTGGCTCTGCGTGGCAATCCCCTCAACGACCCCAGCGTGCGACCGCTGTGGGTGTACTCGCCTCCCGGAGAAGTGACGAGCATCGAGCTTCCGGTGATTTACCTGATCCAGGGCTTCACCGGCCAGCTCGACATGTGGCGCAATCGCAGCAGCCAACGGCTCACCGCGATCGAGCTCATCGACGAGCTGTTCAGCGATCCGAGCGTGCCGCCGTGTCGCGTCGCCATGATCGACTGCTGGACGTCGCTGGGGGGAAGCCAGTTCCTCGACTCGCCTGCGACCGGTCGGTATCACACGTACCTCTGCGAGGAGGCGATCCCCTTCGTTGATGCCCACTATTCCACGCGCGCGCATCGTGATCACCGGGCGATCAGCGGCAAGTCGAGCGGCGGTTACGGCGCGATGATCACCCCGATGTTGCGGCCGGACCTGTTCGGGGGCCTGGCGTCGCATGCCGGCGATGCTCTCTTCGAGCTGTGCTATTGGCGCGATGTGCCGGAGGTGGTGCGCGCCCTGCGCGAGCAGTACGGCGGCTCTTACGAGGGATTCTTCGCCGACCTGCGAGGCCGAATGCCGTGGAGCAGGAAGGAGGACGGCGTGCTGCTCAACATGTGGGCCATGGCCGCCGCGTACTCGGCGGATGATGACGGCACGGTCAGGCTTCCCTTTGACGCATCGACCGGGCAGATGATCCCCGAGGTGTGGGAACGCTGGCTGGCGTGGGATCCGGTGCGCATGGTGCCGCGCTACGCCGACGCTCTGCGCTCGTTGGCGGCGATCTACATCGACGCAGGGACGCGCGACGAGTTCTTCCTCGACCTCGGCGCCACCGCCTTTCGCAACGCACTGGGCGAGATCGGCATAGCTGAAATGCACTTCGAGCTCTTCGACGCCGGCCACATGTCCATCGAGTATCGCTACCCGGTGGCCATGCGCTACCTCGCGGAGCGCATCAGCGGCTCCTGAGGGTCAGCGCCGGGCCGGGACCCCGTACTCGGCGGGCACCGGTTGCTCGGCGCCGCGAGCCGGTCCGCTCGGCACCCGAACGATGGCTGGCGTGACCTCGGTGTCCGGCGGCGAGGGCTGTTCCGGCGGGGATCCGGGTCCGCGGCGGTCGTCGGGCCCGTCGTCTTTGTCGCGCTCGTCTGAGCTGGCGGCCGTGAGGTAGAAGGCCGACAGCGATCCCAGAAATACCGACAGCACAAGGGCCATGGGGATGGTCAGGGCAAGGTCCACCTTGCCCTGGACGCCGATGAACGCGAGGACGACAAAGGTGACCACAAGCGTGGATGCGGGCACGACCCACACCCAGAGCGTGCGGCCTTCGCGATCGGCACCGAGCTTGCGCTCCAACGTTCGCAGCGCCGGCGGAAGCCAGCCGAAGACGCCGCGCCGCGGTTCGTTCACGCCGTCATCGTAACGGCGCGTTGACACAGAGGCGAGGGGAGGCCCGGGCTGGTGCTGGGCCCGGGAGGCTGGCGGAGGCCACCGCCACGGGCGAACCACGGCACCTTGCGATACTGATCATGATGGCGCTGGTGGAGACGCAAACCGAACGGCATCTGCTTCGCGCGCGGGACTTCATCGATGCGCATTACCGTGAACCGATCAACGTGGCCATCGTTGCGCGCGCCGCGCATCGATCCCCCGCGCACTTCACGCGCCAGTTCCGTAACGCCTTTGGGGAAACACCGCACTAGTATCTGCTGACGCGACGGATGGAGCGCGCCGCAGCGCTGCTGCGCAACACCGACTACAACGTTGCGCAGGTCTGCGTTACGGTCGGGTTGTCGAGTGTTGGCTCGTTCACTACGGCCTTTCGCCGCTCGTTTGGGGAGAGCCCGACGCACTATCGCGAGCATTTCCCGTCACCCTTTGCGCAGGCGATGATGCCGACCTGTATCTACGAGGCGGTGAGCCGCCCGCGATCGAGCAGGAATCGAGAAGACTGAGGCCACTAGGGTCGCTAGGATGAACTCGTAGGTGAGCCACCTCGGCGCGCCGCCACAGAGGGATGAATACTATGTCTGTACAGGTAAGCCACGCCACACTCTGGGTCCGGAACCACGATGAGGCGCTCGCGTTCTTTGACAAATTGGGGTTCGCGGTGCGTGAAGACGTCAAGAACGGCGACTACCGCTGGCTCGCGGTGACTTCGTTCAGCCAGCCGGATCTTGCGATCGTGTTGGCGGTCCCCGGGCATCCAATGGACGAAGAGACAGCCGCGCATGTCAAGTCCGCGGTTGCCAAGGGCATGTTGAGCTCGATCGTCCTTTCAACGGATGACTGCTTCGCGACGTACGAGGACCTGAAGGCGAAGGGAATTGAATTCACGCGTCCCGCCGCCGAGCGCCCGTACGGTGTCGACGCAGCGTTCCGCGACCCGTCGGGCAACGAGTTCCGCCTGCTGCAAGCCGCTGGGGCTCCGGCATAGCGTGCACGGGAGGCCGTCTCCGTGCGCAACCGGAAGCTAAATCAGAACCGGTGCGCTAGCGACCCACCTGTGGCGAGCGTTCGACGCCGTCGATGAGCTGACCCAGGAGCCGGATGAGTGTCGGATAGTCGTCTGCAGGCAGCGCGGTAGCAACTGCTTCCCGAACGGTCGCGACGCGCGCCCCCGCGTCCGCATGCGCTGACAGCCCGGCCGGGGTCAACGCCAGCGCTCCGTCCCGACCGTCGACCACGAACTCGCGGTCGCGCAGTTGATCCACGGCACTCGCGGCCCCCGCGAAATTGTCGAGCGCGCGGAGGATCTCAGCCTCCGGCCGAGGAGCACGCGCCAGCGATTCCAGCACCTGCCACTGCCGTCGGGTGATGGCCAACCCAGCGAGCGCGTCCTCGAACGCCTGCCTGAGGCAAGCGTCCGCTCGCTTGAGCCACCAACCGATGGGGCGTCGCTCCGCCTGCTGCTCGATCACGAGCCTCCGTGATACCTGATGCGCTCACCACAATACAGGTGGCACGCGAACCGCTACACAGGGCCAGACAATCGACGCGGGGCGTGCCGAGCTGAGGCCGCCTGCTGCGCTATGCGATCATCGCGGCCCCCGCCGCTCGGCGTGGCCCCCGTCAGCGCAGTCACAGAGGAGATTGCACCGTGCATCGTCTACCCATCGCCCCAGGGGCCTTCCTCGCGGGAGCCGCCGTTCTCGCGCTCAGCTCGTGCGGTTCCTCGAGCACCCCCTCGTCGGGAGCGGCGACAGCCGTATCGACAGCGACGCCGACTTCGGCGGCCGCCAACGGCGGGTCGTCCTTCTGCGTCCAAGCCGCCGCGGCGGTCGCACAGCTGTCGCACACCAGCGCAGGGTTCACCCACGTCAGTCCTGGTGCCACGCCGGACGTCACCTCTCTGAAGCAACTCTTCGCCACCGCTGCCAGCGCGATCGACGCGCTGGACAGCTCGGCCCCGAGCGAGATCGCGTCCGCGTTCCACAGCCTGCGCGCCGCCTACGACACGGCCACCGCGAAGGTGCAATCAGCCACGACCATCCAGGGCGTCTCCGCGGCCCTATCCGGCATCAGTGCGGCGTCCGTCTCCACGGCGGGCACGCAGATCACAGACTACCTGAAGAACTCCTGTGGGATAGCGAAGCCCACCCCGTGAGGTAGCGGGAGCCGACGGTCAGGATTGAACTGACGACCAACCGGAAGGCACGCGGTCCGGTCACGAAACTTGGCCGCCCCGAGTAACCATTCGCTGCCGACGTCGTTGGCTGACGAGGCGGCCCGAAGCGTCTTTCTCGTTCAAGGCTAGGGCCCCTTTGTGTCGACGGCAGCGGTGCCCGTTCACACGGCAAGCTTCGCCCAGCAGTGAACTACGCTTCGACGAGCATCACCAGGGATTCAGGCACCACGCCGTCATACGCCATTGCGTCGGCCATCGGCTGCGTCTGCATCGCGGCCCTGAGGGCATCCAGGTCTGCAACGTCCATGAGCACCGCAACCCGGGTCGGGTTCTCCGGGTCGACGAACGTCCGGATGTTGGTGACGCCGAGGGGTCCGAAGACCTCTTCGCGCTTCGGAGAGGCAAGCCAGTGCTTGGTGTCCTTCACATCGTGATGGCCGATGACGGTTGGCATAGATGTTCTCCGCTGCGTCCTGAGCCCGGCCATATCGCCGGGCTGGTGCGCGGATGGTATCCCCTCGCACCTGCTGTCGTCCGGCGCGCCCGACCACTGCCCGACTGCGGGGAGCCGGTTTCAACAACCTGGTCGATCGGAATACGCCACGTGGCGGAGCTCAGTAAGCGATTGCCTATGGCGCAACTGCCTCTTCTCTGGCAGTCCACTCGAGAGACAAGGTGGCGGTGCTCTGTGCCCGGCCTCACCGCGTGCTCATAAGATCCCCACATGCACGCTGTGGTGAACCATCTCCACTTCAACGTCGTGATCGACCCGGCGTTATTCGTCAAAGCCCGCAACGATCTTGAGCCGCAGATGCGGACGATTGACAAGTTCGAGAGTTTTTTCGTTGTCCAGACATCGGACAAAGACGCCTTCCTCGTGATCGTGGCCGAAAACGCGGAGACTCTCGATCAGATTGCGACCCAATTCGGCTCGCCCTGGATGCGGGCGAATGTCCTCCCTCTCCTGGCTCGTCCGCCCGAGCGTCACATCGGACCGGTTGTCACATCCACGCAGTACCCATAGCTGCAGCCATCACTACCCGGTCGCGGTACCGACCCGCCTCGCCAACCTGGTCAATGGTTGGGCCATCCCCGGTCGGAGTCAGCTGCACGTCGTGTCCGCACCATCCCGCCGGGGGGGCCTTACGGATCCGCGCGGCGGGCGCGCGGCTTTCCTTGGCCAGGCGCGCCGGAAGCGAGAAGACCGACCCGCTGGGGTCAACTCACGACGCCGCCTCCGCCCCGTCGTTGGCCGACCGGTTATGCATGCTGATCGTAGGATCCTCCTGCGGCGCCGGGGCGGCGCACCATCCACGGAGGGGCTTTTCGCGGTCATCTACGACCCCGCAATGGATCTGCCGATGGCCACCGCGACGCTCGGCGCCCATCGTGCCCGCGGCCCTTTTCATCTTCTCCTGGCTCGCGCCCGACGTAGGTACACATAGTGTCACCAATCAGGTGTGTATTTCGGCGCCGGCAAGTAGCCCACGCCCGGCTGCTCGGGACGTGGCGCGTCGCCGAGCATGGTCCGGCCGTGGGCCGAGCCTACGACGTCTTGGCCAGGACCATCACCGAAACGGGGTCCGCGGCCGGCATCGGCGGCACCGCTGTGCTCCACACGAGCACGGCGTTGTACACGCCGGGTGGCAGCGGGGGAGGCCCGGTCGCGGAGCAGGGTGGGATCCGTGACTCGGATCCACCCGCTTGGAGGCAACCCGGATACGTGGTCGCAACGGAGACTGCCAGCCTGGTGGTGCCGTGCGGAATCACGTAGGCACCGGCGGCGCACTTTGCCGGCCATGCAACGGATGGCGGGGAGTTGCCGATCGTCAGTACGACGGTGAACTCAGGTTTGCAGCCGCGCGGATTGAGGTCGAATGCACCGCCCGGATTCGAGATCACGAGCGCGCCGGGGATAGGCGAGCCGCCCATCGCCTGCGTTGTGGTGAGCTGGATCGCGTCCGATAGTCGGTTCGGAGGCGCGATCCGCACATTCCGAACCGGGGCCGGGCTCGCCCCTCATGCGCCCACTCCGGCGACTAGGCAGACTGTAAGAGCGAGCCGGCGGAGCCTCGTTCTCATGACCACGATTGTGCACCCTGGGGTGGGCGGGTTCTGACGCACCAACTGCCTGGGCGAAGGCCGCGCGACAGCCGTTGGTAGCCGCCTGACGCGGGCCAACTCGCGCGGCTGTGTCCGAAACGTGCTCAACGATGGGTTATGAGGTTGTGAACAGTCGCATCACCTTCGGTGCCGAGCTGCGCTACGCAATGCACGTGCGCGGGTTGTCCCTGACCGACGTCGCCCGCCACTCGGGCGTGGCGATGGGCGCTGACACCCGTTGTACAGGGGTAGCAGTCGCTGCATTTGAATACAAAATCAGCAACTGGAGCCGACGGTCAGGATTGAACTGACGACCTACCGCTTACGAGGCGGTTGCTCTACCACTGAGCTACGTCGGCGTGGACGCCCGGCGGCACGCCGAACAACGCATATGGTACCGGCGGCTGGCTAAGGAAGCCCGGCGTGGGGGACGCTGACCTCGGTGGTGATCAACACCGCCTCCCGGGCTTCACGCCGGTTGTTCTCGAAGTAGTCAGGCGCGCAGCAGAGCAGCAGCGTGGTTCCCGACTCCCCCCCGAGAGCGCACGCGAAGACGCCGAGGCCTCCGGGAGGCTTGACTTCATAGACGATCTCGCCGCCCTGGGCGACTCGGATGCAGCGGCCGCCGATGCCGTCGGCAACCCAAATGCGGTTCTCCGCGTCGAGGGTGCACCCGTCAGGCGCGACCCGGAGCTGACCCAGGGTGGTCATCGCGTCACCGAGCTCCACCTCGGGACCGAGCTGTGCCCACACCGCGCGCTCCTGCAGCGAGCCGTCGTCGGCGACGTGGAAGGAGGTGTAGCGATTGCCCAGGGTTTCGCCGACGATCAGGGTGCGGCCGTCCGGGGTGATGACCGTACCGTTGGGAAAGATCAGGTCCCTTGCCGCGATGGTCAGGCTGCCGTCGGGGTCGACCCGTTTCAGCGAGGTGGTCACGGGGTCGTCGAAGGCGTAGAGGTCGAAGCCGAAGTCACCGACCCAGGCGCGGCCCTGGTGGTCGACGACGAGGTCGTTGAGCAGACCCGTGCACACTGCTGACAGGTCAGCGTGGACGGTCATCGTGCCGTCGGGATCGCGACGCAGCAGCCTGTGGTCGCGCATCGACGCCACCAGCAGCGACCCGTCGGGGAGCCAGCCGAGCCCCGAGGGCTGGCCCTCCACATGGACCACCTCCGTCTCCGCCCCGTCCGGCGTGACGCTGAACACGGCATGGCGGTACATGTCCGACACCCACCACTTGCCGTCGCGCCAGCGCGGCCCCTCGAAGTAGGCGCCGCCTTCGGCGAGCGTCCTGAACGCGCGATCGGGCACGTTTGGACTGTAGCGGGCCGGGGCTCGGCTACCCTTGCCATTGACATGACCGACACCACATCTGTCCCGAGTACGACCGCGTCGCGCGCGCTCGACGTCTACGAGCCCTCCGTGGTCGAAGCAAAGTGGCGCCGCATCTGGGACGAGCGCGGCGACTACCGGACCGACCTCAACTCATCGGACCGGCCCTTCTTCAACCTTTCGATGTTTCCGTACCCGTCGGCCGAGGGACTGCACGTCGGTCACATGGTGCCCTACAGTGGGTGCGACATCTACGGGCGCTGGCGACGGCTCCACGGGGACAACGTGTTCGAGCCGATGGGATTCGACGCCTTCGGGATCCACAGCGAGAACTACGCGCTGAAGATCGGCGAGCACCCCGCCGTGGTGATGCGCCGCGCCGTGGCCAACTTCCGTGACAACCAGCTGAAGATGATCGGCGCCATGTTCGACTGGGACCACCAGGTGAACACGGCGGATCCGTCCTACTACCGCTGGACGCAGTGGATTTTCCTGCAGCTCTTCAAGGCGGGCCTGGTGGAATGGCGGGACGGCGCGGTGCTGTGGTGCCCGTCCTGTCTCACTGTGCTCGCCAACGAACAGGTCGAGCAGGGACGGTGCGAGCGTTGCGGCTCGGTAGTCGAGACGCGCTGGCTGCGCCAGTGGTGGCTGAAGATCACCAACTACGCGCAGGAGCTGCTCGACGCCCTGGACACGCTCGACTGGTCGGAGTCGACCAAGCTGATGCAGCGCAACTGGATTGGCCGCCGCGAGGGTGCGCGCATCGTCTTCGACCTCGAGGGATGCGAGCGCAAGGACGTCGCCGTCTTCACCACGCGCCCGGATACCTTGTACGGCGCCACCTTCGTGGTGATCGCCGCCGACCACCCCCAACTCGAGGAGTTCGTCCCGGCCGAGCGGCGCGGTGAGCTGAACGCCTGGCGCAACCGCCTCCCGGGACCGGAGGCCGAGCCCGACTTCTCGATCGGCATCGATCTGGGCTCGTCGGCGATCCATCCGCTCACCGGAGACCGGCTTGCGGTCTGGGCGGCGCCGTACGTCCTCTATGACTACGGAACGGGCGCGATCATGGCCGTGCCCGCCCACGACGAGCGCGACCATGCCTTCGCGACGGCGCACTCGCTCCCGGTGACCGAGGTCATCGTCCCCGCGCAGCCGGTTGACGGCACGTACACCGGTCAGGGGACGATGGCGAACAGTGGCGACCTCGACGGGTTGCCGTCCGAGGAGGCACGGCGGCGCATCGTCGAGCGCCTCGAGAACACGCACCGCGGCGAGGCCACCATCACGTACCGGCTGCGCGACTGGCTGATCTCGCGCCAGCGCTACTGGGGGCCGCCGATCCCGATCATTCACTGCACGAAGGACGGCCAGGTACCGGTTCCAGACGAGGACCTGCCGGTGTTGCTGCCCGAGGTCACCGACTTCCGGCCCACCGGCACCGGCGTCTCGCCGCTGGCCACCGTCGAGGACTGGGTCAACGTGACCTGTCCGAAGTGCGGCGGCCCGGCGCGACGCGAGACCGACGTCAGCGACACGTTCCTCGACTCGTCCTGGTACCACCTGCGCTACCCGTCGACCGACTTCGACGACGTCGCCTTTGATCCGGAGCGGACGCGGCGCTGGCTGCCCGTTGACATGTACATCGGCGGCAACGAGCACGCCGTCCGCCACCTGCTCTACGCGCGCTTCGTGATGCGCGCCCTACACGGCATCGGCCTGGTCGATGAGCCGGAGCCGTACACCAGCTTCCGCGCCCACGGGATGATCGTCAAGGACGGCTTCAAGATGTCGAAGAGCCGCGGCAACGTGGTCAACCCCGACGAATACATCGATAGGTACGGAGCGGACACCTTCCGTCTTTACCTGATGTTCCTCGGGCCGTACACAGCGGGCGGCGACTTCCGCGACGAGGGCATCACCGGGATCACGCGTTTCCTGCACCGCGTCTGGCGGGCCACCCAGAACGCCACCGCCGACGTCGACGATGAGCAGCGCGAGCGCCGTCGCCACCGCCTCATCGGCGGCGTCGATGAGGACATCGCCGGGCTGCACTTCAACACCGCCATCGCCCAGCTCATGGAGTTCGCTCGCGAACTCGACCACGAGGCAACGGAGGGTCGCGGCCGGCGTGTCGACGCCCAAACGCTGCTGCTCTGTCTGGCGCCCTTCGCGCCGCACATCACCGAGGAGCTGTGGCAGCGCACTGGGCACGACGGCTCGGTGCACACCCGAGGCGGTTGGCCCGAGCACGATCCCGCCCTGGCGGCACGCGCCGAGGTGGAGGTGGCCGTGCAGGTCAACGGCAAGTTGCGCGGCACGCTCACCGTGCCGGCGGGCACGAGCCAGGACGAGCTGCGCCAGCGCGCTCTCGAACTGCCGCGAGTTGCCGAGCTGCTCGGCGGCGTCGAGCCCCGCAAGGTGGTCGTGGTCGTGGACCGGGTCGTCAACCTGGTGGTGTAGAGCTCAGAAGGAGCGCGAGCGGCCCGGATCGACATAATCCGACACCTTCATGAGCATTCCGCCAGCGGGCCCGACGGTCCACGGATGACGCCGACCGTCGGAATCGCGGACGAGACGGGTGACGGCGAGCGGCGCGTTGCCGCCAGCCCCGCGAGCGTGCGTGCGCTGGTCGCGGCCGAGCACGCCGTTGTGGTGCAGAGCAACGCGGGTGCCGCCGCGGGCTGGCCAGACGAGGAATACACCGCGGTCGGCGCGACGATCGCCGCCTCCACCGCCGAGGTTCTGAAGGAGGCTTCGGTACTGCTCTGCGTGCGCGGCAGCGG
>QHBU01000047.1 GCA_003244045.1 Candidatus Aeolococcus gillhamiae
CGCGAGGTGATCCCGCTCGAGGACGGGCACGTCCGTGTGTACACCTGCGGACCCACCGTGTACGCGCGCGCCCACGTCGGCAACTTCCGCACGTTCCTCTTCGAGGACGTGCTGCGGCGCTGGCTGGAGCGGCGTTTCGCGCGCGTGACCCACGTCATGAACCTCACCGACGTCGAGGACAAGATCATCCGCAACGCCGTCGCCTCAGGCCACGACCTCGACAGCGAGACCGCTCCCTGGATCGCCGCCTTCTTTGAGGATCTCGACACGCTCAACATCCGCCGCGCCCACCACTACCCGCGCGCCACCGAGTACATCGACGAGATGGTGGCGCTCATCGAACGCCTCGACGCAGCGGACGTCACCTACCGCAGCGAGGACAGCGTGTACTTCCACATCAGCTCTTTCCCCCAGTACGGCCGCCTCTCCGGGGTCCGTGCCGACGGCCTGGTTGCGGGTGGCGGCGGACGTGTCGACGCTGACGAGTACGACAAGGACGACGCGCGCGACTTCGCGCTCTGGAAGGCGGCGGGCGATGAGGAGATCGGCTGGGACACGCGCATCGGCCGTGGCCGGCCCGGGTGGCACATCGAATGCTCGGCGATGAGCATGGCCCTGCTCGGTGAGTCCTTCGACATCCACTGCGGGGGGGTCGACAACATCTTCCCGCACCACGAGAACGAGATTGCCCAGAGCGTGGCGGCCACCCGGCGGCCCTTCGTCCAGATCTGGTGTCACGGAGCGCACCTCAACATCGAGGGCGAGAAGATGGCCAAATCGCTGGGCAACTTCGCCACCGTGCGCGAGCTCGTCGACGGCGGGGCGCGTCCGTCGGCGCTGCGCTACCAGCTGATCGCGGCCGCGCACTACCGCAAGCCCCTCAACTACGACGACACCCTGCACGCGGCCACCGAGTCCGTCGATCGCTTTGCCGACTTCAGCGCGCGCGTGCGCGCGCACACCCCGCGCGCTGGGGCTGACGGGGAACCCGGGGCGGTCGACACGCGGGTGAGCATGGCCCGCGACGCCTTCGCGGCCGCGATGGACGACGACCTCAACCTGCCCGAGGCGATGGGCGCCATCTTCACCATGATCCGGTCGCTCAACCGCGAGCTCGACGGTGGAGCGTTGGGCGGCGCCACCCACGCGCAGATCCTCACTCTCATCGAGGAGGTCGACGACGTGCTGGGTGTGCTCCCGCTGGTCGAGCGCGAGCGCGCTGGAGCGGAGCTGACGCCAGATGAGCAGGCCCTGCTCGATGCCCGTGAGGCGGCCCGCGCCGCCCGCCAATGGGCCGAATCCGACCGCCTGCGCGCCAGCCTCGCCGAGGCGGGAATTGCGGTCGACGACACCGCCGCCGGTCAGCGCTGGCACCGGTTCTGACAGACTGACCGTGATCATCGGTCTGCAAGGTCGGACGCCGATGATCAGGTGACGAAGTCCCTCGGATGGTGTGCGGAGGCTGTGGGTGATGGATCGAGTGGGCGACTTCGGTCCCGGGAGATTTCCCGGTGGCATGGACACGGGCGTCTCCGTGCTGGCCATCACACTGCGCTTCGCCTTCGGCGTCCTGCTGATCCTGGCTGCGGTCTGGGTCATCCGCGAGATCCTCGCGGCCGTGCGAAGCCGCCGTGCCCTGGCGCCACCGATGCCCAGCCCGGCGGTCACCGAGTTGGAGCTGCTCTACGTGCGCGGTGAGATCAGCCGCGCCGACTACCTGACTCGCCGTGCCGACCTCACCGGGGTCCCTCACACAGCGCCACCGCCCGTCTGAGCCGGCCGCTGGCGCGCCGGACGATGCGCGCCTGACAGTCGGCGTGGGGCGAAAAGCCGCTGTCGCAGGCATCCCCATCACCTGACTTCAGGGCCGTATACTGCGGCCGCCGGGACCACCCCGGCGCCGTCAGACTAGGAGGGTCCCACTTGCCTGCAGTTGCTGGACGAAATTTCTCCAACGGTGACGCCGCGATCGGCGTTGGGTTGATCGTCGCGCTGATCGCCGTGTTCCTGCCCTGGTACAGCGCGAGCTTCAACTGTACCGGCGCCACATCGTTTGGTTGCGGCGCGTTTAACACTTCGGTTGGTGCTCTGAGCGGTTGGGCTGGATGGCTCTTTTTCATCGCAGTGCTCGTTGGACTCGCGTTGTTCGTGCTGCGTACCTTCGTGCCGACGGTCCAATTGCCCACGATGCCTCAGCCTGATGCGGTTCTCTTCCTGATCCTCGGGATTTTCCTGGCTGTAATGGCCGTGCTATATCTGGTGACCTACGGCGGCGCGAGCGGCTCAGGCCCCGGGTACAGCGTTGGGCCGAGCTTCGGCCTGTTCATCGGGCTGATCGCCGGGATCATCGTTGCGGTTGGTGGCTTCCTGAAGCGGAGCGAGCCCCAGGCGGTCACCAGCGCATACGGCGCTCCCGGCACCGGGCCGACGTACGGCGGAGGCACCCCGCCACCCCCACCGACCGCCTAGACACAACGCAGACCGGGAGCTCCACCTGCCCTCGCGGAGGGAGGGCGGAGCTCCGCTGCTTTTAACCCCCGACCGCCCGCTTCGGTTGGCCGGTCATAGCTCGGCGATACTCGGCGTGTGGACATCCTCTACGGTCGCAACCCCGTGCTCGAGGCGCTGCGAGCGGGACGGCCGGCGCGCAAGCTGGTGATCGCCGCCGGCGTCGGCGCGGAGGGCAGGCTGGACGAGATCGTCCGGCTGGCCGCCGAACGAGGCATCGCGGTGGAGGAGAGCTCGCGCAAGCGGCTCGACGACATCGCCCACACCGAGCACCACCAGGGGATCGCCGGCTACTTCCACGGACGGCTGCCACTGCGCCTCGACGAGCTGATCGGGCAATCGCGCGCGCCGCAGCTCGTCGTGGTCCTCGACGGCATCCAGGACCCGCAGAACCTGGGGGCGATCACCCGGACCGCCGACGCCGTGGGCGCCGACGGTGTGGTGCTGCCGCGGCACCGCGCCTCCGGCGTCACCGCCGCGGCGGCCAAGGCGTCCGCCGGCGCCACCGAGCACGTTCCAGTCGCAGTTGTCACCAACCTGGTCCAGGCGCTCGAGCAGCTCAAGGCGGCGGGCTTGTGGGTGGTGGGCCTCGCGGCCGACGGCGACACCCGCTACGACGGCTTCGACTTCACCGCGCCCGTGGCGGTGGTCATCGGGGCCGAGGGGGAGGGGATGCGCGCGCTGACCCGGCGCCATTGCGACGTCGTGGTGTCGCTGCCGCTGGCGGGCCGGGTGTCCTCACTCAACGCCGGCGCGGCTGCGGCCGTGCTCCTGTACGAGGTCGCCCGCCAGCGAGGGTTCGCGCCGCGCGAGCGATGACCCGTGGCTGAGCTCATCGTCGACGGCTACAACATCGTTCATGCGTGGCCTGAGCTGGCGCCCCTGATCAAGTCGGGTCAGGCCGAGGAGGCGCGCCGTAGGCTCATCGATATGCTCGCCGGGTATTCAGCGGCAACTGGCGAACATGTCACCGTGGTGTTCGACGCCCACGGGCGCGCCCGCAACCACGGCGCCGGCGAGCAGATCGACGGTGTCACGGTCGTCTTCGGCAGCAAGGGGCAGACGGCCGATCATGTCATCGAGCGCCGCGTGTCGATCGCGTCGCACCGAGACGACGCACGCAGCGTGACTGTGGCCACCGGCGACCGGCTGCAGCGTGACCTGGTCATGGCCATGGGCGCGTCGGTCATCGGACCTGAGGCGCTCCGCCAGCTCGTCCGCGGCGCGCAGGCGGACATGGACCGGCACAACTCGCGCCGCGGCAGTGAGTCCTCATTCGCCAACCGGCTCGAGGGTCGCATCGACCCCGAGGTGCGGCGCCGCCTCGAGCGGCTGCGCCGACCCGACTCCGGCCCGGCTGACACGGGCGATGACCATGGCGGGAACGGTTGACTGGACCGTGAGCAGCTAGACTCACGACGCGCTGGCCGGCGTAGCTCAGTGGTAGAGCAGCTGTTTTGTAAGCACTGAAACGGGCCTGCCGAATACGGGTTGATCGTAGCGCTCGAGCAGCGTTCAGTGCAAACGCTGTTGTTTCGCTGTGACGCGCTTCGAGCCCGGGCGAGTCCTGTACCGAGACGTGGCGTGACCCCGCGTACGCATGAGCCGAACCGTTGGGTACGGCGGCGCTGTCAGCGACGTCGTTTCGTGGGCCGCACGCGTTTCCCGGAGGCCGAAGTGTGCCGGTCCTTCACTTTGCTTTGCAGGTCATCCCCACTGCCCTGCGGCAGCACGCACATGAAAATGCCAACGGGAGTGCCGGGGTCCTTCGTCGCCAGCACAACTGCATGCAGCCCGCCGGAGCGTTCCCGGCGTCGCATGAAGCCGCGTAGCGGCGGCCACAAGGTGCCGACCGTTCCCAAGACCAGCGGGTCGGAGAGCCCGATCAGCCGGATCGTGGTGCCGCCGATGCCGGCGATGGCTGTGATGCCGAGATAGTCGCCGGAAGTGATGCGCGTTGCGAGGTCTTCTGCGTCGCTGACACGGCCACATCCGACGAAGACCGCAGGCAGGCCGCTGCGAGGTGGAAGGGACGAGAGGCATTCCCAGGCGAGTCCGTCGTCGGGAAACAGCAGCTGCTCGCCGACGCTGCGAGGCAGCTCACCGAAGCGCAGGGTTGGCGTGCTGGGTGTGCCGCGAGAGCTCCGAGCCGATGATGCTGCCTTTCGAGCTGCCTCGGCGGCTTCGATGTCGAACGCGGTGAAGGTGGCGTCGAACTCGGGCGTCGCCACGGCGCCGATGGACGGCTCGGCGACGCCCACGGGCGTCTGGGTCGCTGCGACCAGCGCGGTGTGCAGGAGTTGCACCTGGTGGGCGAGCGCTGGGACCGCATGGCCGCCTTCGATTGCGAGCGCCATCTCCACCGCTGCTGGCGCGGCTCCGTGGATCGCTTGCGGAGCGATCACGCAGCTGATCATTCCGTCGCGGGGCATCGATGAGGCGTCACCGACCATCATCTCGTTGAACGCCAACCCGTCGGGGAAGATGCTGATGCCCCAGGTCTCGCCGCCATTGCCCATGACGGAGACGATGCCGCCCGCCCGGGCGCCATTGATGGACGCGTCGAGGAGGATCGGCTGGTTGTCGGCGCGTTCGTCCCAACATCGGCTGTCGATGAAGCGGCGGGCGGGTTCCTCGAGAGCCCGGACCGCGGCATCGTGCATGGCTGCCGGGTTCGCGTTGTCCAAGAAGTGGCGGAAGACTGCTGCGTTGGCACGGAGGTCAGACTCGTTGGCGACGATCACATCAGGCGGTGGGGAGAAGCGGCCACACTGCAGGCGCGCAGCGTTGAGGACCGACCGGTGGCAGGCGAGCGTGTGCGGACGCAGGCGAGACCCGCTGTTGATATCCTCGAAGGCCAACGCCACCGATCCCTCCGGAGATTCCTCGACGGAGGCTGCGAGGATCCTGTCGTCACCCGGATCGTAGATGAGCCCGAGGTATGCGCTCGGCGAGCCTTCGATCTGGTCGCTGATGTCGTGAGTGGTCACGACCCAGCGGCGGGCAACCGGACGCGGTGACGATGCACGCGGCATGGCCCTTGACTGTAGCGGCTCCCCAGTGGCTAGCTGTCTGCTGCAGCAGGAAGCCGCGCTTCACGTGGTCGGGTGGCTCTCGCTGGTTGGCCCGGGCGATGAGCGGTGGTCGATGAGGAGTTGGTGCGCGGCCACCTCGCTGAGCGAACTGATGTCGTCGTCGGTGAGTCCGACCTCTCGCTTCAGGGACCGAATGAGCCACGCTGGCAACGACGACGGCGTGTTGGGAAGGGGAGCCGACGGTCGCGATGCCGCCTCACCGGTTCGCAGCGTGTCCCAGAACGCCTGCGCCGAGACCCGAAGCTGCGTGCGCAGTATGAGCGCGAAGCGGTTGGCACTCATCGTCTTGGATGACGAGAACGAGGAGTGCGTCTCGAGAACGGTCCCGTCAGCCAACACCTTCCGGAAGAAGCTGTGATCCGTCTCTCGGACCGGGTCCCAGCCGTCAGATCGACAGAACTCCTCGATCTCGCCCCACGAGGGCGTCCTCACCTCAGGACAGAGGTCGACGCGGGTGCAACCGGGGTGGTTGCAGGCTCCTCGTACAGCAGGTCAAGCTGACGGTCCTCCGGCGTCGCTGCAAAGCGCAGGAGCCAGGGCAGATACCCCCGGAAGTGGGTCTCCCGGTAGAACGCAGCCTTCTCGAAATAGCGTTGGGCGAACCGGCGGAGCTCGACGGCGAGGTCCTCAACGGCCTCCTCAGCGGTCGCTCCCACCCCGAGGATGCCGAGGCTCTCGAGGCTGGCGGTCGCCTCCCCATCGCCCATGGACACGTGCGGCTCGAACCGAAAGGCGGCGAAGGAACTGGCGAGGTCTGACGCTGCGAGCAAGACGGACGCATCGGCATCTCCGCGGCGGCGAATCATCTGGGGCCGGTGGTGCTCGACGGCTCGCGTCTGGAGCTCCGGAAGGGAACTCCTGGCGGTGGTCACGTCAGTGCAGGTGAAGGCGGCCATATGGGTGAGCATAGCAGACATGTACTAACCGTACGTTCTGTACTGTTTAGCTGGTCGGCCTGGGGCCGCAGCCCGCCAGCCTCCCGAGGTGCTTCGCGGCGTCGTGGATGTCCACAACCGCAGGTTGCACTGCCTTCCCTCGGTCGTCACTCCGCTGGGCGCGGACAGCACGGCGGTTCAATTGCCGCCCTCAGTGGTCCAGAGCGAGCTGATCGGGGCGCATCCGAGCTTGTCACCGAAGGAGAGCGTCTCGGTCCCGGTGTAAAGAACCAAACCGGCGCGAAAGCGATCACCAACCTTGTCCATGAGCAGGCGCAGACCGCGGAAGTCCTCGCTGCGCACGGTGGCCCCCGCCTTCACCTCGACCCCGACCAGACGACCGTCTGCCGCCTCGAGCACCGCATCGACCTCCGTCCCGTCCTTGCTGCGGAAGTGGAAGAGGCTGGCGCGGGTGTCCGACCACCCCAGCTGTCGGGCAAGCTCCATGGTCACGAAGGTTTCGAGGAGAGGCCCCGCGTCACCAGACGATGGCGTCGCCATCGCGTCAGCGGTCACGCCGAGGAGGTGACATAGCAGGCCCGAGTCGCACACGTAGATCTTCGACGCCCGCACGGCCCTCGTGGTCTTGCTCGTCGCCCATCCCGGCAGCGTGCGGACGATGTAGGCCGCTTCCAACAGCCGGACGTACCGGCGCGTCGTCGTCGGCGCCAGGCCTGCGTCACGTGCCACCTCCTCGATCTTCAGCAGCCGGCCGCTCCGGGCTGCGAGGAGGCGCAGGAGCTGACGGAGCTCCTGGGGCCGCTCCACGCCGGCGATGTCGCGAGCCTCCCGTCGCGTGAGTGCCAGCACGTAGCTCTCGAACCACGCTGCGCGCCGGCGTTCGGTGTCTCGGGTGAGGACGACGTCGGGGAAGCCACCGCGCGCGGCGCGACGGAGGTAATCGGGCTTCAACAGAGTGGTCGGCGTACGACCGGTCCACCCAGCGAATGCGCGATCGATGAAGCCCTCGATCTGGCCTTCTATCTCGCCCTGCGAGAACGGCCAGAGCTCGATGATCTCCATACGGCCGGGGAGGGCATCGGCGACTTTCGCCATCGCCAGGACGTCAGCAGATCCGGTCAGGAGGAATCGACCCGGCGCAGACGACCGGTCGACCGCCGCCTTGATCGCCAGCAGCAGTTGAGGGGCGCGCTGGATCTCGTCGATGAAGATGGTCGCCTCGTGTTGTATGAAGCCGGTAGGGTCGTCCCGAGCGGCTGCCAGCGTGGCCTCGTCGTCGAGGCTGAACTCGACAGCATCGGGAAGGGCGGCCAGAATGATTCGGGCCAGCGTGCTCTTCCCAGCCTGACGCGCACCGGCGATGAGCACGACGCGGGTGTCGCCGAGTGCCGCCTGGACGTGCGGGAGCATATGACGGCGGCGGAATTTGGCTGTGCGGGCACCGAGCATGGCGCGATTATGGCGGATTGGACGCCGTTGGGTGGTGGAATGGACGCCATAGCGTGGTGGTTAGGACGCGAGAGGTGCCCCTGGCGTTCATGCCCGACGCGCTCGCCCACGCACTGTCCAAGGTCAGCTAGTGACAAGTGTGAGTGCTCACTACGGCGCGTCTCGTCTCTGCTGCCCGGACGCGCCTGCCGAGCCGCCCCTGCAGAACTGCCACACCTTCGTCATGAAGGCTCTCGCGTCCACGAGGGCGGCGCTAGCGTGTAGACCCTGCTCATGAACTTGGGTAACCCATCGCGGCCCATGCGCCG
This sequence comes from Candidatus Aeolococcus gillhamiae, assembly GCA_003244045.1. Lineage (GTDB taxonomy): Bacteria > Chloroflexota > Dormibacteria > Aeolococcales > Aeolococcaceae > Aeolococcus > Aeolococcus gillhamiae. The sequence continues at coordinate 8,257 of QHBU01000047.1, forward strand.
TGACGTTGGGAACAAAACGCTCAAGCTCTCCAACGGGGACGACAAATAGTCCCAACTCGCCCAGTTGATCAACAAGTCGTCGGCCAGCAGCACTGGCATCGCCTTGAGGTAGTCCGTCCAATCCCGACCGCTTCGCGGCGTCCCAACCGCTCTCGGAGCGTATGAGTTGTCTAAGTCGCCGCTCGTCCTCCGGCATCAAGTGCTCCGACGTCACTGCGGCCAGACACTGGGTTACATTCTCCCGAACATAGTCGGTGGTGGGCTTTCTTATGGCGGCGTCAAGCGCCCCCCGAAGGATTCGGAGATCGCGCTCGTACGTGGCGGGGTCGCCCCCGAAGGCGGCGATCAGTGGAGCTAGTGCAGTGGAAGGGGAATA
>QHBU01000048.1 GCA_003244045.1 Candidatus Aeolococcus gillhamiae
TCGTTGGCGTAGTTGACCCCGACCTGCAGCGCGAGCGCGACGAACAGGGCGAGCGCAGCCCGCCACAGGGAGAACCGCCCGTATCCGGCCGCCACGGCCGAGCCCGCAAGCACGGGGACGACCGCCGCCGGCAGGGTTCTCGGCCGGGCGCCGACCACCCAGCGGCCCACGAGGCTCGGCGGCTGCGGGCGCGCACCAGGCATTACGGCGGCAAACTAGTGGCCGTGGCTCGGCTGGTGGCAATCGACCTGCCGGCCGGCCAGGGGTTCGTCGACGCCCTCCGCCGGGCTTGGGACGACGGCGACGCCGTGCTCCCTGTTGACCAGCGCCTCCCCCAGCCGGCCAAGGCCGCGCTGCTCGACGCGCTGAAGCCGGAGGCGTTGGTGGGCGCTGACGAGACCGTGGCACTGCGCGAAGGACAACCGTGCGAACCCGGCGACGCCGCGGTGGTCGCCACGAGCGGCACCACCGGGGAACCCAAGGGGGTGGTGCTCACCCATCAGGCTGTGGCCTCGTCCGCCATCGCCACCTCGCGGCGCCTCGGGGTCGATCCCACCCGGCACCGGTGGCTCGCGTGTCTTCCGCTCAGCCACGTCGGAGGCCTGTCGGTTGTGACCAGAGCGCTCCTCACCGGCACCCCATTGACGGTGCTGCCCGGGTTCGGCGTTGACGACGTGACCGCCAACGCCGGTCCGGACGTGTTCGTCTCCCTGGTGGCAACCGCCCTCGGGCGAATCGGCGCGGAACGCTTTCACACCGTGGTGCTGGGCGGGTCTGCTCCCCCGCCGTCGGTTCCCGCCAACGTGGTGACGACCTACGGGCTCACCGAAACCGGCAGCGGGGTCGTCTACGACGGGGTTCCGCTCGAGGGCGTCGAGGTCGTCGTCGACCCCGGCTCCGGCGAGATCGCCCTGCGCGGCCCGATGCTTTGCCGGGGCTACCGCGACGGGACCACGCCGCTGGACCGCCACGGCTGGCTCGCCACCGGCGACGCCGGATGGCTGGATACCACCGGCCGCCTCCACGTGGAAGGGCGGCTGTCGGAACTGATAATCACCGGCGGCGAGAACGTCTGGCCGGCCGCAGTCGAAGCCGTCCTCTCCCGCCACCCATCGGTCGCCGAGGCTGCGGTGGCGGGCCGTCCCGACCCTGAGTGGGGGCAGCGGGTGGTGGCTTGGGTGGTCCCCCGACCGGGCGTCGGACCCCCCACGCTCGAGGCTCTCCGAGAGTTCGTCCGGGACAACTTGGCCCCCTACGCGGCCCCAAAGGAGTTGGTGGTCGTGAACGAGTTGCCCAAGACCGTGCTCGGCAAGGTGCCCCGCGAGGCGCTACCGACCGCCGAGGGCTGATGCAACGGGGGATCCGCCGCCGACGGTGCTAGGACCCTCCCGCGGACACGGCGAACAGCTTCCGGGAACCTGAAATGCCCTTCAGCTCGTGCTCGCCCCGGTCCTCGAACACCAGCCCCGACCCAGCGACGAGCGACGGGACCGTGTCGGAGACCAGCACCTCCCCGCCTCGGGCGTGGTCCAACACGCGCGCAGCGACGTGCACGCCGATGCCCCCGATGTCGTCGTCGAGCTCCTCGCACTCGCCGGTGTGCACGCCAGCACGTAGGTCCACGCCGAGCAGACCCATTCGCTCGATGATCCTCTGGCCGCACCGTATCGCCCGGGCCGGGCCGTCGAAGGTGGCGAGCGCGCCGTCGCCGGTTGACTTGACCCAGCGGCCACGATGCTGGTC
>QHBU01000049.1 GCA_003244045.1 Candidatus Aeolococcus gillhamiae
GAGTTCGCGGCCGTCCTGGGGCTAGCCTTGCCGCTGGCACTGCACCAGGCCCGGTTCGCTAAGCCCGGCACCCGGTTCCGGCGCTGGTTGCAGGTGGGCCTGATCGCCACGGCACTCCCGCTCACGGTCTCCCGCTCCGTGGTGCTGGGGCTGGTGATCATTGCCTGCGTGCTGATGCCGACTTGGCCAGCCCGCCAGCTCCGGGTCGCCTACCCGGCGCTCGCGGGGGCGCTGATTACGCTCTGGGTGGCCGAACCCGCCTTGATCAACCTGATCTACCAGTTGTTCTCGAAAACAGGCTCTGAATCCAGCAGCGTGTCCCGCCTGGACGCGTACTCCGCTTCCGCGGCGTTCATCGCCCAGCACCCCTGGCTGGGGCAGGGATTCGGGACCTTCCTTCCCCAGACGTACTTCTTCGTCGACGACCAGTACCTGACGACACTGATCGAGACCGGGGTGCTGGGCTTGCTCGCCGTCTTCATGCTGTTCTTCCTCGGCTGGTGCCTGGCCCGGAGCACGCGCCGGATCTGCGCGGATAAGCAGACTCGTGATCTCCTGCAGTGCCTCGCCGTGTCGGTCCTGTGCACAGGGCTGTCATTCTCCACGTTCGACGCCCTCGGCTACTCGACCATCTCAGGCCTGACCTTTCTGCTCATCGGCTGCACCGCGGCGGCGTGGCGGCTGGCCAGGACGGGAGCCCTCATCGAGCCCTGCTGGTGGACGACGGACGACTGGAGACGCTGAGCGCTCGGGGGCCGTGACCGGCCCTTACCTCCGGGTCAGCAGGTCACCGGAGAGCGCCCAGGTGTCCTCGTTACCCCCGGGCTGCCCGGTACCACCGCTCATCTGGCGGCTGACTTGCGCGTCGATGATCCAGGGCACGCCGAAGGCGATGACCAGTCCGAGTCCCGCCACGATCGCCAGCGAGCGCACCGTATGCGTGGTGTTCACCGTGGCGCTCGCGGCCGGCGCCAGCACGGTCACCTGGACCCGGTTATCCGCGCGGACGCCGGCCTGCAAGCCGGCCAGGCTACTGCGTAGCGCCCTGATGACCCCGGCCAGTGTGTGCTCCACGTTGGCCGCCCCGCTGCCGGTGACGGCGACGAGCAGCACCGAGCCGACCTGGTGGCGGGCGCCGATGCAGACTCCCGGCACCGCGATCAGATCTAGCTGCCGCGCCAGCGCAGCGACGGGCAGCAGCGCCAGATCGCACTCGCGCTCGGCGAGGCGGCGCGCGGGCAGGCCGTTCCCTTCGCCACCGTCGACAAGGAGCGCCAGCGCGTGGTCGGCAGCACGCGCTTCGGCAACCTCGAGCGCTGGCAGTGGGTCCATCCACCCGTCGAGCCGCGCGCGCTCGGGCCTGACGCCGTCGAGATCGGCTGGACCTGGCTCGCCGCCGGCGCGCAGCGCACCTACGTCAACACCGAGGCCAAGCTCTTGATGCTGACGCACGCCTTCGAGGTCTGGCGCGTGCGGCGCGTGACCTTCAAGACCGACGCCCGCAACGCCCGCTCGCGCGCAAACATCGAGCGCGCCGGCGCCCGCCTCGACGGCGTCTGGCGCGCGCACATGCCGGCCGCCGACGGTGGCGTGCGCGACAGCGCCGTCTTCTCGAT
>QHBU01000050.1 GCA_003244045.1 Candidatus Aeolococcus gillhamiae
GACCTGGTGATCGAGCACTGGGTCGACACCGGCGATTTCCACGAGGGCCGCTACGGCTTCAAGTAGGCGCCCGCAGCGAATCGGCTCAGTCCGGCCAGTACTGCTCCTCGCGAATCTCCTTGTCGCCAAAACCGTGACGGGGCATGATCCCGTGGCCGTTGGTGATCATCCCCGGATGTGCTGGTCCGATTGGAGAGATGTGAGCGTGTGCCGCATTTCTTCGTCGTCCACTTGTGGGGCGATGGTTTTGCGTGCGTTCCGTCTCGACCGTCTGTGACAGACCACTGGAGGAGACGCGATGCCCCCCGGCATCCGACAACCTTTGTGAGCGCCTAATCGCGTGGGGCGTCACCACCATCTACGGCTACCCCGGTGATGGCATCGACGGCTCCCTCGGGGCTCTGCAGCGCCGCCAGGAGAAGCTGCGGTTCATCCAGGTGCGCCACGAGGAGACAGCCGCGTTCGTGGCGTGCGCCCATGCGAAGTACACCGGCGAGGTCGGAGTGTGCACGGCCACTAGCGGTCCCGGCGCCATCCACCTGCTCAACGGCCTCTTCGACGCCAAGCTCGATCACGTGCCGGTAGTGGCCATCGTTGGTCAGACGTTTAGCTTAGCGGCACGAGTGGCGGTGGGTAATCTACGGGGGTGGCGGGAGAAGTCGTTGGTGCCCCAGCGCCGCCTGCAATCACCGTCGAACCGTTTGAGCGCTACTTTAGAGAGTGCTCCAACTGGGGTCGTTGGGGAGAGAGCGACCAACGGGGAACGCTGAACCACATCAGCGCCGCCAAGATGACCGAGGCTGCCGGTCTGGCCGCACATCGGCGGCGCCGTAGAGCGGCTGTTCGAACGAGCATGGCGCTTCGCAGGAGAGCAGGTGCGCCGTTATCGACGGCGAGCCGCTACTCAACATCGTCAGCGACGGCTACTGACGAGCGCTTAGCACGACGACGGCTCCACGGCGCCAACGCGTGACTTCCAGAGGCCCGTTGCAGTCGCGCGCTCGAGCAGCTCTGGGCACCTCGCCAAGGATGGCGTGGGGCGGCATGAAGACGCTTCCCGTCGAATTGCCCAACGCCTCTGAGCCGTCCGTCTATCGTTCAGCAAGGGCCTCTCGCGGGTATCATGGGAGTCCGTGCAATTCCATCCACATGCAGGCAATTCCATGTACGTGCAACTTACGCGGATCAGTGCTCATTCCAACCGTTTCTCGACGAAAGGGAACTTTCTGAACTCGGCTGCGCCGTGTCAAATAAGTACTAGTCTGGGGGACCAGGGGTCGCAGGTTCGAGTCCTGTCTCCCCGACTCGCAGCCGTTCTGAATTCAGGAACGGCGATTGTGCGGCCTTCGGCCGGTTCGGTAGCTGACCTTGAGGCGCCTCGGCCGGTCCTCGCTATCCCGGTGCCTTCGCGTAGGGACTTTGCGGAAGCGATGGAGGAGCTCACAACTCCGGTTCTGGCAGACCCCGTGGCTCCTGGCGATCTCGGTCGGGCTGCGGCTCGGCGCAGGCGGCTCTTATGATGCCGAGCAATTCGTCAATGCGATCACGGTGTGTGTGGACGCTGAGGATGCAGACGCGGATGGTCATGCGACCCTCGACGAGGGTGCTGGACAGGAAGACTCGGCGGCTTGCATTGATGCGCCCCAACAACGTCGCAGTGGCCCTCTCCGGGTCTGACCAGTGCCGCGAAGCACAGCGAAAGCAGACGATCGACAGCTCGGGACGCCATGGCACTTCGAGTTGCGGGATGGCCCGCAATTGCTCGTACAAGTACTGAGCTAGGTCGAGCTTCTCGTCCAATGCCCGGCGAAAGGCAGCGATTCCGTGAAGCGTGATCGGCATCCAGACGCGCAGCCCGCGAGCGTCGCGCGAGAGTTCGGGCGAATAGTCAGCGAAGTTGGGGATCCCGCCCTCCGGCGCGAGGTCCTGGAGGTAGGGGCCGCCGTGGACTTCGTGAGCTTGGCGGAGTCTGACACCGTCGCGGACCAGTAGAGCGCCAGTTCCGTAGGGCAAGAACATGCCCTTATGAGGATCGAGGACGATCGAGTCGGCCCGGTCAATGCCACCGAATCGGTGCCGACCGCGCTCTGTGAGCTGAAAGAAGCCCCCGTAGGCCGCGTCGACATGCAGCCATATCTTCGAGCGATGCGCTACGTCGGCCAGCGCATCGATGTCATCGATGGCACCGGTGTTGGTCGTGCCAACCGTTGCGACGACGACGCACGGTCGCAGCCCCGACTGCTTGTCCTCGTTGATCAGGGCAGTCAGGCGTTCGGGGTCCATGCGGGGATCCCGGTCAGTTGGCACCACGCGTACGTTGCTGCGTCGGAAGCCGGCGAGAGCTGCTGCCTTCGCTGCAGCGCCGTGCGTCTCGCTTGTCACGTAGACGATGCCGTCGAGGAAATCCTCACCGAGCAGCGCTTGACGTGCAGTCACGACAGCCGAGAACGTGGCCAGCGAGCCGCCCGTAGTCAGCACTCCACGCGCCCCGTCGGGATACCCGAAGAGGTCGCACAACCAACGCACTGCGGTTGCCTCGATCTGGGCGAGAACCGGCGCCGCTTCCCAGGTACCCACAAAGCGGTTCGTCGTCCGAGCGAGGAAGTCGGCCAGCGCCGCGCTGAACAGGCCGCCGCCAGGGACATAGGCGAGCCACCCGTCTCCTGTCGTGTCGTGACCCTTGGCGGTTGCTGCTGCCACCAGATCGATCACATCTTTCAAGGGCAAACCAGCCTCCGGGATTGGCTGGCGAACCCGGGCGAGCAGCGCTTCCACGCCGTCGAAATCGGACGCTGGCGTCTCCTTCCGCCCGTCGACGAACGCGGCAAGGTACTCGACGACCTCTCTGGTCAGCGCCTCAACCTCGCGCCCCGTCGGTTCAAGAGGGAATGTACTTGCCATGAGGTATAGGCGAGGGAGTGTAGCCGGGGCGCCCGGCAATGCCCACGCCGGCGGAGGCAAGCCCCGGGTTCGTCAACGGGACGTCGCCCCAGTCCCTTGGATGCGCAGGACATTAGGATCGTCCTGTGCTCGCGTGGATGGACCTGGAGATGACCGGCCTCGACCCGGCGCGGCACGTGATCGTCGAGATTGCCACTCTGCTCACCGACGACAACCTCAGGCTGATCGCCGATGGGCCGGACATCGTCGTACACGCCACGGCCGACCAACTGGCGCAGATGGATGACGTCGTGCGGACCATGCACACAGGCTCCGGGCTGCTGGCTGCGGTCCAGACGTCGACGATCTCCCTGGCCGACGCAGGCGCGCGAACGCTTGAATTCCTCCGCACGCACATCGACGAACCCCGAACCGTTCCCCTGTGCGGCAACTCCATCGGGACGGACCGGCGCTTTCTGGCGGCACAGATCCCCGAGGTCGACGAGTTCCTGCACTACCGATCGATCGATGTGTCGAGCCTCAAAGAGCTCTGCCGACGGTGGTATCCGGACGCTCTGGCCCGCGCGCCTGCCAAGGCGGAGGCACACCGAGCGCTCGACGACATCCGCGAGTCGATCGCCGAGCTCGTCCATTATCGATCGACGATCTTCGTCGACAACAGCGGCGTGCGACCCTCGATCGTCGATTGATTCTCTGCTTCCGAGAGGCCGGAGGCCAGTTCGTGCAGGTCTGAGCGCGGCTCCTCAGTGCAGCTGCAGGGGCTCGCCGGTTCGCCACGCTGTGGTGGACCTGACGCGCGTGAACCTCCAGCCCCGATCGGTTCGCTGCAGCTCGCAGTCGTACCAGCCGCCCCCCTGGCGCTTCACCCTGGTCCCTTCGGAGATGTGGGTGGCGATGTAGTGCGAGTGGGTGACGGCGTGGTCGCCGTCGATCACGATCGATGGGTCGCCGACGAGGTGGTGCGAGGACGCGCAGCCGGCGAGGATCTTCGCCGAGAGCTCGGGCATCTGCGCGCGCGGCACCGAGGCCTCGCCGTGCTGCATCACGCCGTCGTCGGTGTAGCTATCCTGCAGCGCGGTCCAGTCGCGACGATCGATACAGCGCGCGTAGCGCACGAGCCATTCGGCGATCTCCGCCCGGTCGATCAGCCACTGCAGACGTTTGTCGCTCGAGATGTGCTCGTCCATCGGACGATCATATGGACGCGGCGACGGCGGAGGTGCGGACGCGTTCACGTATCCTCGACCCATGGATATGCAGTACCGCCGGCTGGGCCGATCCGGCCTTAAGGTCAGCGTGCTGTCCTTCGGCTCGTGGGTCAGCTTCGGCCCGCAGCTGGCCGGGCAGAGCGCGCGCGACAGCCTCGCCGCGGCATACGACGGCGGCGTCAACTTCTTTGACAACGCCGAGGTCTACGCCGGCGGCAAGTCCGAGACCATCATGGGCGAGGCAATCAAGCAGCTTGGTTGGGCCCGGCACACCTATGTGATCTCCACCAAGTTCTTCTGGGGCATCGAGGACTCGGTGAACACCCGGAACACGCTGAATCGCAAATACCTGCTGCACGCCATCGACGGCTCGCTGCGCAGGCTCGGGCTGGAGTTCGTCGACCTGATCTTCTGCCACCGGCCCGACCCGGAAACGCCGGTGGAGGAGACGGTCTGGGCGATGCACGACATCATCGAGTCGGGGCGCGCCCTGTACTGGGGAACCTCCGAGTGGAGCGCTGCGGACATCCGTCGCGCATGGGCTGTCGCCGAGCGGGATCACCTGCATCGGCCGCTCATGGAGCAGCCCGAGTACAACGTCTTCAACCGGACCAAGGTGGAAGAGGAGTTCCTCCCCCTGTATTCCGAGATCGGCCTCGGGCTCACCACCTGGAGCCCCCTGGCATCGGGGCTGCTCAGCGGGAAGTACCTTGACGGAATCCCTGAAGGCAGCCGTGCAACGCTGCCTGGCTACGGGTGGCTGCGCGAGCAGCTCACCGACGCCGATGCCAATCGACGAGTGCGCTCGCTCAAAGCGGTCGCGGACGACCTCGGAGTGTCGCTCGCTCAGCTGTCGATCGCCTGGTGCGCCGCCAACCCCCACGTCTCCACGGTCATCACCGGCGCCAGCCGCGTGGAGCAGATGCGCGAGAACCTCGGCGCGCTGGACGCACTCGCCAAGCTCACCCCTGAGGTGCTCGCACGGGTCGACGCTATCTTCGGGTGATCGAGGGCGGCCGGCTCGCTGCCATACTCACCGCAACGTCACCGTCTGCGACATCGAGGTCCCCCGTGCCGGTCATCGACCCCTGCGACAACTGCGGCACCCCCACGCCGGTCTACCGGCTCTCAGCGGTCATCCTCGACGGGCACATGGCGCGGATCTGTCCCCGCTGCGTGGCCACTGAGCAGGCCCGCATCGATGTTCCCTACTCGCCGCGAACCGACCAGGGCGCCATCCAGCCGAGCACGAGCCGCGACGCTTGGTAGCGACGACCCAGACCTTCGCCGCCCGGCTGTCGTCAGTTGTGGCCGGCAGCGGGTCGATGCTCTGCCTGGGTCTCGATCCTGACGGCATGACCGATGCGGCGGCGGCCGAGCGGCAGTGCCGCCGTCTCCTGGACGCTGCCCTCGACAGCGTCTGCGCGGTCAAACCGAACCTCGCGTTCTTCGAGCAGTTCGGCAGCGCCGGCTACGCGGTCCTGGAGCGATTGCGCGCCGCGGTGCCGGATGACCGCCTCCTCATCCTCGACGGCAAGCGTGGCGACATGGCCAACACCACGTCCGCCTACGCGCGCGCGCTGTTCGACGTGCTCGGCGCCGACGCGATCACGGTCAACGCGCTGCTCGGCGCCGACAGCATGGCGCCGTTTCTGGGCCGGCCGGGTCGGGGCGTCTTCGTGCTGGCGCGCACCAGCAATCCCGGAGCGGCCGACTTCCTCGAGGCACCGGCAGGGTCCGATGGACATCCCCTGTACCAGCAGATCGTCGCCGCCGCGACCGCCTGGGATCCCGGCGGCGCCATCGGCTTCGTGGTGGGGGCGACAGCGCCGGAGGCGGTCGGTGAGGTGCGCCGCCTGGCGCCGTGCGCGCCACTGCTCCTGCCCGGAGTCGGCGCCCAGGGCGGCTCGCTCGAGGATGCCGTCGCCGCCGCGCTCGACGCCGAGGGGGGAGGAGCGATCATCTCCGTGAGCCGCGGCATCGCGGCCGCCCCCCAGGGGGCGACAACAGCCGCGCGCGAGTACCGCGATCGCATCGCGGCCGTGCGCTCCGCGCGCTGAGATGGCGCGGGTCGCGGTGCTCGAGGACGCCGATGCACGCCACGTCGCGCACTTCGCTCCCCGACACCCCGAGCGACCCGACCGCGTCGAGGCGATCCGCGCCCACCTCGCGGCGACACCGGGATTGCGCGAGCTGCCCCGGCTGGCCGCAGAACCTGTCGATGACGGCGACCTCCTCCTCGTCCACGATGCGCACCACATCGCCCGGGTGGCCGCCCTCTGCGCCGCTGGTGGGGGCCACTTCGACGCCGACACCTTCGCGACGGCGGAATCGGACCTCGCAGCCCGCGTGTCCGCAGGCGGGGCGGTGCGCGCCGTCGAGGCGGTGGTCACGGCGGAGTTCGATGCGACGTTCGCGGTGGTGCGGCCGCCCGGGCACCACGCCACGCTGAGCAGCGCGATGGGGTTCTGCCTCTACAACAACGTGGCGGTCGCCGTGCAGCACGCACGGCATGTGCTCGGCGTCGGGCACGTCGCCATCGTGGACATCGACGTCCACCACGGCAACGGCAGCGAGGCGACATTCTGGAGCGACCCGGACGTGCTCTACGCCTCACTCCACCAGCATCCGTTCTACCCGGGCACGGGTGCCGCGGGAGATCGCGGGGGCGCGCAGGCGAATGGGCTCACGGTCAACGTTCCGCTGCCGGGCGGCACGTCCGCAGAGGCGTGGCTGGGCGCATTCGACGGCGCGGTGCTCCCGGCGCTGCGGGCGTTCGAGCCCGAGCTTGTGGTGGTGAGCTGCGGGTTCGATGCGCACCGCGACGATCCACTGGCCGAGCTCCTGCTCGACACGCAGACGTACGCGGCCGTGGCCGACCGGCTGGCCTCGCTCAGCGCCCCCGCAGGCGGGCGTACCGCCTGGATCCTCGAGGGAGGCTACGACCTCGACGCGCTGGCCGCGTCGACGCAGGCTGTGCTCGAGGTGCTCGTCGCAGCGTGACCGCGGTGCGCTACGGTGACGTGGCCATGCGCACACGCTGGATCGGCGCCGCGCTCGCCTCCGTCCTGCTCGCGGCCTGCGCGACCACTGGATCGCCGACGGGAATCGCCACCAACCCACCTGTCCCGGGAGGCGCGACCAGCTCCGGCAAGGCGAGCTCGTCCGCCGGCCCCGCCTCCGGCGCGCGCACTGTGCTCAGCCCGCTCGGGCTCAACATCCGTCAGAGCGCGTCCGTGTCGTCCACGCGGCTGGGGACCGCTGCCCAGGGCGCCGTCCTCCAGGTCACGGGGCACACCGATCAGAACGGCGGTTGGTACCAGGTGCAGGGTCAGACCGTCAGCGGATGGGTCACCGCTGATCCCACGCTCACTGCCGCCGGGCAGTTCACCCAGTATTCCTCGCAGGACCGCCAGTTCAGCGCTCTGTACCCGCAGAGCTGGACGTTCGCGGAGAGCCCAGCCAACGTGGTGTTCCATTCGACGGCGGCCGACCAGACCATCCTGGCGCGCAACGCGGCCCACGTCGCCGACTTCGGTGCCAGCGGCGGGGGCGGGTTCAACGCCACCGGCCAGGAGACCGTCATCGTCTGCGGGGTCACCGCCAACCTCAACGAGTACACGCACTCCGGCGCACCCCCGGCGTCACCCGCGCCGGGCACGCCCGGCCCTCTCGCGCTGCTCGCCCAGATCCGGTTGCGCCTCGACGCCACGCACGCCCTGGCGCTCGACTTCAACTACAACACCGCGGCCGATCTCGACGTGTTCAGTGCCTTCTACAACTCGATGACGTTCCCGTTCCCGCAGTGCCAGCTGCCGGCGCCGGCGAGTCCGTCGCCGACCTGACGCCGCTTCAGACGATCTGGTGACCGATGCCGTGCGACAGCAGCGTGCTGTGCGCCGCTGACATGCCCACTGCGCTGATCACCAGCATGGCGACGTACGCAAGGCCGATGGCCAGCCGGACGTTCGGCGCCAGCGGGGGTGGCTCCTGGCCGGCCCGCGCCCGGCGGAAGCGGCCCACCGTGCTGAAGATCCCGAAAAGCAGGATGATGATCAGGAAGGGGTTGAGCGCCGCGCCACTCGCCGTGTAGCCGGCGATCAAGAGAAGGATCACGCCGATGCCGGCGACGTTGGCCCACTTCGAGACCGCGCTGGCCACGCGGCCGCCGTCGAGCGGCGACATCGGGATCAGGTTGAAGAGGTTGACCAGGCACCCCCAGTAGGCGAGCGCCAGGAACAGGTAGCGCGTGTGCCCCTCGGGCAGCGACAGGGCGAAGACGTAACAGAGAAGCGCCGCGGCGGTCCCGACGACCGGGCCGCCGATGGCGACGATCGCCTCCTGGCGGGCGTCACGAAATCCCTTGGTGGTGACCACTGCCCCGAAGCCAAAGAGGAAGAACGGCGCCGAGACGGGCAGTCGCTGGGCGCGCGCGAAGACCATGTGGCCGCTCTCGTGGATCGCGATGAGGAGCAGCGCGCCGAGGCCGAACTGCCAGCCGAAGAGACCGATGTAGACGAGCAGTGATAGCCCGAAGCTGATGAAGGTTCCGCTCAGCTTGCCGAACTTGAGGAGGACGAAGCCGTACTTGAAGAGCCCGAAGAGCGCCGCCAGGGCGCCGCCGGCCAGCCCGCCGCGCCGCTGCTGCTGGCTGCGCGACGGCTCCTGGTGGATGGACGACGGGGGGATCGGCGCCTGCGCGCTTCCCTCGGCTCGCCAGGTGTAGCCGTCACCGGTGGGGACGAGGGCTGGTGGAGGAGGTGGCGCTATCGGCGGTGGGAACGGGTCAGCCATGGAGGCATCATCGCACCGCCCTGAGCAACCACCACCTTCTGCGCAGGGTGGTCAGCGAATCGCGACCAGCACGCGGTCGGCGAGATGCTGCCAGATGGTGCCGACCTCAGCGAAACCGGCCTCGCGCAGTCCCTGGATGTGTGTGGCGAGGTCGGCCTGGTGTTCGTGGTCGGGATGGTCGTGGTGGCGGCGCGCCCGCTCCGCGACCTCGGCAGCGAGGCCGGGATCCTGCTCGACCGCGGCCCACCAGTCCTCCCAGCTCTCGGCATCACCGACGTCTCCCGACTCCTGCCGTTCACGAATCGACTGCGCCGCGGCGGCGAGACGAGGCAGGTCGGGGGGAAACTCCATGCGGTCGCCGTTGACGAACACGCCACCCGGCGCCAGCACCGTGCCGAGGTGCCGGTACAGCGCAGCGAGCGCGTTGGGCTGGAGCCAGTGCAGCGCGGTCGTGGAGACGGCGGCGTCGACGGGGCCGTCCTCGCGGGCGTTCCACCGTGAGCGGAGGTCAGCGTCGAGCCACTGCAAGCGGCCGCCGTGGTCACCGAGCGCGTTGCGGCCGATGGCCAGCAGCACCGGGTCGAGGTCGATCGCCGTGACCCGCGCCTGGGGGAGCCGATCGAGCAGTCGCCGCGACAGCGATCCCGGCCCACTGCCCAGGTCCACGACATACGGAGCCGACCCGCACAGAGCCTCGACGGCGTCGATCATCATCGCGAACCGCGTCTCGCGATCGGGCATGTACCGGCCCTGCTGTGCCTCCCAGCGGCTCAGCCAGCGCTGCCAGTCGGGTGTCGGAGCCGCTGAGGTCACGAGCTGATTGTCAGAGATGCAGCCGCCGCGACGCCAGCGGGGACGCGCGCACCACACCTATGACAGTATTTGGGCTCCCATGCCAGCGACCCATGTGATCGGACTGCTCCTCGGCGCCGAGGAGGACTGGCCGGTCGCGTTCGAGTCGCTGCTGGCCCGCGTTGTCCCGTCCGTCACGGTGGACGGCACCAGCCACGAGTTCAGCACCGAGCGGGTGACCATCGAGCCGTTCAACCTGCGCGCGGTGCCGCGTTACTCTCTGATCATCGACCGGCTGGCCTGGTGGTACCACATGCCCCGGGAGTGGCTCAAGAAGGTCGCGCTGATGAACAACGTGCACCTGCTCAACAACCCCTTCACCTTCCAGTCGATGGAGAAGCACGCAGCGTACTGCGCCATGATGCGGCTCGGTCTGCGCGTGCCCGAGACGTGGATGGTGCCCAACAAGGTACCCCCGGACAACCCGCGCTTCGCCACCACAGCCGAGCGCTACCTGCGCCACTTCGACCTCGAGGCGGTGGCCACCGAGGTGGGCATGCCGCTCTACATGAAGCCCTTCGACGGCGGCGCCTGGGTGGGAGTGACCCGCATCGAGGACAGCGCCGCCCTCCGTCGCGCCTACGACGAGTCGGCCGAGCGGCTCATGCACCTCCAGGCAGCGGTTGAGGACTTCGACGTCTTTTCGCGCAGCCTCGGCATCGGCGCCGAGACCATGGTCATGCGGTTCAACCCGTCCAAGCCGATGCACTCCCGGTACTCCGTCTCTCACAACTTCCTCAGCGAAGAGGTCGGTGACGAGGTGGTGACCATCGCCCGTCTCGTCAACGCCTTCTTCCGCTGGGAGCTGAACAGCTGCGAAACGCTGGTGAAGGACGGCGTCGTGCACCCGATCGATTACGCCAACGCCACCCCCGACCTCGCCGTCACCAGCCTCCACTACTACTTCCCGTGGGCGATCCGCACTCTGCTCAAGTGGTCGATCTTCTGCTGCGTGACCGGTCGCCGGCCCACCGTCGACCTCGACACCCAGAG
>QHBU01000051.1 GCA_003244045.1 Candidatus Aeolococcus gillhamiae
GTGCTTGCTCCTCGATTGCCATTGCCGGCCCACCCGCATTCTCCGCGAAATCACTCCTGCAGACGACCGCCGCCGCCATCGGTGCCAATATGGCTTGACATGGCTCATCAGTGGTGCCATTATGGCATCATGGATCTCTCACCCTACGTCGACGCTCTCCGCCAAGAACTTGTCGTGGCCGCTGAGGCCGGAGGTCAGGAAGCCCGGGCACTGGCCGAGCGGCTGACCGCGCCGCTGGAGTCGGCCGGGCGACTGGCCCTCCTGGACGCGCTATCGGCGGCGGCGGCGGAGATCACCCGCGACCTCGCGCCCGGCTCGGTGGATCTGCGCCTTCGGGGGCGGGAGCCCAGCTTCGTGGTAACGCTCCCGGCCACTGACAGTTCTTTCGAGGAGCCGGCTGCGCTGGCGGGTGCCCCCCTGCGCACTCCGCAGGAAGGAGACGAGGGCGCGATGGCGCGGATCAACCTCCGTCTTGGCGACGACCTCAAGGGCCACGTCGAGGATGCCGCGCGGCAGGCAGGGCTCTCCGTCAACGCTTGGCTCGTCCGCGCGGCAGCGGCCGCGTTGGCGGCCGACGACCGGGGTCGCTCGCGCGGGCGCACCGCTTGGGGCGGTGAGCGCTACACCGGCTGGGTGCGTTAGTGGTGACCGGCGGCCACCACTCGTGACCACCTTCAGTACCCCCGAGCCGATCTCGGTCACCCTGGAGTTTGGCTTCGGCGATGCCCGCATCATCGCCAGCGACCGCGACGATACCGTTGTCCAGGTACGCCCCAGCGATGCCTCCCACCAACCGGACATGCGCGCCGTTGAACAGACCCGTGTCGAGTACGCCGCCGGCAGACTGCTGGTCAAGGCAACGAAGTCACGCGGTCTCGGCCTGTTCGCCAAACCGGGATCGATCGACGTGACCATCGACGTGCCCGCCTGTTCGAACCTCCAGGGGGACGCTGCGGTGGCAGCGTTCCGCGGCGTGGGTCAGCTCGGCGAGTGTCGGGTCAAGGCCGGGGCCGGCGACATCCAGTTCGATGAGACCGGCACCCTGGACCTGAACACCGGCGGCGGAGCGATCGTCGTGGATCGTGTGCTGGGCCGCGCTGATGTCAGCAGCGGCTCGGGCCAGGTACGCATCCGTGACATTGCGGGCGCGGCGGTGATCAAGCTTGCCAACGGCGATTGCTGGGTGGGCACAACCACAGGCGCCCTGCGGGTCAGCGCGGCCAACGGCGACATCTCCGTCGATCACGCTCATGCCGACATCACCGCCCATACCGCGGGCGGTGACGTGCGCATTGGCGACGTCGCGCGCGGCTCGGCATCGCTCAAGACCGCCTGCGGTGAGATCGAGATAAGCATCCGTTCCGGTTCTGCCGCCCGGCTCGACGTGCACACGTCGTTTGGCAGGGTGCGCAACCACATGGACAGGGCCGAGAGCCCCGACGCCTCTGACGAGAGGATCGACGTGCGTGCCCGCACCGGCTACGGCGACATCCTGATTCATCGCGCAGAGGGAGCCATGCCATGAACACGTCCGTCGCCGCCCGACCTGCGATTTCCGCGATCGGACTGCACAAGTCGTATGGCGACAAGGTAGTTCTTGATGGCATCGACCTCAATGTTGCGCAGGGAAGCGTGTTCTCGCTGCTCGGTCCCAACGGCGCTGGCAAGACGACCATGGTGCAGGTCCTCTCCACGCTGATCCCCGCCGACGGTGGCGAGATGCAGGTTGCCGGCCACGACCTGACCACGGATACCGATGCGGTGCGCGCCGCCATCGGTGTCACCGGCCAGTTCTCGGCGTTGGACAGACTCCTCACCGGCGAGGAGAACCTGATCCTCATGGCGGATCTCCACCACCTGGGTCGACGGGCAGGTCGACAGCGTGCCGCCGAACTCCTGGAGCAGTTCGACCTCGTCGATGCGGCCAGGAAGCCGGCTGCAACCTACTCGGGCGGGATGCAGCGTCGGCTCGACCTGGCGATGACCCTGGTCGGCAGCCCGCGCATCATCTTTCTCGACGAGCCGACCGCTGGTCTCGACCCTCGCAGCCGTCGCACCATGTGGCAGATCATCCGCGAGCGCGTTGGCGACGGCGTGACCATCTTCCTGACCACCCAATACCTCGAGGAGGCCGACCAACTCGCCGATCGGATCGCGGTGATCGATGAGGGGCGGATCGTGGCTGAGGGCACCGCGACCGAACTCAAGCGTCGCATCCCCGGCGGCCACATTCAACTCCAGTTTGCCGACGCCAGCGAACTCCAGTTCGCCGCCCGAATCCTCGCCGGCTCCTCGCGCGACGACGCAGCACTCACCCTCCAGGTTCCCAGCGACGGCGGTCTGCAGTCGCTGCGCACTCTGCTCGACCGAGTGGCAGCGGAGTCAATCGCCGTCAACGAACTATCGGTTCACCTCCCCGACCTCGACGATGTGTTTCTGGCTCTGACCGGACAGAACGACAGCAAGAAGGGCAGCGTGCGATGACCAGCATGGCCAACACCATGAGTGACTCGGCAATCATGTTTCGGCGCAGTCTCCGACACATCGTGCGCTATCCCTCGATGACGCTGATGCTCATCGGGATGCCGATCGTCCTCCTGCTGCTGTTCGTGTATGTGTTCGGCGGAACCCTCGGTGCTGGACTTGGCGGCCCGTCAGGTGGCCGAGCCCAGTACGTCAACTACCTCACGCCGGGGATTCTCTTGATGACGGTGACGGGTGCGGTTCAGGGCACGGCGATATCGGTTGCCATGGACATGACCTCCGGGATCATCGCCCGCTTCCGGACCATGGCCATCGCCCGCACCGCGGTGCTGACCGGGCGCGTCCTCGGCAGCATGATCCAAACCATGCTCAGCCTGGCGATCGTCATTGTGGTCGCTCTGGGTGTCGGCTCCCGACCCACCGCGGGCCCGGTCGAGTGGCTGGCCGCGATCGCCATCCTCGCACTGATCACCTTCGCCCTCATCTGGCTATCGGTTGCACTCGGGCTGAAGAGCAAGAGCGTTGAGACCGCCAGCAATCTCCCCATGGTTCTGATACTCCTGCTCTTTCTCAGCAGCGGTTTCGTGCCCGCCAACTCCCTGCCGGGCTGGCTGCGCGGGTTTGCCGAATATCAGCCCTTCACCCCCGTCATCGAGACAGTGCGGGGGTTGCTGATGGGCACCCCGATCGGCAACAGCGCCGTACTCGCGGTCGCCTGGTGCGCCGGCATCACACTCGTCAGCTACCTCTGGGCGCAAAAACTGTACAACCGC
>QHBU01000052.1:0-1319 GCA_003244045.1 Candidatus Aeolococcus gillhamiae
GCACAGCTCGTGCACGCCGTCCTGGGAGGCGTCTGCTCCGAAGCCCCGGTCACCGCCGCCGGATATGCGAGGGATATTCTCCGGCTGCTCGCTCCGCAGAATTTCCTCCGCAAGGCCACCGCCAACCCGCTCACTTCCGGTATGGATTACGGGCACGCCGACATGAACGTGACCAACGAGCAGCGGCTGGCGATCCTCAGGCGCCTTAAGTCCCGGGACCCCAGCTTCGCCCGGCTCCAGGCCGCGTCGCGGACCGGCCGCGGCCAGGCCGGAACGACATCAACCTGGGGAAACACCGCCCGCGAGGTGAGCCAGATCTTCGGGCCGTGCTGGCTTGCCGCCGAGATCGCCGTCATCGGCGCCGCCACCTCGCCCGAGGACTACCGGACCGAAGGCGACCTGACACGCGGCACCACACCGCTCGGGGACCACCCTGACTACGGTCGGCTCCTTCAGGAGCTACGCATCAACAGGTCCCGGGCCAGCTGGTGGACATCCCAGTTCGAGGCGCACACCGACCCGCTGTCACGCGCAACATGGGCCCTGGGCCTGGTCACCATCGCCGATGACAACGTCCTGACCCAGTGCCTAGGACAGCTCGCCGATGGCCTGCGGGAACTTCCCCCATCCCACCTGCATGCCCTTTGCTACAGCTCAAGCAGAATCGGATCGGCCCAGCTCAACTGCTCGCGCAGCGAAAACTGCATCAGCAAGGCAGCCGAGGCATCCTCCCTCGCCTGGCTGCTCGCCGCCCACCGCGCCTCCGACCCCGAAGACACGTGTGTCAAGACAGGACCGGACGATGAGGAACTCGCGTCCTTGGCTGAATACGGAATCGCCGCCTGGCCGGCCTCGTATGCGCTGACGTTCCGGGCTCAGGACAACCCGTCCGGCAGCCTCCTGATGTCCTTGCGCCGCTACGGCCCCCACGCCTGCCCGCAGAACATGCTCATATCTCACATTCCCCTTCAGCTGATGCGCGAGGTACTCAAAGACCCGGCAGACTTCCCCCTTGCATGGGTGACATCAGCAGAGCGAACAGTGTCAGATCACGCAGAGGAACCCCCGCTCGCCGACATAGCCGACAGCCAAGCCTGGTTTTCGTAGCGCCAGCACTCCCGTCGGCTCCGGTCCAGGCACCCGCAGCGAGAGCTGACGATACACCGCTCGGCGATCGCGTTCGCCGACAGCGGGGACAGGCAATCACGCCAACCGGTCCCGGCGCAGCCATCGCCCGACGAGGGGAATGACAACTTCTCCGCACCGGAAAGCGAATGTTCAGGCTCTCCAAATGACAACAAGGCTGCACGGAAATGACC
>QHBU01000052.1:1386-1834 GCA_003244045.1 Candidatus Aeolococcus gillhamiae
AGGGGCTGCCGGCCGATGATCAGCGCGCTAAACGCCGCGCCGGTGGGGTGCCTGGTGGTCCTTGCGCACGCGCGGCTGAGTGGCAGCCCCGGGTTGAGTGTCGTCACGCATGAGGGGCCCAGGTCACAAGGGGAAGCCCATGCCGCCAGTCCCGGGAACCCGGCACCGGGCCCGCAGATGGACCTTTCGTGGACCTGGCGCTGACCTTTCGCGGACCTGGCAGGGACACGGCGCCGGCGAGCGGCGTCCCCGGGCAGGGGGGCAATCTCGCCGCTGGCCTGCGGTTACGCCGCCCAGGTCCACGAAAGGTCCACGGGAGGTACATGCCAGGTACATGGCCTGTGGTATGCGCCGCGCAGACCCGGCAACCGCCTGGCCCGGCGGCAGGACACGCCGCGTGAAACCGGGCGCGGGCAGGCAGCACGGCCGGCCGCGAGCACAGCGCCGG
>QHBU01000053.1 GCA_003244045.1 Candidatus Aeolococcus gillhamiae
ACTCTACCCCTGCCGTTCACCCCGCGGCGGCACTGGCGATGGTGCGAATACCCGTGCCGGCTCCGCCGGGGGCGCGAAAGATCGCCGTGCCGGCGACCAGCACGGTGGCGCCTGCAGCAACACAGGCCGCGGCATTCGAGGCGTCAACACCACCGTCGACCTCGATCTCCACGGGATGGCCCTGGCGGTCGATCTCCGCTCGCAGCCGGCGGACCTTTTCCAGCGTGCTGGGGATGATCTTCTGACCGCCGAACCCGGGGTCAATGGTCATCACCAAGGCGAGGTCACAACTTTCCAGAACGTCAAAGAGGCAGAGGGCAGGTGTTGAGGGATTGATCGCTGCGCCGGCGCGGCAGCCGAGTTGGCGGATGGCGGTGAGGGTGCGATGGAGGTGCGGGCTGGCCTCCCAGTGCACCGTCATGGCGTCGGCGCCGGCCTGCGCAAAGGTGTCGAGGTGAAGCTCGGGGCGCTGGATCATGAGATGGACTTCGAAGGGAAGGTCGGTCTCCGCTCGCAGCGCGCGCAGGGTGTCGGTTCCGAAGGTGAAGTTGGGGACGAATGCCCCGTCCATGACGTCGATGTGGAGACGATCAACATCGCCATCCTCGAGTGAGTTCACCTCCTCGGCGAGCCGACCGAAGTCGGCGGCGAGCAGAGAGGGGGCGATGGCGACGCCGTTGGTGCAACGGGGCCAGGATCGTGGCATGGCCGCAGAGTAACCCGGCGGCGCGCCGCGTGGGCAGCTGCAGGGGAGGTCAGTCCCCGGGGCCAGGCGCGTCGGGTCGGGCAGCCTGTTGCATGGCCGCAGCGAGAGGGCTGGGCGCTGCGGGGGGGACCTCGGCAGCGCGGATGAAGCCGGGCCCGCGGCCCGGAACCTTCACCAAGCGCAACAGGTGCTCACGCCCCTGGCTGTCCGTCACAACGGGCTTGCCGTGGACCACCTCGTCGACAGCGCCACGAACCCGGTCGCCCAGGCTCGGCCGGCTGGGAAGCGTCGGTGACCTCGGGACGGGGCGACGCGGCGTGACCGGTTGTGTCTCGGCCTCCCCAACGTCAGGCCCCTCCCTCGCGGCGCGCTCATGTCCACTCACGGCGGGCGCCTCGACGAGACCGAACTCTCTGGCCCAACGCCGGTCGACCCCGTACTTGTGGATCTGGAAGAGCTTGCAGCCAACCACCGCAAGGCCGGTCCAGGCGATCACACCCACGACGACACCCGATCCCATGGCTAGGGCCGATGCGGCGGCGTATACCGGGTTCACCAGGGAGGGGATGAGATGAAAGTCATGCGCCAGCACGAGCCCCAGGGCACTGAGGACGGCGCGACCAGGGTGCCTGATGATCGTCCTCGCCGCCCTCCATGCGAATTGCTTGAGGTCGTTGCGGAAGGCGCCCTCGGGGATGTGGCCGAGGTCGCGGGGGTCGCAACTCTCCACCATCGCCCCGAGGCTACGGGGGAACGGCGGACAAGGGGACGGACAAACAGCCTGAGGTCGAATGTTCAGACCGTATCCACCCGGTAGCGGAGGAAGAGAGTGTCGGCGGCGCGTCGTGCCGACAGGAGCGTCATCTCGGTGAGCTCCCGTGGTGGGGCGGCCCAGCCCTGGACGAGCGCCGAACGCGAGTCATTGCGTCGTCCAGCGATGCGCGGTGCGACAGTGAGGAAGAGTTCATCAACGGAGCCGTCGGCGAGCAGGGATCCGAACAGGTGGGGGCCGCCCTCGCAGAGGATGAAGCGGGGGCTGAGGTTTTCCTCGATCCACGAGCGCACCGCGAGCCCCTGCAGCGTGCCGCTGCCCTCCATCTGCACGATGCGGACATGCGCGGGAAGGCCGCTCACTTCGGCCCCCAGCCTGGTGAGCACCACGACATCGCCGTCTGGGGTGGCGATCGCGGGATGCCTCGGAGGAACCGCTGCGTTGGCGCTCACCACGATGAGCGGTGCTGGCGAAGCATCGCCTCGCACGCGGGTTCGGTGTTGGCGCCAGAGCGCAGCGTCATCGGGGCTCACGAACCCGGGTGTCCAGCGGTGGCGGGGCAACGAGCGCAGGGTGCCGGCGCCGACGACGATGACGTCGGC
>QHBU01000054.1 GCA_003244045.1 Candidatus Aeolococcus gillhamiae
GCCGCCAAGCCCAGGTGGTGGTGTTGAAGTCGGCCAAGGGAGTGTCGGTGGCCGAGTCCCGTGCCGCCATGAAGCCGGTGCTCGATTCGTTTCCCAACGTCGAGCTCAAGGACCAGGCTCAGTACAAGGCGTCGGTCACGTCCAAGGTCGACCAGCTCCAGGCGCTGATAGGCGTGCTGTTGGCCCTGGCCATCGTCATCGCGGTGTTGGGCATCCTCAACACCCTGGCCCTGTCGGTGCTGGAGCGCACCCGGGAGCTCGGCCTGTTGCGGGCGGTCGGCATGTCACGGCGCCAGACCAGGCGGATGATCCGCTGGGAGGCGGTGATCGTGGCCGTGCTGGGAGCCGTGCTGGGCCTGGTGATCGGCGTGTTCTTCGGATGGGCGGTGGTGCGGGCCATCGCCGACACCGGCATCAACACCCTGCGGGTGCCCGGCGGCCAGCTCGTGGCTTACGTGGTGATCGCCGGGCTGCTCGGCGTGGGCGCCGCCGTGTTCCCCGCCCGGCGGGCGGCCCGCCTCAACGTGCTGGCTGCTATCGCCTACGAGTAGGCGCTCCTCACCGGCGAAGGTGAGCACCCGCTGGGGGAACGGGATCTCGATGCCGGCG
Organism: Candidatus Aeolococcus gillhamiae; assembly: GCA_003244045.1. Taxonomy (GTDB): domain Bacteria; phylum Chloroflexota; class Dormibacteria; order Aeolococcales; family Aeolococcaceae; genus Aeolococcus; species Aeolococcus gillhamiae. The sequence goes on from QHBU01000054.1 coordinate 610, forward strand.
CCGTCGAGGGCGCCCTTGACGGCAATGGCCACCGCGCTGCGCACCCGCCACAGGCTGGCGGTGTCGGGGGCGTGCCAGAAGCGCACCACCAGGTTGATCGAGTAGTCGCCGAAGTCAGTCACCCACACCTCGGGGGGCGGGTGCTCGTTCACGCCGTCAGCCCCCCTCGTGGCCGCCAGCAGCAGCCGGCGGCACTCCTCGAGGTCGGCGTCGTAGGCCACCCCCACCTCCAGGGCGGTGCGCCGGCGTCCCAGGGTGGTGTGGTTGGTGATGGGCTTGGACAGAACTTCGGCGCACGGCACCAGCACCCGCTGGCCGTCGTAGGTGCGCAGGCGCACGGTGCGGAAGTTGACCTCCTCGACCGTGCCCTCGCAGTCGTTGGTGGAGATCTGGTCGCCCCTCCGGAAGGGCCGGCGGATCTGCAGGATGATGCTGCCCAGGAAGTTGGCGAGGATGCTCTGCGCCGCGAAGGCGACGGCCACCCCGCCGATGCCCAGGGCGCCGAACAGCGGGCCGAGGCGCACGCCCAACACCGACAGCGACCAGAAGATGGCGGCGGCCACCACCGACCAGCCCAGGAACCGGGTGAGCGCCTCGGTGGCCATCCGCTCGCTGTCGCCCCGACGCAGGCTGCGGCGCACGCCCGTGCGCAGCAGGGCGCTGGCGGCTATGCCCACGGTCAGGATCAACGCCGCGCCCACCCAGTCGACGATGGTGAGGCCCGAGCTCAAAACGGGCTGGCGCGCCACAGCGGCGGCGAGCAGCGTCGTCACGATGGGCTACCTACCCAGTCGGCGGCGGTGTCACCAGCGGTCGGCCAGGAGAGCCTTGGCCGCCCTGCGACCGGGGCTGGCCGAGATGCCGCCCGAGGGGTTGGTGCCGGCGCCCGAGACGTAGAGGCCGCCGACCGGCGTGCGGTGACGGCCCAGGGCCTTGGTGGGACGGAAGGGGCCGAGCTGGTCGAGAGCGAGGTCGAGGTGCATGGGATGGCCACCGGGCCAGCGCTCGGTGCTCTCCATCAGGTCCGGCGTCCAGGCGTGGACCCCTTGGATGCCCGCGGAGAAGCCCGGCGCCCGCTCCTCGACGGTGGCCAACACCCGGTCGACGAGCTCTGGGCGCCGTGTGTCCCAGCCGCCCTCGACGGTGGCTGGGGCGGCCGGGCAGGCCAGGTAGACGGTGTGGTGGCCGGGGGGGGCGAGGGAGCTGTCGATGGCCGACGTGGTGAAGGCATAGAGCGGCAGCGGGTCGGGGAGCCGGCCCGCTTCGGCCGCGGCCCAGGCCGCCACCAGGTCGTCGAGGTGGTCGACGTAGCTCTGCAGCCCGTTCCAGTCACCCGGACGGGCCCCCGGGTAGGGCGGCAGCCGGTCGGCGGCCACGTGCACGAGGGCCTGCACCACGTTGCCCCGGCGGGTAGCGGCCAGGTCGGCGCCGACGCGCCCGCCGAGCGGCGGGTCGAGCAGGCCCAGCAGTGCCGTCTTGGGGTCGATTGCGGTGATCACCGCCCGGGTCGGGATGCGCTCGCCTTCCTCGGTGACGACGGCGGTGACCGCACCGTTGGGTGCCTCTATGCGGGCCACCGGCGCCCCGCACCGCAGCTCGCCGCCGAGGGAGCCCAGGCGGGTGACGAGGGCGTCGACCAGGCTCTGGGCCCCCCCTCGGGCGTGCCATTGGCCGAACATGTGGTAGGCGGCCTGCCAGAAGGCGTAGAGCGAGCCGCCCGGCAGCCCCGGCCCCGAGGCGGCGTGGGCCGCAAAGGCGGCAACCGGTCCCCGGGTGAGGTCGCTCGGCAACCACCGGCGCAGCAGCGAGTCATAGGGGCCGAGGAGATCTCTGGCCGTCTCCGCCGGTCGGTGGCGGAACGACCCGACCAGGGCACCTAATCGCTCGGGGATCTCTCGGGCTGACATCTGGCCTCGGAGGGCGGGCAGGATGGTGCGCACCACCGGCACTGCCTTGTCCATGAACGCCCGGTAGGCGGCGGCCTCGACGGGGTCGGCCTCGGCGATGGAGGCGACGGTGGCGTCGATCGACCGGTAGAAGCGCACCCGCCGCCCGTCGGCGTGGACAGCCACCGAGAACGGGTCCATCTCCTGGTAGACCAGGCCGGCCCCGGCCAGGTCGAGCTCGGCCGGTATGTCGGTCATGTTGATCATGTTGTGGGCGACCGAGTGGAGGTCGAAGCGGTACCCGGGGACTGTCTCGGCGGTGCGCGACCCGCCGCCGGGGCCGTCGAGGGCCTCGAGCACGAGTACGTCGACGCCGGCCCGGGCCAGGTAGCACGCGGCCACCAACCCGTTGTGACCACCGCCCACGACCACCACGTCGGGCGTGGTGGTCAGTGCCCTGGGGTCTGGGGTACCAATGGGCCGAGAAGGCCGGAGAGCACTGCGGTGAGCCCGTCTAGGGGCCCGGGCGGGGAGGACGGCGGCTTCAGGAACCAGTCGCTGCCGTCGCCACCGGCGATGACGGGGTTCTGGGGACCGTAAGGCTGCTGGTTGGCGGTGAGCCGGGGGGCGGCTTCGGCTGCGGTCGCCTCCGCCTGCTGGATCGACGCTCCTCCGGACAGCGAGCTGACGATGAGCTGGTTGAACACCGAGCGCCCACCGTTGGCCATCTCGTAGGCCTTCTCGTTCTCCTGGGAGGCGGCCGTGAACAGCCGGTCGGCCCCGCTGATGCCGTTGTCGAACCCGGCTGCCTCGCAGGCCGACATATCGACCCAGAGCTTGCCCTGGACCTGGTTCATGGCGGCGGCCAGCTCGTTGTCGGAGATGTGCTGGTTGTCGACCGACCACATGAACTCGTGGTACTGCTCACCGTCGGTCTGGCCGGGAGGGAGCGCCTTCTGCTTGGTATGGCCCGAGTAGTGGAACACCGAGAAAGAGCTCGGCGTGCTGGCCTGTGCCAGCCACTGGAAGCCGGCGCGGATGTTGGCGGCCGTGGCCTTGCCGTCGATCAGGGTGCGGATCTGGCTGGCGGGCCAGCCGTCCTGGAGCAGGAGGTCGCGGGTGGCGGCGGCGTCGCCGGCGCCACCCAGGGTGGGCACGGTTGGCGGCTGGTAGTTGCTGACCCCGATGATCAGGGCCCGCTTGTCGGCGTTGGCTGTGGCGCGGCCGGGCAACCGCGGGGACGACGGGTGGCCGCCGAGGCGAGAAGGGCGATCAGACGTCTCATAGGTGAACTCCTACCAGCATGCGACGGTTGGCCAAACGCGACAGGGGGACGGGGTGGTGACCCGTCCCCCTGTGTTGTGTACGGAGAAGCTATTGGATCGGCGTTGCCTGGCGACGGCTGCGGCGGACCACGGTGCCACCCAGGACGGCGACGGCCACCATGGCCATGCCGAGCGGCAGGAACGGGACGTCACTACCGGTAGTAGCCAGGCGGGCCGCCACGGGAGCCACGGGAGCCACCGGGGCAGCGGCAGCCACCACACGGCAGCCCGGCGGCATGTGGGCCTCGGCGTGCGAGACAACGATGGTCTCGTTGAGCAGCGGGAGCCTCACCTGCAGGCCATCGATGGCCACTCCGTCGGAGAGGGGAGTAACTGCGCCAGGCGTGATGCTGATCACGCTGCTGAGGACCGCACCGGGTCCGATGAGGCCGAGGAGCGTGTTGAGCAGAGTCTGAACTGGACCACTGAGCACACCACCAACGAGCCCCCCAAGCCCAGCGATCTGATATCCGGTCTCGAATACCGGTTGGTTGTTCACGCACTTGGCGACGGCTTCAGCGGTGACAGCATCGGCGGTGAGAAGGCCGGGGAGCGCTGAGAGGGCGATGGCAATCGGGTCAATGGACCCTGGTGCCGTGAATACCAGCCCGACGCTGGTCGTCTTGGCCAAGCCGCGAGCGCTGTCAGGGCTAACAGTGACGGGATCGCTCGTACCTGCCGTAACTGGGGCGGCGGCAAGCTGGGGAACGATGTTGTCCGCCTGGTGGGCGTTGGTGTTGACCCCGACCACGCCGGCGAGTGCCAGCGTTCCTAGCGGGAGCTTCAACAGCGCGGGGGGCGCCCCTGGGGTGGAGGCGTTAGCGTTGTCCTGATCGGGCGGTTGGCTGGCCGACGAGGTGATCGTCGGTGAAATGGGGAGTGCGCCGGTCGCAGACAAGCCGGAGCCGGCCGCGCTGCTGGCTCTGGCGGGCTCCGCGCCGGCCGGGCCGGCGGCCGCGGCGACGAAGGTGGCCACGCAGGTGGCGGTGGTGATTGCCGCCGATAGGACTCTCCGCATGTGCTTACTCCTGATCAAAGGGGACACGGGACCTTAGCGTTGCCGGCTCGGCGGCGCAATTACTCTTCTATGCGCCGGAACCGGCAAATGTCACACGGCCGTGGGCTCGACCCTGCGTGTTCTACCGCTGTCCACGGTGGGCCGCACCCTAGCGCACCAGCCGCCGGGGTTTCCTCGAGCCCGTCGGCCCTGGGATCATCGGGGGATGACAGGACAATCGCTCCACGCTGCGTCCCGCCCGATCCCACCATGAACAACTGAGGAGCCCCATGGAAACCACCGAGCTGGCCGTCGACACCTCCACCTCACCGGTCACCGACCTCACCGCCCAGGTGGGCGACTTCTGCCGGTCCTCGGGCGATGGCCTGGTGCACGTCTTCGTGCCCCACGCTACCGCCGGCGTGGCTCTCATGGAGACGGGGTCGGGCTCGGAGGCCGACCTCGAAGGCCTGCTGCGCGACCTCATCCCCCGCGACGACCGCTGGCGGCACCGCCACGGGTCGCCCGGCCACGGAGCCGATCATCTGCTGCCTGTACTGGTTGGCCCCTCGCTCTGCATCCCCGTGCAGGGCGGTAAACCGTTGCTCGGCACCTGGCAGAGCGTTGTGCTCGTAGACCTCAACGGCGACAACCCCCGCCGCAGGGTGCGCCTCTCGTTCCTGTCGGCATGAGAGGGCGAGTGTGCAAGAACGTCGCCCTGACCGACGTTCTTGGACACTCGGACGGTCACACCAGTTCGAGCACGCCTCGGAGATCCCTCACTCGGGCGACGCCGGGAGGCAGCGGAGGAGGGGTGCCCCCCACATGGGCGTCATCGGATCGCCACACGTGCACGGGACGCAGGCCGACAGCCAACGCCCCCTCGACGTCGGGGTACCAGGTGTCGCCGACGAACAGCGCATCGGCGGGAGAGACTCCGCATTCAGCGACAGTGACCTCGAATATGCGGGGATGGGGCTTGCGCACGCCCACTTGGGCCGATGTCACCACCACGTCGGCGGCCTGCCCCAGTCCGGACTGCTCGAGAGCCCGGTCGAGGTCCCAGGTCCAGTTGGAGCACACGGCCACCGTCACACCCCGGGCGCGGAGCGACTCCAGTACTCCGGGCACCTCGTCATAGGTGGCCAACCGGAAGTCGCGGATGGCGTGGTGCAGGTCGGCGGCGAGCTCCTCCACGTCGTCGCGCTCCACCCCGCTGGCATCGGCCAGGCGGCGGAGGCGGTCGCGCTCCCAGGCGAGGTACGTGTCGCGACTGGCGGAGTGGGCGACGTGGTCCATCCCGTCGTACAC
>QHBU01000055.1 GCA_003244045.1 Candidatus Aeolococcus gillhamiae
TCGCTGTTGATGCGGAAGTACGCTTGCAGCGGCACCTCGACGTGCACGCCGGCGGGCACGTAGACGAACGAGCCGCCCGACCACACCGCTGAGTTGAGCGCGGCGAACTTGTTGTCGTTGGGCGGGATCACCGTGCCGAAGTACTTGCGGAAGATCTCCGGATGGTCACGCAGGCCGGTGTCGCAGTCGCAGAAGATGACGCCGAGCTTCTCGAGGTCCTCGCGGATGTTGTGGTAGACGACCTCGGAGTCGTATTGCGCCGACACGCCGGCGAGGAACTTGCGCTCGGCCTCGGGGATGCCGAGGCGATCGAAGGTGTTCTTGATCGACTCGGGGACGTCGTCCCACGAGCGCGCCTGCTCACCGGCAGGCTTGACGTAGTAGTAGATGTCGTCGAAGTCGATTCCGGAGAGGTCCGCGCCCCACGTCGGCATCGGGCGCTTCATCCAGTGGTCGTACGCCTTGAGGCGGAACTTGAGCATCCACTCGGGCTCGCTCTTGTGGTCGGAGATGGCCGCGATCACCTCCGGCGACAGGCCCTTCTCGGTGCGGAAGACGGAGATGTCGACGTCATGGAAGCCGTACTGGTAATCCTTGGTCAGCTCGTGTGCCTGGACGGTCATGCCTGTGCCTCCGCGACCACGCCGGTCAGTGACGTATGGGAGGCGGCCGCCTGAGCGGCGACCGGCCCGATGATCGGTTCGTACCCCTCGCTCTCGATCTGACGCGCCAGCTCCGCGCCACCGGACGTGACGATCCGACCCTGGTGGAGCACGTGCACGCGATCGGGCTTGAGGAACTCGAGGATGCGCGGGTAGTGGGTGATCACCAGCACGCTCATGTCCGGGCCGGCGAGCCGGTTGACGCCGTTGGCCACGGTGCGCAGCGCGTCGACGTCGAGCCCGGAGTCGGTCTCGTCGAGGATCGACAGGCGCGGCCGCAGCATCGCCATCTGGAGTACCTCGGCGCGCTTCTTCTCACCGCCGCTGAAACCGTCGTTGATGTAGCGAGCGCGGAAGCTCTCGTCGATCTTCAGCGCAGCCATCTCCTCGTTGAGGCGGCGGATGAACTCGCGTGCCGGCATCTCCTTGCCCTGGGCGCGAAGCGCCGCGCGCATGAAGTTGACGGTGGTGACGCCGGGGATCGCCGTCGGGTACTGGAAGCAGAGGAAGACACCGAGGCGTGCCCGCGCATCCGCGGGGAGCGCCAGCAGGTCCTCGCCTCCGAAGGTGGCGCTGCCGGAGGTGACCGTGTACTTGGGATGTCCGCTGAGCGTGTACGCGAGCGTGCTCTTGCCGGAGCCGTTGGGGCCCATCAGCGCGTGGATCTCGCCGGCGGGCACGGAGAGGTCGACGCCGCGCAGGATCTCCTTCTCTTCGACGGAGACAGCGAGCCCGCGGACGACGAGGGCGGCGGCGGCGGCGGCGTTCTCAGGCATCAGCTGTCTGTGGGTGGGCGTCGGCGGGGGCCATCGCGGCCAGCAACGACCGGTCGTGGAGAAGCTCGGCGAGCGTGGTCTGGCGCAGCACCGCGTCGATGCTCTCCTTGAGACGTTGCCAGAGACCGCGCGAGGCGCAGTCGCCTTCGCGCGCGCACGCGCCGCTGACGTACTCGGACGAGACGCACTCAACCGGTGACACCTCGCCCTCGACCGAGTGGATGACCTCGAGCACGGAGATCTGCTCAGGTGGCCGGGTCAGGGCATAGCCGCCGTGCACCCCGCGGGTGCTCTCGACGAGGGCGGCGCGACGCAGCTGGGCGGCGAGCTGTTCGAGGTAGGCGAGCGGCAGGTGCTCGACGCGCGCCACCTCGGCGATGCTGAGTGGGCCCTTGCCGTAGGCACGGGCGAACTCGGTCATCATCCGCAGCCCGTAGTGCGCCTTGGAGCTGACCCGCATCGAGAATGAGGTGCTCGAGGCGGCGTCGCGACGGGTCGCGGATGGCTGGGGAAGCTGTGCTGGCGAAATTCCGACCGTCATGGTCAGAATTATACGTCGGAGGCTCAGGCGGTCGGTTCATCCGACATACTCGCGGGCAGGTCCGCCGCCCTGTGAGTACACCGCTGATCGACCTTGCCCCTGCCGCCCCCGCCGCCGCGCCGGTCGACGGGCTGACCGACGGCACCTCGAGGCAGCGACGTGTGCTCATCGCACGAATCACCAGGATCATCTCGATCGTGGTCAGCCTGGCGGCGCTGGCCATCCTGCTCCGGCGCGTCGACCTCCCCGCCGCCCTCCGCATCGCAACGGAAGAACCGTGGCCACCGCTGGTCGCGGCGATCGCCGTCAACGTCGTGGCGACGTGGCTGCGTGCCACTCGATCACAGACCGTCCTCTCGGTTCTCGGCCACCGGGTTCCACCCCGGCGCATGGCGGCCACCCAGCTCGCCGGCCAGGTGCTGAGCTGGGTGAGCCCGGTCGCCGCCGGTGACTTCGTCCGTCCGTACCTGTGGCGCCGGCACGACGGGGTTCCCCTGACGCCAGGGGTTGTGACCGTGCTGTACGAGCGCATCTTCAGCTTCGGCCAGCTCGTGGTCCTCGGGGCGGTCTGTGCCGCGCCATTCGTTGCCGAGGGGCCGGAGCTCGCCGGGGCGGCGGCGGCCGGGCTGGTCCTGCTCGCGCTTCCCTGGCTGATGGTCCGACTGGTTCGCCGCGCGGCTCCCCAGGCCGGCGGCTTCGCGGCCTCACGGGGGTGGCGCGATCGTCTTGTGCATGCCGGGGGTCAGCTCTGGCGGCTCGGCGGGGACGGGCGGTTGACGGTGCGTTTCACGTTACTGACCATCGCGGTGGTGACAGTCAGCGGGTTTCAGATCGCGCTCCTCGCGGACGGGGTCGGAGTGACGCTGCCACTCTGGTTCGCAGCCGCGGCATTCGCGCTCGCGCAGGTCGTTGGGAGTGTCTCGAGCTTGCCGTTCGGCATCGGCCCCGCGGACGCCGTCCTCCTCGCTTTCCTCGTCCACACGGGGGCCTCCGCGGAAGATGCGCTCGCCATCACGCTGCTCACCAGGCTTGCGGTCACTGCCCCGCTGGGACTCGCCGGGGCCGTCGCGTACCTGCGGCTGAGCAGCGGGGGAGCGGCCCGAGCAGCCGCCTCGTGAGCGATCGGCGCCCCGGCCGCGTCGCTGTTGTCGGCGGCGCGGGGTTCATCGGGACCCACGTCGTCGAGCGGCTGGTGCGGGGTGGCTTGACGGTGTTGGTCATCGACGATCTCTCGCACCCCTGCGGGGTCCCGCTCCCCGCGGCGGTGGAGCTGCTAGAGGCCAGCGGCGGTTCGGACGCGGCCAGGGCTGCCTTGGAGCGCTTCCGTCCGCAGGCGCTCGTCCACCTCGCCGCCAAGGGCGGGGTCAACCGGGCCCTGCGACATCCGGCCGGCCACATCCGGGACGTGCTCGCCGAGTCGGTCGGCTGCTTCGCTGCGGCGCAGGCGGCCGGCTGCGCGTCGGTGGTCATCGCCTCCTCCGGTGGTGCCGTGTACGGCGACCCCAGGGTGCTCCCCGCCCCGGAGCGGCTGCGTCCCGCGCCGCGCTCCGCCTACGGAGCGGAGAAGCTCTGCGAGGAGACGTACCTCGCGACCATCGCCCAGCAGGGAGTGCGCACCTTGGCGCTTCGCTACGGCAACGTCTACGGCCCGCGCCAGG
>QHBU01000056.1 GCA_003244045.1 Candidatus Aeolococcus gillhamiae
CCGGCGTCCTGCGCGAGATCGACAGGTCGCCGTCTCGACGCTGAGCGCGACGATCATCAGGCAGGCAAATACTCCGGACCACGCCTGCGGCCTCGATCCGCGACGTGCACAAAGGTACAGCGAGTATCGGCGATGGCAGGGACTCCTATGGGTTATCGAGCGCTGGTCGGTGACGACCGCCGCCACGCTCTCTGGACCACCCCGTCCAGCTCCGCCTCGATGACGCCGTAGCACTCGCAAGCCGCAGCTTCGAGGCCGCGGCGGTCGAGGATAGTGACCCGGCCGCGGTGGTATTCGATGAAGCCCGCTGCTTGGAGGATCCCCGCCGACAGGGTCACCGTGGCGCGCCGCGAGCCCAGCATCTCGGCGAGGAACTCATGGGTAATGGCGAATACCTCCGTGCCGACGCGGTCGGAGCTCATCAGCAGCCATCGGCTGAGGCGCTCCTCATTGGAGTGGAGCCGATTGCACGCCCCGGCCTGCGCGACCTGGGCGAAGAGGGCCTGAAGGTAGTCCCCCACCAAGTCGCGGAGAGGACCGTCGTCGCGCTCGACCTCCTCGCGGAACGCCGACGCACTGATGCGGTCGGCCCATCCTGCCACAGAGACGATGGCCCGGACGGAGGAACCGGCCGTCACCTGCGGCACCCCGACGATCCCCTCATTCCCGATGGTGGCCACCTCCACAATTGCTCCCTCGTGGAGCGGCGTCACCAGCGAGACCACGCAGTTGCGCGGGAACTCGACCGAGTCGACCATCTGACCCGGCTCGAAGAGCACGGTCCTGTGCTCGAGGAAGACTGGGCTGAGGGAGCGCGCCAAGCGCTCTCGTACAGCGGGTGGGAGTACGGCGAGAAGCTGATTCGTTCCGCCGCGAGTGTCGCCGTCGATCTTCGTCCCCGAGCTGCAAGGCGCGCCCGCTTGGCCGCTGTCGCGGTCTATCGCCGTCGCGTCGGCGCCCTAGAGCGCCCCTCCCCCCCACAATACTCCCGATGTCCGGCCACGTAGGCCCCACCCGTGGACAGACTTGGGCTCGACAGTGCCGTATGGCCAAGCGTTCGGCTCCCTTCACCGACTGCATGATGTGTCGCGCGCGCAGCGCCCGGCTTCTGCGTTTGACGTCGTCGCTCGCCGAGGCCGCGCCGTGTCGTCCGAACCTGAAGTGTCCGAACTGCGGTCAGACCTTTCGGTTCCGTGGGTCACGGCTCCACGGACGCCTTCCTGCTAGCCCGGCCCGAAGCCTTCTTCTCTAGCTCTCCGCCCACCTCAGACATCAGAGATCCCTGCGGCCGGTCAAGCGAGTGGACATTGAGCGACCACACCGCCACCATGGTATGGAGGCAGCTGGTCGCGGTAACGGCGACGGCACCAAGCGAGGAGTTGGCCATGACCGACCAGTCGAACGCCCCAGACGAGGCCACCCCCGATGAAGCCGCCAAACGCACGCACGACGGCAACGCGCACGCTGATCACGTGGAGACCGGTGAGCAGACGCGGGGCGCGACACAACGCTGGGGCGCAAATTCGCCTGGCTCGAACACAATCCCCGCGACCGGGGACAGCCCACCGTCCGAGGAGAGCGACAAGCTTCCTAACGAGGGCTAGTTGACGCGGTCACGGCCGCTATTTCAGCAGCCGGTTAGGTGTGCTGGCGCTCCAGACCCTTAGCCAATACGACGCCGTAGAGAACATGGTCGGCGGCGAGGGCCGCGCGCGGCACCAGGTCCACGCACTCATCCGCGGTCTGCTGGCGGAGGGTGCAGGAAGGGGCGTCCTCCGGGACGATATCGCGCCTGACGAGCTCGCCAGCTACTGCCTGCACGCCCTGACCGCAGCCAGCAGCCTGCCCTCCAAAGCCGCCCTCCGTCGGCTCGTCGCCGTCACTCTGGCTGGGTTGCGCCCCCCGACGTGACCCACGCCGAAAGGCTTGGGGCACACGTGCGGCCACGGAGTTGACCACCAGCGCTCGGCGGGTCCGGTTCGAAGCTGGCGCGTTGTCACCGCACTTGTGGGCGTTTGCAGATTTCGTCCTGGGACGTCCAGCCACGTCTGCCAACAACTGTCAGCAGGCTCCCGTGGGGGTCAAATTTTCCCGTCGATCTCGCCGAGCGCGTCCGATGCCGCCTCGCTGGGTGGGGCAATCCCTTACTGAACAAGGACTTTGGCGGAGCGAGAGGGATTCGAACCCTCGATCCGAGTTGCCCCGGATACCCGCATTTCCAGTTCGTGTTTCGGGGGTCCTCGAACGTCCGTCAGCATCCAGGGCGAGTTCAAGCGGCGCCTGATTGACGCGGTTCCGTCCAGCGGAGTCCACGACCGTCCGGCCCCGTGGAGGTCAATTTTGGGGGTCAGAAAGAGCCAGAGTTGGCACCATCACACCTCCCTGACGGGGCCACGCGGCCTTGACCAGCGAGGCCCAGGCCAGGGTCGGCGCGACCCCACAGCGGGCGACACGGCGCAACGCTTAAGCGGACCGAGTCGTGCGGCGTCGGCCCGGCTACGGTGCTGGTCTCCATGTATTGCAACACCCTTTTTCCGCATGCTGAGAGGAGTCGGCGACCCGACCGCAGCTGGATGGTGGTGTTGTTGTCATTCGCTGCCTCAATGGACTCGATGGCCCCGGGGTGAAGCCAAAGGTCGCGCACACCGTCGGGAGTGCCAGCGGCGATGCGGCTGAACTTCGTGGTGGACGATACTGGCGCACTGCCCTGCTGATGTGGCCGATCGGCCGGCGCTGGTTTGGCCCTGAGGCTTTCATCGCGCGCGACCAGGGCAGCGCGCAACTTTGGCGACGCCTCCTGGCGGGTTCGCCCGTACAACGCTGGCCGGCGAGTCACCCCGTCCTCGATCACCGTGTACCGCGCGACCCATAGGCCGTCGGCACGAGGGTGCGCCGAGACGGAGCCTTCGCCATTGCCTCGCTTTGCCGCCGGAGGAATGTACCAACCTCTTGCGCCAGTTGTCACAGACGGTTGTCACAGTGGAGCCGGTCGTTGAGTCACCGGATGCACCATGGCGGGACCGGCAACACCCGTGCTGCATAAGGGATTTGGCGGAGCGAGAGGGATTCGAACCCTCGATCCGAGTTGCCCCGGATACCGCATTTCCAGTTCGTGTTTCAGGCGTCCTCAGGGGTCCACCGGCGTCCCTCCTGAACTCGGCATCGGTCCGATTGACGACTTCCCGTCCAGCAGAGTCCGCCGCCGTCCGGCCCCGGGGGGGTCAACTTGGGGGTCAGAAAAGGCCAGAGTTGGCACCATCCCACCTCCTCGACGGGGCCACGCGGCCCTCACCAGAGAGGCCAGGCGAGGGTGGGCGCGGGCGCACGGCGGGCGACACGGCCCGACGCGATGCGTACCGAGTCGTCCGGCATCGGCCCCGCTACGTTCCTAGTCTCCATGCCTTGTAACACCCTTTTTCCGCCTCCGGATCGGACATAGTCTCCGGCTCCAGCGGACTGGGCGCGCCGCAGTGACGGATACGGACACGGACCTCCGGCGATGGTAAGGAGGACGCCCGTCAAACCCCAACCGACCCAAGGGTCAGGATGAGTCAGGGAAGACGGGCCGCTGCCAGCGCTGCCGCGATGGGGAGGGGTACGAGAACGATGCCGACCGCTGCCGGGAAGGCCGAACGGCTACCGGTGACCCTCGCGAGAATCCTCGGACGTCTCCTCGGGGCTGCTCACATGACCGGGGGACTTGGCTGCGTCGGCGCCGCGCTCCTCCTGGGTCTCGTCATCAAACTTGTGCTCGGTGTCCTTGGTCTTCTCCGCCTCCTCGATCTGCTCGGGGATCGGGTCGCCCTCCTTGCCGCCACGTCCGGCGCCCGG
>QHBU01000057.1 GCA_003244045.1 Candidatus Aeolococcus gillhamiae
CCACAACCGCTGCCGCCCACGCCGCCGGCACCCGCCTCGAGCACCTTGACCAAGCGTTGGCCGACAACCCGGTGGTACGGGCCAGCGTTGCCCGCATGCGGATCAGGACCGATGCCGCCGAAGCCCTGCTGAGGGACACCATCGCAGCCGTTGAGTCGGGCCGCCCGGACGCCATGTTGAGGGTCCTCGAGTCGAAGGCGGCCGCCGGAGAGGCCGCCGCCGACGTGACCGACCTCGCCATGCGGGTCTGCGGCGGCGCCGCCTTCCGCAAGGAGGTCGGCGTGGAACGAAATTTCCGCGACGCCCGTGCCGCCATGGTCATGGCGCCCACCACCGACACGCTCTACGACTTCATCGGGCGGGCCGTCTGCGGCCTTCCCCTCTTCTGATCGCGCCGCCATGACGAATAGCTCACTCGTGGTCGGGGCAGTGGCCTATGACCCCAAGGTCGTCACCATATGGGAGGGCTTCCGGCAGTGGTTCGCAGCCCAGGGCCTCGCCGTCGACTACGTCCTCTACTCGAACTACGAGCGCCAAGTGGAGGCCCTGGTGGCCGGGGAGGTGGACGTGGCGTGGAGTTCCCCGCTGGCCTGGGTCCGGTCGAGGCGCCTGGCCGACGTCGCCGCCATCGCCATGCGTGATACCGATCGTGATCTCACCTCGGTGGTGGTCGTGCGGGCCGACTCGGGCATCGAGTCGGTGAGCGACCTCGGTGGTTGCACGGTGGGCGTCGGTGCCCTCGACTCCCCTCAGGCCACCCTCATCCCCCTCGGACACCTCCGGAATCTGGGCCTGGAGCCAGGTCGCGACTTCACCGTGAGGCGCTTCGACGTGGGGGTGGGCAAGCACGGCGACCACGTGGGAGGCGAGCGGGAGGCGGCCCGGGCTCTGGTCGCTGGCCACGTGGACGCCGCCTGCATGATCGACGGCAACCACCTCCTCTTCACCACCGAGGGCACGCTCCCCCCCGGCGTCACCCGTGTCCTCACCCAGACGCCGGTGTTCGACCACTGCAACTTCACCGTCCTGGCCAGCGCGCCGTCCGAGCCTGTCGAGCGCTTCCGGGAGTTGCTCCTCGCCATGTCCTACGACGACGCCGAGGTGCGTCCCCTCCTCGACCTCGAGGGGCTACGGGCGTGGCGGGAAGGCCGTACGAGCGGCTACGGGCCGCTGGAACAGGCCGTCACCGCGCTGGGCTTCTACGACGGGAAGGGCAATGTCACCGCTGACGGCTATCGACCTTGACGACGTGGGCCTCGACCGGGGAGGCCAGGTGCTGCTCAAACGGGCCCTGGCCACCCTCGATCCCGGGGACCGCCTGGAGGTGAGGGGGCGGGCGCCCGAGCTCGGAATCCACTTGCGGGCCTGGTGCCGGGACCGGGGCCACGCCTTCAACCCTTCCCCACCTCAGGCCGGGCCGGTTGTTGGATGGGTTACCCGGGGCACGGCCATCGATGCCCGCCGCAAGGGGGCGCAACGGGCAGCAGGCAACGGCAACGGGGTAGCCGACCGGGCCCCTGCCACCTGGGGCCTGGCGGCGCGGGGCGCGCTAGTGGAGGCAGGAGGCCCTGAGATCCGGTTCCCGCTCGACCGCCGCGCCGCAGTGTGGGCCGACACCGCGGCCGGTATCTACCGTCAGGCGGTAGCCGCCCAGTGGGACCCGGCCACGGCCGTCGATTGGGACGCGCCCGTCGACCTCGATCCCGAGGTGGAGGCGGCCGTGGTGACGGTGATGACCTACCTGGTCGAGAACGAGAACGCCGCCCTGGTGGTGCCTGCCCGCTTCCTGGCCCAGGTTCATCCCCACTTCCGCGAGATCGTGGGAGTGCTCGCCGTGCAGGTGGCCGACGAGGCCCGCCACGTG
>QHBU01000058.1 GCA_003244045.1 Candidatus Aeolococcus gillhamiae
ATCGACGCCGGCGTCGGCGTCGATGGACTGCCGGATCAGGTCGACGCGCTCCTCCGTTGTGAACAGCGGGGTCTTTGAGGGGTTCTGCAGCACCCCGATGAACACGCGGTCGAAGATCAGGCAGGCACGTTGCAGGATGTCGAGGTGGCCGCGCGTGATCGGGTCGAAGCTGCCCGGGTACAGCGCGATCCTCTCACTCACCGATGCCCACCTCCGTGACAGCCGGCCGCAGAACGCTCAGGTCGGTGATCCCGTAGCGGCGATGACGCACCACCGCGAGCCCGCCGATGCGGTCGGGCAGCGACCGGGCGCGGTGATGTTCGCACACCACGACGCGAGGCGGAGCCTCGCCGAGGGCGTCGAGCACCGCGTTCCCCGTGTCGTCGCGGTACGGCGCGTCGAGGAACACGACGTCCCCGGCACGGAGCTCGGCGGGGCGCGAGCGGACCCAGCCCAGCGCGTCGGCGCGGATGACCTGGCACCGCTCCGCGCACCCCAGCGCCTGCGCCGTGGCCCGCACGTGGGCGAGTGCTCGCTCATCGCGGTCGACGAACACCGCCTGCGCGGCGCCGCGCGAGAGTGCCTCGAAGCCGACCGTTCCCGCGCCCGCGAAGATGTCGACCACGGTGGCGCCGACGACCTCGTCGCCGAGGATGTTGAAGATGGCCTCGCGCACCATCGCGCGGGTGGGCCGGAGGATCTGCTCGCGCGGCGTGCTCAACCGGCGGCCTCGCCACTCGCCACCGGTGATCCGAGTTTGTGCCGTGGTGGGCATGAACTGAGGATCAGTCCAGGTCGAACACGGCGCGGTAGCCGGTCATCGCCTCGTGCAGCGGCGCGTACGAGGTGAGCTCCGGGTCGTGGTCCAGCCAGGCTTCGGCAGCCGCTCGCGCGCGTTGCAGCATGGCCACGTCGAGCAGGTCGGCGGCGAGCATCTCGGGCAGGCCGTGCTGGCGCAGTCCGGCGACGTCCCCGGCTCCGCGCAGGCGCAGATCGGCCTCGGCCAGATCGAAGCCGCTGTGCGTCGCCGCGACCGTCTCCAGCCTCTGTGACCCCTCGTCGTCGATGCTGCTCTGGAAAAGGATGCAATACGACCGGTGGCGGTCGCGGCCGACCCGACCGCGAAATTGGTGCAGCTGCGCGAGCCCGAAGCGCTCGGCGCCCTCGATGACCAGGATGGTGGCGTTGGGCACGTCCACACCCACCTCGATGACGCTGGTGGCCACCAGCAGGTCGGCGTCGCCCCGCGCGAACCGGCCCATGCGCTCCTCCTTCTCCCGCGACGGCATGCGCCCGTGGAGCAGCTCCACCCTGAGGTCGGGGAAGACGTCGTCGCGGAGGCGCTCGTGCTCGGCGGTGGCGCTGCGCACCCCCAGCTTGTCGTTCTCTTCGATGAGCGGACAGATCACGAACGCCTGGCGGCCCGCACCGATCTGCTCGCGGATGAAAGCGTAGGCCTCGTCGCGCTGGTACGGCGGGACCACGCGGGTGGCCACCGGATGGCGGCCGGGCGGCATCTCGCGGAGCTCGCTGATGTTGACGTCGCCGTACACGGTCAGCGACAACGAGCGCGGGATCGGCGTCGCGGTCATGGCCAGGAAGTTCGGCATCAGCGCCCCCTTGCGGCGCAGCCGCTGACGTTGCGCCACCCCAAAGCGATGCTGCTCGTCCACCACCACCAGGCCGAGGTCGCTGAAGACGACGTCGTCCTCGATGAGCGCGTGGGTTCCGACCAGCAGCGACTCCCGTCCGTTGGCCATCGCCTCGACAATCTCTCGACGGGCACGCGCCGGGGTGCTGCCCACCAACAGGCGCGGCGCCAGATCATGGGCGGCGAGCATCTGGGTGAGCGTGGCCTGGTGCTGGCGGGCGAGGATCTCCGTGGGCGCCATCACGGCGACCTGGAAGCCGGCGCGGTGGGCCATCAGCGCGGCCATGGCAGCCACCACGGTCTTGCCGCTGCCCACGTCGCCCTGGAGGAGCCGGTTCATCGATCCGCTGCCGGCCATGTCGGTGAGCACCTGGTGGGCCGCGACCCGCTGGCCTTCGGTGAGCTGGAACGGCAGCGAGCCCGCGAAGGCGCGTGCCACCTCGACGTCATACGGGATGGCCACCCCGGCGCTGCTGAGCCGTCGCCGCCGCGCCCGCTGCGCGGCCAGCTGGAGAAGGAACAGCTCCTCGAAGGCAATGCGTTCGTGGGCGCGAGCCCTGCTCTGCTCATCGTCGGGAAAGTGGACCTGGCGGAGAGCAGTTCCAATACCCATCAGATGCTCGGCGCTCCGCACTTCCGACGGCAGCCTGTCGGGCAGTGAGTCGGCCAAGGGCAGCAGCGGCTCGATGAGGCTGCGCAGCCGTGCAGAACTCAGCTTCTCTGTCTCCGGGTACACGGGCGCCAGCCGGCCGACGTGACGCTGCTCACTGCCCACGCGCTCGAACGTCGGGTTGCGGAACGTCAGGCCGGTCCGCGACGTCTCCACCTTGCCGCTGACCAGTACCTCCATGCCGCTGCGCAGCTGGTTCATCAGGAATCGCTGGTTGAACCAGACCGCGCCGACGACGTCTCGCCCGTCCACCAGCGAGGCCTCGACCAGCCATATCTTCTTGACGTGGCTGCGATGCACCGTCACGTTGCGGATCACCACCTGTGACGTCTGGACCTCTCCCGCTCGCAGCTGTGCGACCGGGGTCAGCACCCGCGTGTCCTCATAGCGGCGCGGCATGTGGAAGAGCAGGTCGCGGACGGTGGTGATACCGAGCCTGTCGAGGCGCAGGGCAATCATGTCCTTGACGCCGGGCAGCTCCAGCACAGACGTCGAGGGCGAGATCGCGGCAAGGCGCGCCGTCGTGCTCGGGGAGGCCATCTGCGTTCGACTATAGCCCGGGTCTCGGATCGCTCCCGAACCGCGCAGTGTGCAGCGCCGGCGTCAGCCCGCGCGCAGCAGGCCGATTCCCACGCCACCGGGGCCGCTGTAGGTGCCGACCACCGCGCCGAGCTGGCCGACGATGAGATCCACGCCGGGATGATCGGCGCGCAGGCGGGGCTCGATGAGCTCGAGCAGCTGGGGCGCTCCACAGTGGAAGACCGCCAGCGCGTCCAAGGGTCGCTTGGCGGCGGCGATGTCCACCAGCTTGTCGATCCCCTGCTGCCGCTTGCGCACCCGTGCTTCGGGGTGCACCTCACCGTCGCGCACGCAGAGCAGCGGCTTGACGTTGAGGATGCCGCCGACCAGGCCCTGGGCGCGCCCGATGCGCCCGCCGCGCTGCAGGTAGGTGAGCGTGTCGAGGAGGACGTACACCTCGACGCGGCCACGGCGGTCCTTCACCCGCTTCTCGACATCGTCGATGTCGGAGCCTGCAGCGATGTCGGCAAGCGCGGCTCTCACCAGGAACTGGATGCCGGCGCTGACCGTGATCGAATCGACGACTCGCACCGTGCCGGCGGGAAACTCCTGAGCGGCCAGGCTGGCCGATTGCAGCGTCCCGCTGAGCTTCTCCGAGATGTGGATGGACACCACGGAGTCGCCGGCGCTGACGTGCCGGCGGTACACCTCGGCGAACTGCTCGGGGGTGGGCTGGGAGGTACTCGGCTGCACCTGCGTGGTGGGCAGGCGCCGGTAGAACTCGTCCGGACCGAGGTCGACGCCGTCGCGGAACTGCTCCTCCCCGAACCGGACGGTCAGCGGCACCACGTCGACGCCCAGCCGCTCTGCCTCGGCTGGAAGGATGTCCGACGTCGAGTCGGTGACGATCCTGATCATCGCCTCACTCGAGCGAAAGGACGTACGAGTAGTGCTCCTGGCCGCCGTCGTGCAGCTCGAACTCCGTGTCGGCGAAGGTGGCGCGCATCCTCTCCACGAGCGCCTCCGCATCGGCGGGGGTGACGTCACCGCCGCGGTACACGGTGACCAGCTCGGGGGCCTGGTCGACGGAGCCAAGCACCGCCTCGATGACGCTGGGCTCGTCACTGCCGACCTCGCGAATCTCGTCGTCGAGGATCCCGAGCACGTCGCCCTCCTTAATCTCGTGGCCGTTGGCGGTGCTGTCGCGCACCGCGCGGGTGACCTCGAGAGCGTGGACGTGCTTGATGGCCGCGGACATGCGCGCCGCGTTGGCGTCGATGGTCGAGTCGGGTTCGAGCGCGAGCAGCGCGCTGATGCCCTGGGGCAGGTTGCGCGTGGGCACCACCTTGACCTCGCAGTCGTCGATGAGCCCGTTGACCTGCTCGGCGGTGAGGATCACGTTGCCGTTGTTGGGCAACAGCACGACCTTCTCTGCGTGCGCCGCGCGGACCCCGTTGAGGAGGTCCTCGATTGATGGGTTCATGGTCTGCCCGCCTTCGACGACGGCGTCGGCGCCGAGGCTGGCGAGGATGTCACGGAAGCCTTGGCCGGGCGCCACCGACACCACGCCGATGGCTTTGCGCGGCGCGTCCGCCGCCGGCTCGGGCGCCTCGATTACGGGGGGCCGCTCGGCGGCGTCGGCGCGACCGAGGACGTCGTGGTGCTGCGCCGACATGTCCTCCACCTTGAGCTTGCTGAGGCGGCCGCGCGAGGAGGCCAGGGCGATCAGCGGTGCCGGCTCGCCGGTGTGGATGTGGACACGCACCAGCTCGGGGTCTCCGACCACCAGCGCCGACTCACCAAGCTTGCCAAGCTCGTCGCGGAGCCTCTCGGGGTCGAGGCCGGGACCGTGGATGAGGAACTCGGTGCAGTAGCCCCAGCCCTCCTCCTTCATCTCCACCGCCGCGGCGCCGCGACGCACTGACGGCCGCGGGGCCGCGTCCGCGGACCCGAAGGGCAACTGGACCCGATCCTCACCGGCGCGTCGCCGTGGCCCGATGGGCGGCGACTGCGCGGCCGCGGGGTCGGCGATCGCCCTGCTCAGCCCCTCAAGGATCACCGCCAACCCGAAGCCCCCGGCATCCACCACGCCCGCGTCTCGCAGCACCTGGAGCTGCTCGGTGGTCCGCTCCACGGCCGCGTGACTGGCCCGCACCGCCTGTTCGAGCACTGTGGCGACGTCCGAGCTCTCCTCAGCGGCGCGCCCCGCCGCCTCGGCAGCCTCACGCACGACGGTGAGGATGGTGCCCTCGGTCGGCTTCATCACCGCCTTGTAGGCGACCGTGCGCGCCTCGCGCAGACCGCGTGCCCACGCCCCGGCGTCGAGGCGGGGCTGGGATCCGACCCCCTGGGCCACGCCACGGAGGATCTGCGAGAGGATCACCCCGCTGTTGCCGCGCGCCCCCATCAGCGAGCCGTGGGCGGCCGCGCCGAGCACCGCGGCCGCCGACGACGGGTCGGGGGCCGATTGCGCCTCCTCAACCGCGGAGCGGAGGGTGAGGTACATGTTCGAGCCGGTGTCGCCGTCCGGGACCGGGAACACGTTGAGGTCGTTGATCTCCTCCTGGTTGGCCTGCAGCCACGCGAGTGCGCTGCGCAGCGCGGCGAGCAGCTCGACACCACCGACCGTGAGCACCGGCTCACGAAGCAGGGTGAGCTTCGAGCCAGCCTCAGCGGACACTGACATTGTCCTCGAGATGGATCCCCTGGACGTTGACGTTGACCGCCAGGACGGGAAGGCCCAGCGACTTCTCCACCGCGTACCGCACCGCGCTCATCAGGTTGTGGGCCACCTCACTGATGCGCGTGCCGTACTGAGCGATGATGTACAGCTCGATCTGGATGCCGCCCTCGCGCACCTCGATCTCGACGCCGCGGTGGGCGTTCTCGCGATTGAGGCGCTCAGCGATGCCGTCGCGCAGCCCGCGCGCGGCCATGCCGACGACGCCGTAGCACTCGTTGGCGGCGTGGCCGACGATCGACGCCACGACGCGCGGTGACACCTCGATCCGGCCGAGGCTCTCGGTCCGGGTGAGGGCGTGCGGTGCCTTGACCTTGCTCGTCACGTCGGATCCCATAAGCCGCGCCGCGGCCTTGTGTTATCTTTGGCCACCGCCCGGACCGAGTTCCGGGGTGCGCCAAGGCCACTTGTGTGGTGGGGCGCAATTCTAGTACGCGGTGCCATCGTTTTTCGGCGCTGGACCGTTTTCCGGGAAGATCACCACACCATGTCTCAGCGCTGCGACGTCTGCGGAAAGGGGCCCATGTCGGGCAACAACGTCAGCCATTCCAAGCGACACACCCGGCGCCGCTTCATGCCCAACCTGCAGTCCGTCCACATTCTCCGTGCCGGCCGTCTCGTCAAGGCCAAGGTCTGCACTCGCTGCGTGCGGACCCAGGCGAAGGCTGCTCGTTAGCCCTACGAGGCTGCGCTGCGCCGCGCCGGCCGCGGCCGCCTGATCGCGCGCAGCAGGCTGACCATCTCGACGGCGGCGATGGCGGCGTCAGCGCCCTTGTTGCCCGCCTTGCCGCCCGCCCGGTCGAGCGCCTGCTCGAGGTTCTCCGCGGTGACCACGCCGAAGCCGGTCGGCACCCCGGTGGCGGCGTGGACCGCCCCCACGCCGCGGGCGGCCTCGCCGGCGACCAGGTCGAAGTGGGCCGTCTCCCCGCGGATGACCACCCCGAGGCAGATCACCGCGTCGACGTTGCCATGCTCGGCGAGCTCCCTGGCGGCGACGGGGATCTCGAAGGATCCGGGTACCCAGGCCACCACCAGGTCCGCGTCACGCGCGCCGTGACGCAGCAGGGTGTCCACCGCTCCCTCGAGGAGGCGTTGCGAGACGACGTCGTTGAAGCGACCGACCACCAGCCCGAAGCGCATTCCGGTGGCATCGAGCTTGCCCGTCTTCACATCCACGCGCGCATCGTCCCAGATATTTCGGGACGTTGGGCTATCGGCGCGTGCGCCGGGAGCTCACTGGGGAAGGTCCGTGCGCAGCTGCGTGGCCCCGCGCAGGTAGACGTGGCGCAGCTCATGGCGGGTCCGGGTGGTCTCCACGTGGGCGAGCAGCCGGAGCACTCGCGGCATGGCCCCGGGCACGTCGATCTCCGTTGCGGAGAGCATCGGGACGTCGGTCATGCCGGCCTGGCGGGCCGCGTAGGCGGGGAACTCGGCCGTGAGGTCCGGCGTGGCGGTGAAGACGATGCTGACCAGCTCTTCGGCGGTGAGGCCGTTGCGCCCCAGCACGGCCTGGACGAGCTCGGCGATGGCCTCGAGGATCAGGCCGCGATCGTTTGCCTCGACCTGGATGGCGCCACGGATCGCCTGGATGGCCATGGCCGCCGCGGCTAGCCGGCGTCGAGCTGCTCGGGGTCGAGGCGGTGCCCGAGCTTGGTTCGCTTGGCCTCCAGGTAGCGCCGGTTGTGCGCGGTCGGCGGAACCACCAGCGGCACCTGGTCCACCACCTCGAGCCCGAAGCCGGAGAGCCCGTAGTACTTACGAGGGTTGTTGGTGAGAACGCGGATCCGCTGCACGCCGAGGTCAGCGAGGATCTGCTGACCGATGCCGTAGTCGCGCTTGTCGACGGGAAGGCCGAGGTGCTGGTTGGCCTCCACGGTGTCGAGGCCGCGGTCCTGGAGCGCGTAGGCGCGGAGCTTGTCGAGCAGCCCGATGCCCCTGCCCTCCTGGCGCAGGTAGACGAGGACGCCGCGGCGCGCGTCCCCGAGGATGGCCATGGCGCGATCCAGCTGGGCGCGGCAGTCGCAGCGCTGCGAACCGAACACGTCGCCGGTGAGACATTCGCTGTGCACCCGCACCAGCACCGGTCCGCCGTCGGCCACGTTCCCCCAGCACAAGGCCACGTGGGTGGCGCCGGTGATGACGTCCTCGTAGGCGTGGATGGTGACCACGCCCTCGTCGATCGGCAGGGTCGTGGTGGCGCCGCGGACGACCAGGCGTTCGCTGCGGCGCCGGTAGGCGATGAGGTCGCTGATGGCCACGATGCGCAGGCCGTGCTCGGCGGCGAAGTCGTCGAGGTCGGCGCGGCGGGCCATGCTTCCGTCGGCGCGCATGATCTCGCAGATCACGCCGGCAGGAAAGCGCCCGGCGGCCTTGCACAGGTCGACGATCGCCTCCGTCTGGCCGGCCCGTTCGAGCACGCCACCCGGTGCGGCGCGGAGGGGAAACGTGTGACCTGGCTTGGCGAAATCGCCGGGTCGCGCATGCTCGTCGCAGAGCAGCCTGATGGTGGTGGCGCGGTCGAAGGCGGAGATGCCGGTGGTCACCCCGCGGCCCACCCCGTCGACGCTCACCGTGAACGCCGTGCCGAACTGTGAGGTGTTGTTGGCAACCATGGCGGAAAGGCCGAGCTCGTCGAGCCGCCATGCCTCGCAGGCCACGCACACCAGTCCCCGGGCGTGGGTGGCCATGAAGTTGACGGCCTCGGGGGTGATGCGGTCGGCGGCGATGGCGAGGTCACCCTCGTTCTCGCGGTCCTCGTCGTCGACGATGACCACGAAGCGACCCTGGCGGATGTCCTCGATCGCCTCCTCGGGCGTGCACAGCGTCATCGGTCAGCCCTCCGCAGCCAGCACCACGGCTCGCGTGGTGCTGGCGTGCGCGGCGACGCCGCGCTGCACGTACTTGGCCACGAGATCGCCCTCCAGGTTGACGTCGCTGCCGACCCGCCAGCCGCCGGCGATCGTGTGGTCACGCGTGTGCGGGATCAGCGAGACGGTGAAGCCCGCGTCATCGACGCTCACCACGGTGAGGCTGATCCCGTCGATGGCGATGCATCCCTTCTCGACGAGCAGCGGCATCAGGGCCGGGGGGGATCCGATGGTCACCCAGGTGGCGTTGCCGTCGGCACGGATGGCGGTGATCCGGCCGACCCCGTCGACGTGCCCGGTGACCAGGTGGCCTCCCACGCGGCCGTCGTGGCGGAGCGCCGCCTCGAGGTTGACCTGGTCACCCACGCCCAGCGAACCGAGCGTGGTCCGCGCGAACGTCTCGGGCATCACGTCCGAGACGAAGCCAGCGCTGATGAAGTCGGTCACCGTCAAGCAGCAGCCGTCGACCGCGATGCTGTCGCCCCGGCGCGCGCCGCGCAGCACCTCGCCGCAATTGATGCGCAACCGGCCGTCGACGGCGTCGACGCTGTCGACTTGACCGACCTCCTCGACGATCCCGGTGAACATCTACCGCACACAGTAGCCGGTCACGATGAGATCGCCGCCGAGCTGTTCGACCTCGAGGTCGGTGAGGACGACGGCCTCGGCCAGCGACCCGGCGCCCTCACCACCGATCGCGGCCGGGGCCGCGTCGCCGCCGATCAGGCGGGGGGCCAGCACGGCGACGACCGCGTCGATCAGGCCCTGGTCGCGCAGCGAGCCAAGCACCGCGGCGCCGCCTTCGGCCAGGACGCTGATCACCTCGCGACCGCCCAGGACTGTGAAGAGGGCGGGCAGGTCGACGCCACCCCGGCTCGCCGGCAGAACGACGATCTCAGCACCCGCCGCCTCGAGTGCAGCGGTTCGCTCCGGCGGGGCGGCTGCGGTGGTGGCGATCAGCACCGGCCCGCCGTCGGTCGTGAAGAGGCGAGCCGTCGGCGGGGTGCGCAGGGTGCTGTCGACGATCACCCGAAGCGGTTGCCGGGCGCCACCGGGCAGCCGCGCGGTCAGCACCGGGTCATCCTGCGCGACCGTGCTCGCGCCCACCAGGATGGCGTCGTGTCGGTGGCGCAGCCGATGGGCTAGCTCGCGGGACGCGTCTGAGCTGATCCACCGCGACTCGCCGGTGCGGGTGGCGATCCGCCCGTCCAGAGAGGCCGCGAACTTGGCGGTCACGAAGGGCATGCCGGTGCGCATGTGGGTGAGATAGAACCGGTTGAGTCGCTCCGCCTCGGCGTTGCGGACGCCGACCTCGACGGCGATGCCGGCGGCCTCGAGAGCGGCGACGCCGCGCCCGGCCACCGCAGGGTTCGGGTCGAGCATGGCGACCACGACCCGGCGCGGCGCGGCGGCGATGACCGCGTCGACGCACGGCGGGGTGCGGCCCTGCACGGTGCACGGCTCGAGGGTCACGAGCAGGTCGGCGCCCCTGGCAGCGTCGCCCGCCACGACCAGCGCGTTGACCTCGGCGTGCGGCTCGCCGGCCCGCGCGTGGTACCCGACCGCGACGACCTTGCCGCCACGCGCCACCACAGCCCCGACCATGGGGTTGGGGCTGGTGGCGTGATCGGCAAGCGCCGCCTCGGCCAGGGCGACGTCCATGAGCGCGCCGTCGTCAGCCACGGTCAGCGCGTCGACGAGACAGGTGCGACACGTCGCGCCGGCGGCGACAGGGTTCCGTCCGGGCGAAGGCTGCGGCGCTGCTCGAGGGCGGCGCGCAGCTGTCCGCAGGCCGCGTCGGTGTCCGATCCGCGCGTGTCACGCACCGTGACCACCGCGCCATCGAGCTCGGTGAGGAAGGCCAGCTCGGTGCGCCGGTCGGGAGGCCCCCAGGGGCTGTCGTCGATGTGGTTCATGGGGATCACGTTGACGTGGGCGTGTGCGCGACGGGCGATGTCGCGCAGCCCGCGGGCCTGCTCGACACTGTCGTTGATGCCGCCGATGAGGCACCACTCGAAGGTGAGCCTGCGCCCGGTGGCGCGGGCGTAGCCGGTGGCCGCGCCGACCAGCGACTCGAGGGGGTGGGCGCGATTGAGCGGCACCAGCCGGTCGCGCAGCTCGTCGGTGGAGGCGTGCAGCGACACCGCCAGCGTGCAGCCCATGCCCTCGACCGCCAGCCGGTGGATGGCCGGCACGACGCCGCTGGTGGAGACGGTGATGCGGCGCGCGCTGAGGCCCCCGTCGGCGACGAGCACCCGCATCGATCCCACGGTGGCGTCGTATGCGGCGAGCGGCTCGCCCATGCCCATGTACACGACGTGCGTGACCGGCCCCAGGCCGCGCGCGTACAGCGCCCTGGCGGCGGCGCGCACCTGGTCGACGACCTCCGCGGCGGTGCACGAGCGGCGCAGCCCCATGCGTCCCGTCGCACAGAACGGGCACCCCACGGCGCAGCCGACCTGGGTGCTGACGCACACCGTCGACCGGCGCCGTGACAGTTCGCGCCCGGGAGTCTCCATCGCCACCGTCTCGACCGTCTGCCCATCGGCGAGCCTGCAGAGCAGCTTGATGGTGCGGCCGAAGTCCGCCTCACTCTCAGCGGCGATCGTCACCGTGGAGAAGTCGAGATCGTCGCTGAGCCGGCTGCGCAGCTCGGACGGGAGCTGACGGATGTCGTCCAAGCCGGACACGAACGGCTGCCAGGCGGCGTGGCGCAGCTGTGCCGCGCGAAAGGCGGGCGCGCCGTGTGCGGACAGCAGCTCGATGAGGGTGTCGGAGTCCGCGGTGCTCAGTGCGATGCGGGGCATAGGCTTCCATTCTCGCAGCGAACCTAGACTGGGCCGGTGCGCGACCTCTTCAGCGGCCTCATCGGAGTGCCCGCGACGATCCTGATCGCGGCGGGTCTTGGACTGGCCGGGGTCACGCTCGTGAGCCGGGCGCGACGCCGCCGCGAGCCGCCGATCCGCTGGGTTCACCTGGCGCTGGGGTTGGCCCTCTTCATCGCCGGCGGGCTGGTGATGCTCCTCGACGTCGCGGTGGTGGGAGTGCGCTGACGGCGCTCAGGTGCGCCCCAGCAGGTCGAGGAACTCGTTGCGGCACTTGGGGTCGGTCTGGAAGCCCCCGGTCAAGGCCGACGTCACCGTGCGGCTGTTTTGCTTCTCGACGCCGCGCATCATCATGCAGAGGTGGGAGGCCTCGATGACCACGGCCACGCCGTAGGGATCGAGAGCCTCGTTGAGCGCGGCGGCGATCTGGGTGGTGAGCCGCTCCTGGACCTGGAGGCGGCGCGCGAACATCTCCACGATTCGCGGCAGCTTGCTGAGCCCGACGATGCGGCCGCGCGGCAGGTAGGCGACGTGCGCCTTGCCAAAGAACGGCAACAGGTGGTGCTCACAGAGCGAGTACACCTCGATGTCGCGGACCAGCACCATCTCTTCGTAGCTCTCCTCGAAGACGGCGCCGTTGATGACGTCGGCGACCTCGAGGTCGTAGCCGCTGAGCAGGAATCGAAGGCTGCGGGCGACGCGGTCCGGCGTGTGCAGGAGGCCCTCCCGCGCCGTGTCCTCGCCGACCTCGCGGATGAGACACTCGATGAGCGGGATGATCGGGTCAGCGCCCACGGAGGCGACGGCCGCGACCGGTTGATCCCGCGACGGTCGGATCGGCAGCGGCGTGGGCTCGTCCATCCGGCAACTATGCCACCGCGACCAGGCAGCGCCGGCCGGAGAGTCCGTCTGCCGGCGGCTATCGATTGCTGTAGATGGGGATGTTGGTGCCGGACAGCGGAGCTGCGGCGTCACTCACGAGGAACTCCACGATGGCGGCGACGTCCTCCGGGGTCATCCCCGCACGCAGCTGGGGAGCGGCGCGTCGCAGCATCGCGGTGTCCACCGCTCCAGGGCTCACCGCCACGCAGCGCACGCCGTGCTCACGACCTTCCAAGGCCACCGCCTCGGTCAAACCGATCAGCCCGGCCTTGGAGACGTTGTAGGAGGCATTGCCCGGGAACTTCTCGACCCCGGGGACGCCGGAGAGTGAAGCCATGTTCACGATCACGCCCCCGCCGCCGGCAGCCATCCGACGCAGCGCTTCGCGGCACCCGGCGAACGCGGCGTCGAGGTTGACGGCCATGACCGCGCGCCAGCGCTCGTCGCTGATGTCGGCCAGCGGTTGCGGGTCCAGAGCCGCCGCGTTGTTCACCCACACCGCCATGCGGCCGAGCTCCGCAGCTACCGCCGCAATCTCCGCCATGGCACCGGCTGCGCCCACGTCGGCGTGGTGCACGTGGATCCCCGGCCGGCCGGCGGCGGTCTCGGCGAGCTCCGACTCGGTGCGTGCCACCGCCAGCACGGTGTACGGCCCAGCCAGGCGTTGCGCGATCGCGCGGCCGATGCCACGCCCTGCGCCGGTGACGACGGCGACATCGTCGCGCGACTCGTCGTTTGTGCCTGTCACGTCGACGCAGGATCGTACTGCCGCCGTTCCCTGTACGCGGAGCCACGGTCAGGTACCGGTTCCGGGAACCCAGGCTGCCGGCGGCGTGCTATCACTCCGCCGGCGTGGGCCTGGGGTGTCGCTCGCACATCCGCCAAGGCAGCGGCAGGGGGGCCAGCCAGCGCCTAGCGCGAGCTCCACGGGCCGATTGTCAGCGCGAACGTCGATTTGTGCGTGGTTGGTGACGAACGTCGGCTACTGGGGGACCCCTCAATAAGCCAATTGCGTCAAATACTCCTCAACTTTGCGCACATGCGCCAGACCTGCCACCGGTCCTCCTGGAAAGCGCCGCTTTGAATACGAAAACGTGGTGCCCAGGAAGGGACTCGAACCCTTACAACCTTGCGGTCACCAGCCCCTCAAGCTGGCGTGTCTACCAATTCCACCACCTGGGCACGTGGCCGGCGGATTTTACCTGCACCGGCTCGCGCGCAACCGCCGCTCGCGGCCGCCTTGTGCGCCATCTCGAGACTACTTACTATGCGTGAATCATTATCCGGCGTTATGCACTGGGATGAGGCATGGCAGTAGCCCTCCACCACGTTGAAGCCGCCGCCCCCCCCGCCCGGAGCGGCGCCGCCGACCAGGTTCCCGTGGCGCTGGGCCGCATGCTCGCTCCCCTTCACGAAGCTCTGCGCGCCAGTGCCCCCGCTTCTGGGACTCGCATCGGGGCGATGTCCTCTTATCACCTGGGATGGACCGACGCGCAGGGGCGGCCTGGCAGGGGTGCATCGGGCAAGTTCGTGCGCGGCTGCCTGGCACTCTGGGCGGCCGAGCAGTGCGGTGGGGACGTGGCGAGCGCGCTGCCCGCCGCCACCGCCGTCGAGTGGATCCACAACTTCACCCTGGTCCACGACGACATCCAAGACGGCGACGTCGAACGTCGCCATCGCCCCACCGTCTGGGCGGTCTGGGGCAGCGCCCAGGCGATCAACGCCGGTGACGGCATGCACGCGATCGCCTACCGCGCGCTGCTGTCCGGACGTGATCGGCCGACGGCGCGATTGCGTGCGGCGACGGCGATCAACGACGCCATCGTCGCCGTCATCGAAGGCCAGTGCCTCGACCTTGCCCTGGAGGGGCAGATCGACACTACCGTGACCACCTACCTGCACCTGGCGCGCGCCAAGACCGGAGCCCTGATCGGTGCGGCGCTCGAGGCCGGAGCCCTGCTTGGCGGTGCCGACTCGCGCCGGGCCGCGCTGCTGCGCCGCGCCGGCATCGAGATGGGGATCGCCTTCCAGGTGCGCGACGACTGGTTGGGAACGTGGGGAGACAGCGCGGTGACCGGCAAGGGCTGCGGCGGTGACCTTGCCCGGCGCAAGGTCACCTACCCGGTCGTCGCCGGCCACGCACGACTGCGAGGCGCGGCGCAGCGCCACTTCCGCCGGCTCTACCGGCAACCCGGGGGCGACGAGGACGTGATCCTGGCGCTCCTCGACGAGGCGCGGGCCGGCGAGGCGGTCGCCGACGAGCTGGCGCGTCGCAGCCGCTCGGCGATGCGCCTGGCGGGGATGTGCGGGCTCTCGCCGGTGGCGGTCGGCGACTTCCGGTCGTTCGTCGACTTCATCGTCGAGCGGGCGGCCTGATGGTGGCCATCAACGGTGAGCGCTCGCACCCCAACGGAGCGACGAGCAGCCGCAAGGCGGACCACCTGCGCATCAACCTCGAGGAGGACGTCGCCGCCAAGGGTGTGTCCACCGGCTTCGACGCCTACCGCTTCATGCATTGCGCGCTCCCCGACATCGACCTCGACGAGGTCAGCACCGCCACCGAGGTGCTGGGCTGGCAGCTCGCCTCTCCCCTCTTCATCTCGTGCATGACCGGTGGGACCGAGCAGGCGGCGCGCATCAACATGGTGCTCGCGGAGACGGCTGCCGAGCTCGGGATCGCCCTGGGTCTCGGCTCTGCCCGCGTACTCCTGGAGCGTCCCGAGGCGCTCCCCAGCTTCGCCGTCAGAGAGATCGCCCCGACGGTTCCACTGCTGGCCAACCTGGGGGCGGTGCAGCTCAACCTCGGGGTAAGCAGCGGTGACTGCGCGCGCCTCGTCGACATGCTCGGCGCCGACGCGCTGGTGCTGCACCTCAACGCGCTCCAGGAGGCGCTGCAGCCGGAGGGCGACACCTGCTTCGCGGGCCTGCTGGGACGCATCGAGACGGTAGCGGCCTCGCTTGCCGTGCCGGTGATCGTCAAGGAGGTCGGCTGGGGAATCTCGGCGGACCTGGTCACCGGGCTGCTCGACGCGGGCGTCGCCGCGGTCGACGTGGCCGGCGCTGGGGGCACCTCCTGGAGTGAGGTCGAGCGCCATCGCCTCGGCGGCCCCGCGGCGGGGACGGCGGCAGCGTTCGCCGGCTGGGGCATCCCGACGGCGGTCGCGCTCACCCAGGCGCGCACGGCCGCCCCGGACGGCGTGATCTTCGCCAGCGGCGGAGTGCGCAGCGGGCTCGACGTCGCCGTGGCCAGCGCGCTCGGCGCCGACCTCGTCGGAGTGGCAGGGCCCTTCCTGCGCGCCGCGGCGTTCGGCACGCAGGCGTGCGTCAACCTCGGACGCGAGTGGTTCGACGTGCTGCGCATCGCCATGTTCTGCACCGGCTCGCGCGACCTGCCCTCGCTGCGCAGCTCTGCACGGTTGGTGCGCGAGGACGGCGGCCCCGTCCCGGGCGCGGACGGGGTCACCCTGGTCGCCAGCCTGATCGAGACCATCTCCGACCTCCGCGGCACCCAGGTGACACGCACAGCCGCTCGCGGATGAGCGTGCTCGCACCCGCCCCGTCACCCCCTCACGCCGAGCTGGCGCACGCGGATGCCTTCTGCCGGCGCCTTGCGCGTCGTCATTACGAGAACTTCACGGTCGCGTCGGCGGTGCTTCCTGCCGAGCTGCGCGTCCACCTGGCGCGCATCTACGCGTACTGCCGGGTGACGGACGACCTCGGCGACGAAAGCCGCTCCGACGCTCGCCTGCAGATGTGGCGCGCTGAGGTGATCGCCGCGCTGAGCGGCGACGCGGTGCCCACCCACCCTGTCCTGCTCGCTCTTCGCGAGACCGTGCATGCGTGCGCGATCCCGGTGCAGCCGTTCGTCGACCTGATCAGCGCCAACCTCCAGGACCAGCGGGTCACCGCCTACGCCAGCTGGCCTGAGCTGGAGGCGTACTGCCGGCTGTCGGCTGCGCCCGTCGGCCGCATGGTCCTCGCGGTGCTAGGGATTCGCGGTCCGCGTGCGGAGCGGCTCTCAGATTCCGTGTGCATCGGGTTGCAGCTGGCCAACTTTGCCCAGGACGTCGCGGTCGACGCGCGCCTCGGGCGGCGCTACCTGCCGGCTGACGACGTCGCCGCACTGGGTGTCCACGGCGCGGTGCGCGCGCTCTGTGAGCGCGCCCACGCCATGCTCGAGGCGGGCTGCGAGCTGGAGGCGATGACCGCCGGCCGTCTGCGTGCCCAGCTGGCGATGTACCGGCTGGGAGGGACGGCCATCCTCGACGCGATCCGGCGCGCGTCGTTCCGTACCGATGCGGTTCGCCCCGAGGTGAGCGCGCCGGTCAAGGCCCGTCTCGCGGCCGAGGCGATCGCGCTCCTGGCGACCGACCACCCCGGTTCCGCGAGCAACGGCGGCATCGTGCAGGCCGAGCGGGTCTGCCAGCGCCTCGCCCGTATCAACGCGGCCAACTTCTACTGGGGGTTCATCGCCCTGCCGCGGCCGCAGCGCACCGCCATCTACGCGCTGTACGACTTCGCGCGCCAGGTCGACGACGCCGTCGACTCCCCCACGGCTGCTGACCCACGCGCAGCGCTCGACTCGACGCGGGCACGGCTGCGTGGCGCCCTGGCGGGCGAGCCCGACGACGACGTCACCACCGTCCTGGCCCGCGCGGTGGCGTCGTACCGCATCCCGCGCGCGGAGCTGGACGCTCTCATCGACGGTGTCGAGCGCGACCTCACCACGTCGCGATATTCCGACTGGGATGAGCTGGCCGGCTACTGCCTCCTGGTCGCATCCAGCGTGGGTCGGATGTGTGTGCGCATCTTCGGTTTCGACGACGAGGTCGCGCTGGCCCATGCGGACGACCTGGGGCAGGCGATGCAGCTCACCAACATCCTCCGAGACGTCCGCGGCGACCTGGAGATGGGGCGCATCTACCTCCCCTTGGACGAGCTCGCCGCCTTCGGCATCAGCGAGCAGCAGCTCGCCGGCGCAGCTCCTCCACCGCGCTGGCCGGAATTCGTCGGCTTTCAGGCACGACGGGCACGCCGTCTCTTCGCCTCGGGGCTCCGCGTGGAGCACCACATCCCGCATCGCGCCGGGATCTGCGTGCGCACCATGGCCGGGCTGTACCAGCGCATCCTCGCGGAGATCGAGGCGCACCCGGAGACGCCGCTGCAGCGGCGGCTCTCCCTGACCCCTTCACGGAAGGCGGCGGTGCTGGTTCGTGCGGCGCTGCCGCGAGCACCACGCAGGGTGGTGAGCGCCGGCAGCGGTGCCCGCCGCTGATGCGCGTCGTCGTCGTCGGCGCGGGACTAGCCGGGCTCGCCGCCACGTGCAGGTTGATCGACCGCGGCCACGACGTCGTCCTGGTGGAGCGGACCCGGCTGGTCGGTGGCAAGGCGACGTCATTCACCGTCGACGGGGTGGAGGTTGACAACGGCCAGCACGTCCATCTCGGCTGCTGCACCGATTATCTCGACTTCGTGAGGTCACTGGGCATGAGCGACGCGCTCTGGAACCAGCGGCGGTTCGAGGTTACCGTGCTGCGCCGCGAGGGCCGTCCGAGCAGGCTGTTCGCGACGCGCGGACTGCCCCCCGCGCTCAGCCTGCTCCCATCGTTCGCAGCGTATGCACCGCTGCGGCTCGCGGCGAAGCTCGAGGTGGTCCGCGGCCTGCGCAGTGCCGGCGAGACCCCTGGCCCCGGTGAGACCTTCGCCGCATGGCTCCGGCGCCACGGCCAGGGACGCGCGGCCATCGACGGCTTCTGGGAGCTCTTCGTCGTGCCGGCGCTCAATGGCAGGCTCGACGAGGTGGCCGCCGCAGACGCACTGTTCGTGATCCGCACCGCCTTCACCGGGCACCCGGACGCGGCGCGGATTGGCTGGTCGCGCGTCCCCCTGGCGCGGATCGCGGAAGCCGCGGCGGCGCGCGCAGGCAGCGTCCGTCTGCGCAGCGGCGTCGTGGCTCTGCTCGACGACGGCGGGGACGTGCACGGAGTCCGCTGCAATGACGGCGAGGAGATCGTGGGCGACGCGGTGGTGCTCGCCGTGCCACCGGCGCGTGCCGCCGCCATCCTCGGAGACCCGACGCGGTACGGCGTCACCGGGCTGGACCGGTTCCAATCCCGAGCCATCGTCGACGTTCACCTCTGGTTCGACGCCGCGGTTGACATTGGCTTCGCCGCCATCGTCGGCTCGCCGGTGCAGTGGGTGTTCGAGAAGCAACCAGGCTACCTGTGCTGCAGCCTGAGCGCCGCCGATACCGTGGTGGGCCGCCCGGAAGCAGACCTCGTCGAGCTGTGCCACGGGGAATTGACCGCGGTGCTGCCGCGGCTTGGCTCCGCCCGTCTGGTGCGAGGCGCTGTCACGCGCGACCCCGAGGCAACCTTTATCCCCGCTCCGGGGCTGCATCGCCCGGGCTCGACGACGTCGCGTCCCAACCTCGCCATCGCGGGCGCCTGGACCGCGACCGGCTGGCCGGCGACCATGGAGTCGGCGGTGCGCAGCGGTCGCGCGGCCGCCGACGTGCTCGCCAACGCGCCCCGGCGTGCAACGCGTGAGCTGGAGACGGCGCGTGGCTGACACCCTGCAGCGCGAACACGCCGGCGTCATTCCGGGCTCACGCGCCGCCGTCAGCGCCGCGGTCGACCACCTCCTCGAACGGCAGGACGCGCGCGGCTGGTGGTCGGGGGAGCTGGAGACCAACGTCACCATGACGTCTGAGCACGTACTGCTGCTCGCGTTTCTCGGCCTCCCGCACGACGACATCAGGGACGGAGCGATCCGCCACCTGCTCGGCTGCCAGCGCGAGGACGGTTCCTGGGGCCTGTACCACGACGCTCCCGCCGACCTCAGCACTACCATCGAGGCGTATGTGGCCCTGCGCGTCCTCGGCCTCGACGGCGCGCGACCGGAGCTGAGCCAGGCACGGCGCGCCATCCTCGAGCAGGGCGGGGTCGCCCACGCGCGCGTCTTCACCAAGATCTGGCTGGCTCTCTTCGGCGCCTACCCGTGGGAGGGCGTTCCCAGCATGCCGCCGGAGCTGGTCTGGCTGCCGCCAAGGGTCCCGCTCAACCTATACGACTTCGCATGCTGGGCACGCGGGACGATCGCGCCTCTGCTCATCGTCATCTCCCGCCGGCCGTGCCGGCCGCTCCCGTTCTCGCTCGCCGAGCTGGTCCTCCCGGGGACCGAGTGGCGTCTGCGCCGGGTCGAGGCGAGCGGGCCGTTCGCGTGGGCCGACCACCTGCAGAAGCAATACGAACGGCTGCGCATCCACCCCGGTCGCAGCGCTGCGCGGCGCCGGCTGGTGAAATGGATCCGTGCGCGGCAGGAGGCCGACGGAAGCTGGGGTGGCATTCAGCCACCGTGGGTGTACTCGCTGATCGCGCTGCATCTCGAGGGCATGCCGCTCGACCACGAGGTCATGCGACGCGGGCTGACGGGGCTGGACCGCTTCGCCGTTGAGGATGACGGCGGCTGGCGTCTCCAGGCGTGCATGTCGCCGGTGTGGGACACCGCGCTCGCGATCCTCGCGCTGCGCCGAGCCGGGATGCCCGCGCATGCCAGCAGCGCACCTGCCAGTCTCCGCCACC